>NZ_CP117882.1:331759-663519 GCF_028736195.1 Novosphingobium sp. KACC 22771 | reverse complement strand
GGGATGCCGCAGGCGTGGTGGAAGCGGTCGGGCCCGCTGTGACCCGTTTCAAGGCAGGCGATGCGGTTTATTATGCCGGCGATCTGGCGCGCGATGGCAGCAATGCGCAATATCATCTCGTCGATGAACGGATCGTGGGGCAAAAGCCACAGAGCCTCGACTGGGCGCAGGCCGCCGCGCTGCCGCTGACCAGCATCACCGCGTGGGAAGCGCTGTTTGATCGGTTGCGCGTGGCCGAACCGGTGCCGGGGGCGGCCAAGGCGATCCTGATTATCGGCGGGGCAGGCGGCGTTGGCTCCATCGCCATTCAGCTTGCACGCGCGCTGACCGATCTCACGATCATCGCGACCGCTTCTCGCGCCGAGACGCAGGACTGGGTGCGAGACCTGGGCGCCCATCATACCATCGATCACACACAGCCGCTGGCCCCGCAAGTCGCCGCTCTGGGCCTTGGCGCGCCCGCCGTGGTGTTTTCAACGACCCACACCGACCGGCACCTGGCCGACATTGCCGAACTGATCGCGCCGCAGGGCCGCTTTGCGTTGATCGACGACCCGGCCAGTCTCGACGTGGTTGGCTTCAAGCGCAAGTCGGTGTCGGTGCATTGGGAACTGATGTTTACCCGCTCGCTTTACCACACGGCCGACATTGCCGAGCAGGGCAAGCTGCTCGACGCGGTTGCCGGGCTGGTGGACAAGGGCAAGATCCGCACCACTCTGACGCAGGCCCTGACCCCTATCAACGCCGCCAATCTGATCGCGGCGCACAGGCAGATCGAAAGCAACACCACGCGCGGCAAGATCGTGCTGCAAGGGTGGGGTTGAGGCACAAGGAGCCCAAGCGCATGACTGACATCACCATTCACCTTATCGCCCGCCTCGTACCGCAAGCCGGAAAGGAGGTCGCTTTGGCAGAGACCATACTGGCTCTGGTCCCGCAGGTGCTGTCCGAGGCGGGGTGTCTTGCCTATGCCGCGCATGAAAGTCTTGATGCGCCGGGCGTGATCGTCATAGTCGAGGCTTGGGCCGACCAGGCCGCGCTGGACACCCATGCCGCGCTGTTGACGTCGAGCGGCGCTGCGGCGCGGATCAGTGCCCTGCTGGCGCAGCCGCTGTCGCTCGAACGATTGCGCGCACTCTGAAGCCAATTGGGCTCCGATGGCCAGCTGCCGCACAACCTGCGGTGGCTCCACGCAACCTGCAGTGGCTGGCCAAGTGCAATCGACTCATCAGCTGGTCTATCTGTACCAGCGCCTTTGGAATAGCTTTCGCCTTCAAACCCGACGTTCAGTGGCTCGGACTGGGGTGTCGGAACCTGTCTATCATTCACTTACGGTCGGAGATAGGTCGCTTGGGGTGTAGTGCCTGCGCAGGTGGCATTCCGGATGCCTTTTCCGAAGGTGATGGATGAACGGTTGCGCACTCAACTGTTGGCGCAAGCTTGGGCCACATCAAATCATGTAATGGGCCTATAGCAGCTATCACGCCGGCAATGGCTGATATCACCGCTAGGGTAATAATCCATGGTTGCAGCTTGAGATTAGCGTGCGCGCTAAGCAGGTTCGCCTGTACAGTGAGACTTTCGTTTAAAGCTTCGACATCGGCGAGAAGTTCAGCTGCCTGGTGGGTTACTCGCTCGCGAATAGTCTGAGCCAGAGGCCGCGCCTTATCATTGGCAAATATTGGCCGTAGGATGAAATCCATTTCGCAACGTGGGAGCCTCCCAGTTTTGGCCGCGCCATGCAATTCCCGAGCAATCACGGCAGCATCTATGCTTTGCGCGGTATCGGCGCGCACGCGCTCCAAGGCCCTTGAGGCATTTCGACTTCCGACGAGTGCTGCTGCACCGTCCCGTGCTTGGACGGCTCGACGGTCATAGAAATCGAGCACCCGGGGAAGTGCAATCCATGTGTAGGTACGCCGAAACATCGCATCTATGTGGGCAACTCGACCATCGTCATCATTGCCATATCCCACAGTTTCAAATTCCGCGAGACGTTCGCGGTTTATAGATAGAAGGCGCAAGCCGCCAAGCCGTGCGCTGCCAGCCCCCCGGCTTAACTTGAGAAGGCCCTGACCATCACGCATCCGGTTCTCATAAACCTCGTAAGACCGAACAAGATCGAGTGCTTCCAATAAATTAGTACGTTCCACACCGAGTGGTTCGGCGCCGTCTACAACATCAAGTACACATGATGACACAAGTTCTCCGTTGCCCGACAAAAGGCCCGGAAAATTTTCACGATGCCAAGATGTTGCCTGGCTGATCCAATGCAGACGTTTATCCTCAACAGCACGGCGTTGTTCGTCCGAGACACCGGATATAGATAGAACCCCTTTGGGCTTCTGAGTGATCTTTGACGGATGGTCCCGGTGCAATTCGATCTCGAGGCAGTCTCGTTCTGAGTCCTTCAGCAGGAAATGCATGGTGAGAATTGTAAGTGAGGGTGTTGCATTTTCGATCGTCCCGTGAGCGCCTTCAGCAAAGTCGGGCAGAGGGCAATAGTGGCCGATCCCCAAACCGGGTCTTCCTTTGGGCACGAAGTACAGTTCCATAGAATTGCCCGCGCGGCCACGGTTCTGCCGAAGCCATTGGCCGGGTCCGCGTTCCTCATACTCCATGCCAGCTGGCTTAAGTCGGTCGAGTGCGTCGCGGAGCTTGCCTATGTTATCCGGCGTATAGAACTCGACAGTCCATAGGCACCAAGTGCGGACATGCTCATTGGGACTGATACGATATCTTTCGAAGTCCTTGGCATCATGCTCGCGCTGGAATTCCAGCGACCTATAATATCCAGGCGATTTTACATGCCCATTCGTTAGTCGAGACAAGTGAGCCGCAATTTTGAACCAGATCGATTTGCGCCGACGGTACCACGGCAGGTGGATCTGAGCTTCAGTTGGAACCGGATCGTTTGCCGACACAGGTGCGGATGGGGAATGGTTGCTACTGCCCGCCGCCGTATTTTCCGATTTTATAGCCATTGTATGACTATTGACCTGTGTACAGCAGCGTCAAGCCAAATGCCCTCGAATTCCGGAACCGCTGACATAGGTGACCTTCGAAGGTCCAAATCGGCTCTTTTAAACCTGCCGCATGCCTAGGTCTCGAAGCGGAGAGAGGCGCCCTGACGCAAATTGATCGTGCCTACTTAGGCGAACAGTTTAGACGATAGGGCCTGGTCAATGCCGTTCCTTTTCCTGTGCGGGAGACGTCGAGTTCTGCTAAATTACTATTCGGCAACGAACGGGGGATGGCGAAAATGAAAGTTAGGCGGCTGACGATCTCGAACTTTCGAGGAGTCGCCCACGGCACGATCCATCTTACGGGGCACACGCTTCTTGTCGGTGGCAACAACATCGGCAAATCGACAGTATGCGAAGCCTTGGATCTCGTGCTCGGGCCCGAGCGGCTATACCGGCGGCCTGTCGTCGACGAGCACGACTTCCATTGTGGCCGGTATCTCGATGCGGAGAAGAATCCGATCGAGATTCGCATCGAGGCCATCCTCACCGATTTGGCGCCTGAGGCCGAGCTGAAGTTCCATCGGCATTTGCGCCGTTGGGACGCCTCCACAGGCGATTTTGCCGATCAGGGCGAAGCGGGCCCGCAGGATGGGGACGGCTCGCAAATGAGCTGGGCGCTGCCAGTCGTCTTCATCGGCCGCTACGACAAGGCCGAGGATGATTTCATCGGCAACACGTTCTTCGACCATCCCGTCGAGCCGCTCGATGACGACGAGGCGGCGGAACTGGCGCTGGGCGCCGGGCGGCGATTGTTCGGCCGCGACCACAAGAGGCTCTGCGGCTTTGTTTTCCTGCGCACGCTTCGCACCGGATCGCGCGCGCTCAGCCTTCAACGCGGATCGCTGCTCGACACGGTCCTCCGCCTCGGCGGAACCGGCCTTGCCGATATGTGGCAGGATACGCTCGATCGGCTGCACGGGTTGACGCCGCCGATCGGCGAGGTCCCGCAGCTCAAGAAAATTCGCGCCGATATTCGGGATCGAATGGCGCGGTTCGTCACCTTAGCCGCAGGAGACGACGCGACCGCGTTCTTCGCCTCCGATCTCACGCGGGAGAATCTACGCGAGGTGGTTCGGCTGTTCATCGCCGCCGAGCCGATCGGGCATGGCGTGCCGTTTCCGCGGCTCGGCACGGGCTCGATCAATCTGCTTGTCTTCGCGCTTCTTACGGTCATCGCTGAGCTGAAGGAGAAGCAATCGGTCATCTTCGCGATGGAGGAGCCGGAGATCGCGTTGCCGCCGCATACCCAGCGGAGGGTTGGAAAATTTGTCCTCTCCGAAATGGGCCAGGCGATCGTGACATCGCATTCGCCCTACATAATCGAGCAGTTCGAGCCGCAGGACATCGTCATTCTGTCCCGAGGCGCCGCAGGCAATCTCGAAGGGGCTCCGATCGATCTCGGTGATTTCAAGACCAAAAGCTTTAAGACAGAACGCCGCCAGTTCGCCGAGGCGATCCTCGGGCGCGGGGTTCTCGTCGTCGAGGGCGCATCTGAGGCGGCATTGTTTCCCGAGGCGTCGAGCGTGCTTGAGAAGTCTCTGGGCACCGACGCCTACATGCATCTCGACTTCGCCGGCATCAGCCTATTTAACGCCGATAGCGAGACCTCGGTCCCTAAATATGGCCCGGTGTTCAAGGCGCTGAATAAGCCTGCTTTCGCGTTCGTCGACACCCCCAACAAGGCACCTGACGCGGCAGCGGAGGCTAAGCTGGCGGACTATGTCGCACGCTGGCAATCGCCGGCAAAGGGAATCGAGACCCTGCTCGTGTCGGAGACTGTGCCCGCCGTGCACCGTCGCTTCCTCGATGCCGCGATGGCGCGCGATGACTATCCCGGGCATTGCGGCCCATATGACCCGGCGCTCGACGACGCGGCCGCGACCAAGCTTGCGACCGCGGTGCTCAAGGCCCGCAAGGGCGACGCTTATGGCTACACCGCATTGTTCATTCGGCAGTGTCAGACCGCGGACGAGCTGCCCAAGACCATCAAGACCGTGCTGTTGGCCATTGATGCGACGATGAAGCCGCCTGATCCGGATCCGGGCGACAAAGACGCCGGAGACCACCTCTGAAGCTCGATCTCGACCAGAAGCGAATAGATATCCTCGCTGCAGCCGGTCACCTTCTGGTGACGGGCGGGCCGGGCTCGGGCAAGACGACTATCGCTCTGCTCAAGGCCCAAAATCGCATTCCGAATCTGAAGCCGGGGCAGGAAATCCTGTTCCTCAGCTTCTCGCGCGCCGCGGTTCGGCAGGTGCTCACCCGGTGCAAGGCCATATTGAGCTCCGACGAGCGTCGCCTGATCGAGGTGCAGACCTACCATTCGTTCTGCCTAGAGGCGCTCCGCACGCATGGCCGCCTGCTGAACGGATTGCAGGCGCGGATCGCCTATCCCGATCAGGAACGCATCGAGCGCGCTGAGTTCGATGGCGACTGGACGGCGGAGCTTAAGCGCCGCGCCGCTGAAGAAGGAGTCTTCGCGTTCGACCAGTTCGCCGGCGCGGTGGCGACGATCGTTGAGACGTGCGCGGCGGTCCGAGACCTTCTCGGCCGCAAATACCCGATGATCATTCTCGACGAGTTTCAAGACACCGACGACGACCAGTGGCGCATTGTGGCCGCGCTTGCCAATACGACGACGGTCTTTTGCCTGGCGGACCCCGATCAAAGCATCTTCCAGTATGACCCCAAGGTGGATCCCCTACGCCTCAAGAAGGCGTCCGACTTTCTCAAGCCGACCGTCGTCGATCTCGCCGGCGACAATCACCGCAGCCCCAACGGCGGCATCCTGAAGTTCGCCGACGCGGTCCTGGGCAATGCCCCGCTGCCCTCGCCCTGCCTGGAGGTGAAGCAGGTGGGATACCCGCCGGGCCAGTTCGAGCCCACCGTCCATGCGGCGGTGATCTGGATGTACGGCCAGCTCACCAAGGCCAAGGTGGAGAATCCGACGATCGCGGTGCTTACGCGGAGCAACCAGGTGGTGGCGGAGATCTCGTCGCTGCTAGGCAAGGAGCACAGCTACAAGAAGCAAAAGCTCAAGCCGGTCCCACATGAGGTCGTATGGGATGCCGAGCTGTCCGCGGCCGCGGCCGTCGTGCTCGCAGCTATGCTCGAATGGCCGCGGCTTAGCGTGGCTGAGGCGCAGGCCCAGACGCTTCGTCTCGTAGCGGCATATTACCGGCTGAAGGCAGCGACCGACGGCACTCAGGCGGCAAAGGACCTTGCGCGAAAATACGCGGAGGCCCTGAGCGCCGTTCAGACCGCGGGGAAGATCAAGACAAAGGCGGCGCGCGAGATCGCGGACGCCGTCGCGAGCGGGATCGAGCTGGTCGGTGACCCTATCGTCGATTGGCGTACCGCGCTGCGGACCATGGCGAAGATCGCAGCGCTCACGGAGATTCAGCGACAGGTGCGCCTCGTTCGTCTGTTCCGCGCGACCGATGCGCTTGGCCAGGGACTGGCAGACTCCTGGGTCGCGAACGGCGCCTATGCGGGAGCGACGATCCTCGTCAAGAAGGTGCTCGATCAGGAGCGGCTCATCTCGACCGAGCAGGACCCGCAAGGCGTGCTC
This sequence comes from Novosphingobium sp. KACC 22771, assembly GCF_028736195.1. GTDB lineage: Bacteria > Pseudomonadota > Alphaproteobacteria > Sphingomonadales > Sphingomonadaceae > Novosphingobium. The sequence goes on along the minus strand of NZ_CP117882.1, from coordinate 656,922 downwards.
GTCATGAACATCCACAAATCGAAGGGAAAGGAGTTCGACGGGGTCGTGCTGGTCGAGGGCGCGTTCAAATCCTTCTTTTTCGACGTGCGCCAGGAGAAGCCACCTTTTCCGCAAGCGCGAAGGCTGCTGCGTGTGGCGATCACGCGCGCGAGATCGCGGGTTGCCATCGTTCGCCCAACGAAATGCGTTCCTTTGGTAGGCGGCTGCCCCCTTAGCCTGCTTAAGGTCAAATCCTAGACCGACGGATAAGGTGCGAGGCTGACGCCGAGTGCGGAAGCGACCTCCTTGATCTGGGGATGATCATACGTCGCACGGCTACGGCCATAGGTCTGTGAGTTGTCCTCACACAGCACGAGCAATTCCGTAAGCGTTGATACGGTTAGTTTCGGGAGTATGGGCTCGATGAACCGGCTAAACCGCTTGTCGGCGGCATCATAGCTCTTGCTCTTTCCATAGACCTTGACCGCGATCCGTATCGCCTCGTCGACTAGCCCCTCGGCCTCCGCGCCGTCCAGCAGGTTCTTCCAGACCGGCTCGGTCATCATGGCTAGATCCTCCGCGTCTTCGGCGAGAAGCGCCGCCAGATGAGCGGCTATGTCGGGCGTCGTGAAGCGCGCGCGTACCCGGTTGTCGATGTCGGCTATCAAGCGTCCACCGACAAGAACCTGCGCTGATGCGTCGAGCGACGCGTACAGCTCGGCATGCTCGGCTAGGAACAGGATCAACGCATCGAGCGGCTCGGAATCCGGGCCGACATTGCTGAACGCTAGTCGGTCGCCGTCGATCATCGCGCGCATCGCGGCTGAGTTGCGTGCATAAAGGATCGACAAGGTGTCGAGGTTGATCTGCCGGTTGGCCTGCGTGTGGGCATTGTTAAGCTTGAAACAGAATTTCCAAAGCGCGCGGAACAGCTCTCGCTCTGTGGCGAGCGGCATGTTGGGCAGATAGCGCGCCTCGAGATAGGCCTTCAGCTTCTCACGTGAGATCAACACCGCCTTGTTGGTGGCGATGTCGGTGACGAGCGTGTCAACGATCTTCTTCGAAAATAGCGCGGGCTTCATCAAGAGCGCTTCGAGCGCCATACGGATCTGCGCGCGGGCATCCTCCTTGGTCGGGCGGAACAGAAGATCGGTCCCCGACAGCACGGGATGCGCCGACAGATGGCGGAGTTGCTGCAGATGCCTGAGCTGCGCATGCTCGGAAATTTCCAGCATCTTGGTACGCTTCAAGACTTCTTCGAGGAGATATGCTTCCCAATCTGGGCTCGTCGGATTGGCGAGCCGCTTGGTTTCGACGTCGGTCAGTAGAGTTGCGGCCGAGGCATCGCCATAGAGATCGCGCAGCGTTTGCAGTTTGTAGACAAGGTCACACACCACCACCGTCCACAGCATGACCAGGCTGCTGCGGTAGCATTCGTTCGAAAAGGAGCGTGTCACTTCAGCAAAATAGTCGCGCGTGCGTGTGTCGATGATGCGATCGGCGGCAAGGTCGATAGAGAAACCGGTCATTATGATCCCTGATGGTCGAGCAAGATAGGAGGCGCATGATAGAGCCTGTTCGTGACAGACGTCATCAGCCTATAATTTGAAAGACTGTTTCTTCTGGCCTTACGCGAACCCTATGATCAACACGTCGCCCAGTTCAATCAGGCACTGGATGTCCGCTGCCAGAGAGACCAGTCGTTCGATAAGTCGCAAGGAGACGGCAGCAAAGTCCCAAACCCGGGCGTTCGCGCGCCAATATTTGAGCCGATGAACGAAGGGCAGATCGGCTCAATCAGCGGCCTCGAACCAGACCTTCCGGATCGTCGAAGGGTTTCGGGCGCCGTCAGGCGTACTAAACCCGGACAGGTACGACCCGCGGTGGGGCTCGCCCATCTCTATGGGTAAAAGGGCTTTGTTGTGGATTGGGATGGTTGAAGCAAGCCCGTCGGACAGCCTGTGATGGGCGGAATAGCAAAGAATTCAGGCGGCCATATCGCCGGGAGTATCGCCGATCCCGCCAGTAATGAGCCCAATTTTGACTGTGCTCGCGGCGTCGGCACGCGTATTCCCTCGGGCCGGGACGCAGCGATCGCGACCATCATGCAACGTGGGCCATGCCGGATCATGGCGCCTGTCTCCGGTTCGGGGATACTGGCGCTGGTGGTGCACGCGGTTGACACCAACGGGCGAAGGTCTCGATAATGGTCATGTGTCCGCCGCAACACGGGCATGGCGGGCGATGGTCGGGAGGTTCTTCGGGTTCGCACTCGTCGATTGGCGCGGCGACGCCCAGCAGCCTGCGGGCCAGCGCCATGGCATCCTTGTGGGTTGAGCTGGATAGCAGCCCATAATGCCGGATGCGGTGGAAGCCGCGCGGCAGGACGTGGATCAGGAAGCGGCGGATGAACTCGCCGGTCGCCAGCGTCATGACCTGCTGGCGCTCGGCACCATCGCGACGGTAGTCCTTATAGCGGAACGTCACGCCATCCTCGTCGAAGGCAATCAGCCGCCGGTTGGAGATGGCAACGCGGTGCGTGTAACGCGAGAGATAGGCCAGCACCGCCTGCGGCCCGGCGAAGGGCGGCTTGGCGTAAACCACCCAGCGCTTCTTCCGGATCGACGAGAGATGCCGCAGGAACACCTTGCGCGAGGCCAGGCCCGCCAAGGCGCCGAAGAAGCCCAGCCTGCCAGCGTTGTACAGTGCCAGCAGACGCGTGAGGAACAGTCGGCGGAACAATGCGCCCAGCACGCGCACCGGCAGCAGGAAGGCGGGGCGCGACGAGATCCACCGCGTGCCGTCCAGCGCGATGCCACCGCCGGGCACGATCATGTGCACATGCGGGTGGTGTGTGAGCGCCGATCCCCAGGTGTGCAGTACGGCAGTGATGCCGACCCGCGCGCCTAGGTGCTTGGGATCGGCAGCAATGGTCAGCACCGTGTCCGCAGCCGCGCGGAAGAGGACATCATAGACCACCGCCTTATTCTGCCACGCGATGTCCGCGATCTCGGCGGGCAGCGTGAACACGACGTGGAAGTAGCCCACAGGCAACAGATCTGCCTCACGCGCCTCCAGCCAGGTGCGCGCTGCGGCGCCCTGGCATTTGGGGCAATGCCGGTTGCGGCAGGAGTTGTAAGCGATCCGCCAATGCCCGCAGTCGTCGCAAGCCTCGACGTGACCGCCCAGCGCGGCGGTGCGGCAGTTCTCGATGGCCGTCATGACCTTGAGCTGGCCGAGGCTGAGATGCCCGGCATGGGCTGCGCGATAGGCGGGCCCCGCACTAAGGAAGATGTCGGCGACCTCGAGCGAGGCGCGCACCGGCTCAGCCGGGAGGGGCCGCCTGTGCGGTCGGGAACATGGCCAGCCTGTCGAGCGGGCTGACCACCGCCTTCACGGTGCGAATGGCAACCCGGGTGTAGAGCGTTGTGGTCTGTAACTGGGTATGCCCCAACAGTACCTGGATCACGCGGATATCAACACCATCTTCCAGCAGGTGGGTAGCAAAGCTGTGACGCAATGTATGAGGGCCGACCCGCTTGGATATCCCCGCCGCATGGGCCGCTTCGGCGGCTATGCGGTGAACCTGCCGGGTGCTGATAGGTTTGAGGTAGTGCTGGCCGGGAAAGAGCCAGCCATCAGGATGCATCACACCTTCTTTGCGCCCGATCTTCCACCATTCCCGCAGGAGAAGCAGCAGGTCCTGGGCCAGCATGGCGTTGCGATGGCGACCACCTTTGCCGCATTCGACCCGCAGCAGCATCCGCTCGCTGTCAATGTCGCGGACCCTCAGGTGGGTCACTTCGGCGGCGCGGAGGCCAGCGCCATAAGCGACCGAAAGGATCGCCTGATGTTTGATGCTGGTGGTTGCATCGAGCATCCTGCTCACTTCATCGCGGCTGAGCACGGTCGGCAAACCACGGGGATGCTTTACACGGTGAAGTCTGCGGATCACATCCGGCCGGTCAAGCGTGCGGATGAAGAAGAACCGCAGCGCCGAAACCGCCATGTTCATCGCCGGTGCGCCAAACCCCGTCTCGGTCTGCTCGATCTGGTAGCGGCGAAGGTCCTCCTCGGTGGCGGTGTCGGGTGGGCGTCCCAGCCAGATCGCAAACCGCGTGATATCCCGCAAATAACCGTGCTGCGTGGTGCGGCACAGCCGATGCAGATTCATGTCTTCGATCATACGCTCCCGCAGCGTCGTGGCAGGGGCTGGCCTTGTGGTATTGGTCATGGATCGACTCCTTGGTTGAAGGAGCCGCAAAATCTGCCTCTCGTCAGCAGGTCTCAACCACAGACATCGGCCCGCGAGTGGCAGCGAAACCTCTCAACCAGCGCCATTCCCACGCCAGTGGGTTCGTACTCGTCCTCAAAAGCCGCCAAAATGAGCCGCGTTAAAATTGATGCAGTTGTAATGCATGAACCCGAGGGTGTGCGCAAAAATCAAACAAGTACCGTATATTGATTGGGGTTCCTAAAACTGAAGCTCAAAACCAGGGAGAAAAGCAAGGGGAATTGGGATGAGGCGAGGGGGATGGAGCCCCTACCTCGGTAATCCCAAGGAGACGGCAGATGACTTCCTTTGCCCCTGTGATCGAAACCTCCCCTCAGACCGCGCCCTGGCGGATCGATGTCAACCGCGGTCAGCGCATCGGCCGTGTATCCTCCGAATGGTTCTCGCGTCCCGACGACGAGAAATTCCTCTCGCTTAAAGACCTCTATGCCAGCGTCCGCACCCGCGCCGACAAGGCCAGCACCCGCATCGTTGAAAGCCGCAGCCTTCGCGTTGAGGCCCGAAGCGACAATGCCGAAAGGCTGATGCTGCTTGCCCCGGGCGATGAGCGCCCCATTGCGCCGACCAACTGGTCCTTCGGCCAGCTCTCCAGCCTTGTCGGCGCCCCGGCTTCCTATCTGCGCAATCTTCCCGCAGCCCTTGCCGGGATCAACCTCCAGCATGGCCTGATCCACCATCGCGGCGAACAGGTCAAACTCCTCCAGACCGAAGATGGACGTGCCGAACTGCGCGCCGCGACGGGCGCCGAATATGGCCGTATCTGGGATCATGAACTGGTTGCGGCGGTGATGAATTTTGCCGGAGACGGGACGGGCGATACGCGCTGGAAGGTCCCGGGAACCATCGACTGGTCGAATATGCGCTACAATCCCAATGTTGATATCACCAAAGAAACGACCACGCTCTATGCGTCCGATCGCGACGTGTTCCTGTTCCTGGTCGATGATCGCAACCCGATTGTCGCGGGCCATCTGCCCAATGGCGAGCCCGATATTTATTTCAGGGGATTCTATTGCTGGAACTCGGAAGTGGGTTCCAAGACGCTTGGGATCGCCACCTTCTACCTGCGCGGGGTCTGTGCCAATCGGTGCCTGTGGGGCGTTGAGAATTTCGAGGAGGTCAATATCCGTCACTCGAAATTCGCCGCTGCGCGCTTCGCCCATCAGGCCGCGCCTGCGCTCGAGCATTTTGCCGACAGCTCGCCCTCGCATTTCATCACCGGCATCAAGGCGGCGCGCGAGCGCATCGTCGCCCGCAAAGATGAGGATCGCGAGGATTTCCTGAGGAAGCGCGGCTTCTCCAAAACCGACACCGCAAAGATCATCGAGACCGTGCTGGTCGAGGAAGGCCATCCGCCGCAATCCCTCTATGATTTCGTGCAGGGCATCACCGCCCACGCACGCAGCAAGCCGCATCAGGAAGCCCGCCTCGAACTCGAAGGCAAAGCCCGCAAGCTCCTCGAAAAGGCGTTCTGACCGGGCGGCACGGCCCGCACTCTTCCCATCCAATCCTTCAGGCGGTTCCGGCCCAGTGCCGGTGCCGCCTTTCTCTTGTCCGCAAAGGATATCAGCCATGCGCGAGAATATTGTGCCTGCCCTGCAGACGTTTCAGGTCGAAGTCGCCTTTTTCAGCGGCGATGAACGCTATGCGAGCGAGACCTACAGGATCGAAGCTGCCAACTGGTACAGCGCCGAGCAGGCCGCCCTCGAGATGTCGGGGGCCAGTGCTTATGACGACCCCCGCGTGCCCGATCTGCGCCGCGAGGCCTGCGCCCGCGCCTGCTGAGACTGAGCGTTTAAATCACGCAGGCGGCGGCATGAGGCCGGATATTCACGCGATGCCGCGGCTCGTATTTTCGAAAGCATCCCCATGACGGATAACTCCCTGCACGATTTCAGGGCGCTTCTGGCCCGCGCCCGCGCGGCGCTCGAAACACCTGCAGATCTCGACAGCCAAGCGATGGCTTTTCTTGTCGAGGATATCGCGCTTGCCGAACAGGGCCTGGCGCATTCTCCAATGCTCTGGCCGCTCGATATCCATGTCGGGGTCATCGAACACAAGGAGGGAGCCAACATCCATGTGTCCCTCGACCGCCCGGCACTGGAGGGACAGATCGCAGAATTCTGCCGCGAATGGTGGTCGGACATCCGCGATCCCCGCAAGGCCGCAAACCTGAGCGATACCGAGGTGATCGAGACCTATTTCGACCGGCATGACAGCGAATGCCTCACAATCGAGCAAATTCGGATCGAGCCGCCACCTGCTGCTCCCGCACGCAGCGTCCAGCCTGCCTTGGAACATGGTCGTTATTGCGTGCTGTCCACCGCGCATCTTTCTGCTGCGACGGCCGAACTGCTCGATCTTTGGTCTTCCTGGCCGCCCGGTGATCGCCCGCTCGATATTGCCGCCGCCGTCCACGGCTGGTTCGTTCCGACCAGACTGCGAGACGAGTCCGGCGCAGCGCCTCTGCCGGAAGATCTCGCGGCGCTGATCACCTTCGGGCGCGAGAGAGGCTTTGCCTATGTCCTCGTCGATTGCGATGGCGATATGGTCGATGACCTGCCGCTGTGCAATTGGTGACAGTTGCTTTTGTCGGGAAGGCGCCGACATGAAGATCCTCGCCACCTACAACGCCAAAATCAGGGTCGGGGAAGTAGCCGGGCGCGATACCACGGTTCGCTATGTCCGGGTTCTCAAACAGGTGAGACGCCACCACCTCAATCTGCCGGTCCTGCGCGCCCATCCGCGTAGGGGCGGCTTGGCCAGTTCCGACCTGATGCCGGGGATCATCGCCGGGCTTCTAGCCAAGGCGGCGACTGGACGCGCGTGGTTCGATCTCGATGACCTGCCGCCCATGATCCGGGTCGAACCCGACAAGGGCGGTTTCATGGCCCTGATCCACCTGATCAAGGACTGACGGACCCCATTTCCATCGTCTGCCATCCATCCGCCCCCATCCGTCAGGATCGGGGCCCAGAGGAGTGCATCTCATGTCCTTTGCTGCCCATGAATTCGCCGCCGATACCAAAGTGCCGCTCGGCCGTGCCTCGACCGCTCCGCTCGAACTGGATCTCGCCAAGCTGATGGCGGGGCGCTGCCTTATTCAGGGCTCCTCCGGGGCGGGCAAAAGCCAGACCCTGCGCCGGATCATCGAGGAGGCCTTCGATTATCTCACCACCATCATCGTCGATCCCGAAGGTGAATTTGCCAATCTGGCCGATCATATCGGTGCCACCACCATCCTTGCGCGCGACTATGCCAATGATGGGCTGACCGCTCTTGCGCTGCGCGCGCGCCAGCACCGGATCGCGCTTCATCTCGATCTCACCGATCTTGAACCCGATATTCGTATTGAGAAGGCGGCGGCCTTCTTTGCAGGGCTCCTCTCCGCGCCGCGCGAGCATTGGGGCAATACGGTGCTGGTCTGTATCGACGAAGCCCATCTTCTCGCGCCGCATATGGCGGCTTCCGCGCGCGATGCGGAAACCCGCCGTCTTGGCGTGGCGACGCTCACCGATATGTGCGCGAGGGGGCGCAAACGCGGCATCGGCACGATCATCGCCACCCAGCGCCTTGCCAAATTGGCCAGTTCGGTGGTGTCCGAGCTGCACAACCATCTCATCGGCCTCAATGTCTTTGACCGTGATGTGGCTCGCGCCGCCGATCTGCTTGGCTTTGGCAGCGAGCAGGCCGGTCTGCTGCGCCAACTCGCACCGGGCGAGTTCTTTGCCTTTGGCCCCGCGCTGTCGCCGCTGCCGCAGCTTGCCCGGATCGATCCGACGATCACCCGCCATATCGGCCATAGCCCGGCATTGCTTTCGGCGGCTGATCTCGATCCACAGCAGAGCCGCTCGCTGCTCGAGCTTGATACGCTGCGCGAACCCTCCGCAGGACGCAAGCTGCCGGTGCCACGGCAAGGGCTGCGCATGCTCGACAGTTTTCTGCTTGATCCAGCGGCGGGGCCGGCCACGCGGATTAGCGCGGCGCTGCGCAACATCGCACCCAATGCCACCACGGCGGAGGAACTGGCGCGGCATCTGGGCTTGCCGGGCGAGGAAGTGGACGCCGGGCTGGACCTGCTTTCGGCCATCGGTGCTGCGGACACCATGCCGCGCGATGCGACAAGGATGGCCCGTCTGTCCGCGCGGCTTCGTCTGCGCGTCATCGACACGCCGGTTGTCGGCCTTGCCTGAAAGGATCGCCTGTGACCTATGACAGCTTCTGCGACCTGCCCGGCGATATCGTCGAACTGGCCCCTTATGTTCCGACCGAACAGCCAGGCAACCAGGCTCCCTTACGCGAAATCGCCTTTCAGGCCAATGCCTGGCTCCCTGCCGAGACAGACCGGCTGCGTGAGGCATTTCTCGCTGACCATTCGCTTGATGACATCGCCCGGGACCTGGGGCGCAGCAGGGCCGGAATTGCCAGCCGCATCGCCGATCTCGGGCTGCGTCGCCATTCCCGGCGCGACTGGCTGGAATGGGAGGACGCCGAGCTTGTCCGCCGATATGGCGAAGAACCGGCGTCCGATCTGGCCGCTCTCCTTGGCCGCTCGGTCAGTGCCGTCTATGCCCGAGCCAAACTGCTGGACCTGAATGAACCGGCCGCGCCTGCCTATACTGGCTGGGAAGATGCACAGATCCGGGCTGGCTATAAGGCAGGCGTTCCGGTTGCACAGATTGCACAACTGATCGGACGGCCCTTTGCCGGGGTGATCGGGCGCGCTGCGGCGCTGAACCTGCGCCATGCCTGTCAGCCCGAGGATTGGTCGAGCGAGGAACTGACCCGGGCTTTCGAACTGGCCGGGGAGGGCCATCGCTATGGCACGCTGGCAGACCTTCTGGCCGGGGAAGGTTTTCCCCGCCGAACCGGCCGGGGGCTTGGTCAGCGGTTGCGCAAAATGGGTTACGGGCGGGGCTGGGGCAGAGCCTGGATCCGTGAAGAAGACGATCTGCTCACCCATGCCTATGCAACCGGGGCAAGCCTTACCCCTCTACGCGAGCGCCTTGGTCGCTCCGCCCATTCGATCCGCTGGCGTGCAGGCGAACTGGGTTTGCGCGGCAGCCATGTGCGACCCAACGGGTTCCGCTCCGGTCCCGACTGGTCGGAGGAGGACAATGCCATTTTGCGCCGCGATTATGGCAAGGTGCCGACCCTCCAGATCGCGGCCTTGCTGGGCCGGGGGCAGCGCGCGGTGCTGATGCACGCCAACCAACTCGGGTTAAGGCATGGCTATATCCGTCCCTTCGGAGAGGACGAGGACCGCGCGATAGCCATAGCCTGGGCGCATGGCATCTCCATGAGCGATCTGGCTCAGGTCTTTGGGCGCGACGTGGCGGTCATCAGCAAACATGCCATCCGCATCGGCTATCGCTTCACCGATCCGGCCAGGCCATGCCGGGCGCCAAAAAGCAGACGGGCGGGCAGGGCGCCGGTCACGCTGGCCGGCCTGCTGGCGCTAGAGCCATCGCCTGCTGGAGCAAAAGTGGGCTGAGAGACGCCCACCTGCAGGAAAGAAAAGGGGGAGCGGTTGGGCAGCGATGAGGAAATCGCGCAGCACAGGAGGCCTTACCCGATGAATCTACCTGCATCCATCCAGCCCAAAGTCGGTGCCTCGCTGATCACGAGGGTGACCCGCCTTTACAATGGCACGATCGCCGACTGCCTGCATGAGCTTCTGCAGAATGCCCGCCGGGCTGGCGCGAGTGCCATCATCATGGATGTCGAGGAATGCGATGGGGCGCAGATCCTTTCGATTGCCGATGATGGTTGCGGCATTGATGATCCGCGTAACCTGCTGACGCTGGGGCAATCGGGCTGGGAGGTCGAGATCGCCGCGCGCGAGGATCCTGCCGGGATGGGCGTGTTCAGCCTTGCCGGGCGCCATGTGACGGTCCGTTCGTGGTCGCAGTCCGCTCAGGCAGGCTGGCAGGTGACCATTCCCGAACATGGCTGGGAAGGGGCGGTGCCGCTCGCCATCGAGCCTGCCGAAATGGAACGCGGGACACTGTTCCGCGTGACCTTGCCATCAGCCTGGGCCAAGGGTCTTGAAGCTGCGGTAAGGCAGGTTGCGAGCTATTTCCCGTTGCCGGTGCATTTTTGCGGGAAGGAGGTGGAACGCGAGGATTTTCTTGCCGAGGCTCTTTACATTGAAGTCTGGAGGGGCTTGCGGATCGGGATCTTTCGCTCGTCTGGCCGCCAACATCGGGATGCGCCGCGCATCAATTTCCATGGGGTTACGGTGCCCTGCCGCCACGATCCCGTCGAGGAAGTCGATGGTCATGCCTATTGGAACGCGCGGGTCGATATTCTCGATGCGCCCGCCCTGCAACTGGTGCTCCCGGCGCGCAAGGAGATGGTCGAGAATGAGGCGCTCAGCCAACTTCGCTGCGAAATGGAAGCGGTGAACTATCGCGCCATAGCATTGCAACCCGGGCACCGCCTGTCCTTTGCTTCGTGGCAACGTGCGGCGCAGTTGGGAATTACCCTGCCCGAAGCATCGGCCTGGCTCGATAGTTGGGTGCCTGCGGTGGCCGACAACACCGCGATCCCCTCCGGCGGGCAAGTGGCATCGGGTGAGATGATGATCGTGCATCGCAGTGGGGCAGATCTGGAGCAAGCGGCGGCTGCGGTCATCCGAAATACGATGTTGATGGGGTTGCGACCCGTCAATGGAGAGCCCGCCTTCGAAGGCTACGGCTGGTATGATCGCCTGCCTCGTATCACCGCCATCGATTTCACCTTCGAACATGAAGGCCAGTCCTGGATCTATGGCGATAGCGCCAAGGAATATCTTCCGCACACCCTGCCATCGGGCCGGGTTGCCAGTCTCCTGCTGGAACTGACCATGGCTGGTAGCGGGCAACCCGATGCCGCAGTCAGCACCAGAACCTTCGAGGTGCCGATGCTGGTAGCCAACAACGAGACCTATTGTCTCGACGAGGCCCTCATCCTGATCGCCAGAGATGAGAAGATCGATCCGGGCGATCTTGCCACGCTGATGGAAGCCAGTCTGTTCTGCGCCAGCGAGGATGCCGATAGCGACAGCTGGCAGACCCAGAACGAGTATTTTTGCGCCAATGCCCGCAATCTGGCCAATACGCTGCTGCTGGGCGAGGAACAGGCGCTGATCGCCCGGTTGCGCGAGGCAGTGCGCGAGCATGTCGTCTGGTTGATCCCGCACGGACGAGAGATGGTCGTTACCGCTTCGCCGGGTCTGATGGATCTGGTTCTCTCAACCCCCGAATGAGCATGCGGACCGCCAGATTGCGGTCCTTTTCCATTCACCTTTCACGGAGGGCCTTATGCGCCTTGCCTGTCACTGCGTTCTTTCGACCGCGCATTTGCCGGTTGCGGATCGCGATGCTTTCGAAAATCTGATCACCAAGGCCCCGCGTCGGACCGGTCGGCTGATCATCGATCATCCCTTTCTGACTCTCGAAGCGCATCAGTTCGGTTTCGCCATTCATCTGGGCATTTTCGAAGATGATCCGGAGCAGCCCGAGGACGTGTCACTGGTATTGTGGGGCCTGATGCGGCGGGCCAGTGCTCTGGGGGCGGACTGGCTGTGGTTTGATCGTTATTAGCCGCCCAGATCCGATTTTCCGGTATTTGCCGATGAAGCGGCAAGCCCGATGGCTCCAACGTGCAAGGCGGTGCTCTGCGAGAAGTGCCGCAGCGCTGATCTTCTTTGCGATGCCTCTGTGCGCTGGGATGAGGCAGCGCAGGACTGGGCAATTATCGCAGTGCTTGATCCTGCCTGGTGCGATCACTGCGGGGACACCCACCGGCTCGAAATCCCGGACGGGGCTTCTGCAAGGTGTAAGGAGACGGGTCTTGCGTGAAACCACACTCCTGACCTTTTCGTCGCTGCATCTTCCGGTCGATGAGCGGGCAGTCATCGAGCAGGCGATCAGAACCTCTTCCCGCAACGTCGAAGGGCGCCTGGAGGTGCGCTATCGGGATCTTGTGATCGAGCCGCATCTCGACGGCTTCTTCGTGCTTAGGAGCGCGGCAGGATGGGCCACCGCAGAGCACCCCGAGAATGTCTCATCGGCTCTCTGGGCCATTCTGACCTATGGCAGCGCGGCAGGCGCGGCGTGGATTTCCTTCGACCGGGAAATGTCACCCGACGAGCGCTGGCGGATTTTTCTGTGAGCTATAACAAGGCGCTCCTCTGGCTCACCAATTTCGATCCCGGAGAGTAGCCATGGCCAATTGCGAACTACTGTCGCCGCGCCGGCAATGGCTGACCTCGTTCGAGCACTGTTATGCGGTAGCTATTCAGAGACGGCTTAGCAGCGGACATGCCCAACTGATCCTGCAGACGGGCAGGCCCCTTCAGCCCTTTAGGATCACCGGTCGCGCGCCCGGTCGGGATGAGCGGATTGTCGCCATTATTCTCTAGCATGGCCATGCGTGGGAGCGCTCATGCCCCATGCCCAGCGATTGGCCTTGTCAGGCTGGAAGTGCTTAGCTATATCCTTAGCTAAGGAGCCATTTATGACCCAATTTTCGGTTCACGATGCCAAGACCAATCTCTCCCGACTGATTGCTGAAGCACTGGCCGGCGGCGATGTGGTGATCGCGCGCGGCAGTGTGCCGGTCGTTCGGCTGGTGCCGATCGAGCCGCAGGGGCGCCGTGCGTTCGGCTCGCTCAAAGGCAGGATCTCTATGGACGAGCGCTTCAACGAACCGCTGCCTCAGGATGAGATCGAAGGGTGGGACCTGGCTTGAGACTGTTGCTTGATACCCATGCGTTGATCTGGTGGCTGGCAGGTGATGAGGCGTTGAGCGCTGCCGCCCGCGAAGCCATTGGTGATGAGGCCAACAGCATTTTCGTAAGCGCGGCTTCGGCCATGGAAGTCGCCACCAAGTTTCGCATCGGCAAATTGCCCGGTGCGGCGCTGCTTGCAAATGACTTCGAGGCAATCATTGCCGGCCAAGGGTTCGGTGAGCTTGCGATCAGCGTCCGGCACGCTCGGCTCGCCGGAGAAATGAACATCGCCCATAAAGATCCGTTTGATCGCTTCCTGATCGCGCAGGCGCAGGCGGAAGGTATGGTTCTGGTGTCCAACGAAGCCTTGTTTGACGGCTTTGCTGTGCAGCGTCTCTGGTAACCCACTGCCAAGACTACTTGCTTTTCTGATCGGTATTGGCGGTTCGACTTGACGCTGCACGTCCTTGAGGCACAATCCTTTTATGCGTCTCACCGATCATTTGGCAGCCAGCCGAGGCCTCTATCTCCGCGCCCTGGCCAGTATGCCCGATATTATGCTGATCGATGTTCCTGCCTGTTTTGCCGGTCCGACATTGCCACTCGGGCGCTACTACCCGATCCTGCTCGAAACCGCTGCGGAACAGGCCGAGCTCGAGGCATTTCTGGATGCGCCGCGCGAGCAGTTGGTACTGCCCGATCTGCTGGATCGCCGCCCTTCTGGCAGCGTCAGCGAATGTGTGGTGATCGCCCGCTATCCGCCGGTGCTTCCAGGCTGGCCTTGGGTGCTGCTTTGCCAATGGCCCGCTTCCTATACCGTGCTCGCGCCACCGGGCAGCGATCTATTCGCGCGGGGAACCTATACGATCGAGGTCCTGGCCAGCCGGGGCGATCTGATCCGCATGGAGAACCGGCTCCGGGCCACCCTGACTGGGCATCACCTGCGTCATATCAGCGATGGCGCATCCGATATTGGTCATGCCTGACCGGATCGGATTGATCCCCGTTCCCAACTCCAGTTTGATTTCAATTTTGGTATTGCCGAACGGGCCCCCGCTCGCCATGCAAACGAGATGCCTTCCTATTGCTTTCCTTTCCCGTGCCGGCTGTTTCAGACAGGTCTGCCGGCCACCAGTTCTCATATTGCAGGAACGCTTTGATGTCTCATTCCTCAGGCGCCTACCGGCGCCTTACCGGCATGCTGCGCATGAACGGTCATAGCCCGGTGATCGAGGTCGATGACCGCAGCATCCTTCGCCTTGTCACCGATGAGGATCTGCATAGCTTTGATGCCAGAAGTGTTGTCGTAGAGGGGACTTTGTCTGCCGATCATCGGCTGCATGTAACCTGGATTGGCCTTGCAGCGGGATAGGGGGAAGGCGTCGCGCGCGCAGTGAGGATATCGGCATAGGGAGAGGGCGATGCCGGGCGGCAGCGCCGGGCCAGAGAGGAGAGAGGGATCTTTATGAGTGTCGCCGGAAAAGGGTTCCGAGCGATGTTCGAAAGGTCAAGGCAATGAATATCGGAGAAGTCTCGCTTCAGAATGGTCGTCTGATGGGCCGTATCGCCACGCGCACCATTGATCTGCCCCGCATCGGCCTGCGTGCCGTTGAAAGCCAGAACCCGCGTGCCCCTCGATTCGAGGTCGTCGCGCTCAATGTCGCCCGGCGCTGGGTGCAGATCGGCGCTCTGTGGGAAGCGGAAATGAAGAAGACCGGGGAGGTGTTCCTCGCCGGCAACATCGATGATCCCAGCCTGCCCGAGCCGCTGCCGGTGGCTCTGTTCCGCAATGAGAGTGGCGGTTATGCCATCGCATGGCGTCGCGATACGTTACGCTCGGAGGCCGGTGGCAGCGGCTTTGGCGCCAGCAACTACGACATGCAGGGCGGTGAGGCCAGCGGTCGCTACGATGCCGGACAGGACAGTGGTTTCGGTGAAAGCACTGCCGGTCCCGATGGCACGATGACCCGCGAAATGGCGCCTTTCGGTGCCGGCGAGGATGACGACGTCGGGTTCTGACAGTCGACATTATTCACCTTGGACGGGTCGGGGAGCCTCTGCGGCTTCCCGACCCGTTTCATTTTCCCCGGATAATCGGGAGTTTCATCATGACCGATCCATCTTCACACCGCGTGAGCAACTTTGCGGATCTGCCCAGTCTCTATGCGGCGATTACCGCCAGTCCTGAATTCCAGCGGGCCTTTGGCGATCCGCTGCCGCTTTCGATCACCGAGCCTGGCGAAGACCCGGGCGAGCATGACATGCCCGAGCCGCTCGCGGTACAGGCCGAATGCGGGGCAGTGATTGCCACGATCTTCGATCTTTTCAACGGCACAAGGCTAGAACCGCTGGCCGCCGAAATCGCCTGGGGTTTTGTCAATTCCTTCCATTTCGTCGCAGGCAAGCTGGAGCGGCGAGAGGAGTCGCTCGCCGATGAAATTCGCGATCTGGCCCGTGATCCTGAAGGCTCGGAAGTCTATAACCGTGAACTGGAGGACAAGCAGATCCTCTGCCAGTCGACCGCTGAGCAACGTGAGGCGATGGAATGCATGCGCGACTATGCCGCCGAGATGTATCGCGCCCAGTCGGGCTGGCCATGGTCTCCCTCCAAAGGCTCCCGCGCATCGAAGGCTTCCACCGCGACGCAGATCGCCATTCAGGACTTTTTGCGCGGACGGGACCTTGAAAAGCGTGAGCGGCATGTGCCCAAAGGCCCCATCGTCATCGCCTCAGGCCATGCCGAATGGCATGATTGGCAGGCGGTATGGGCAAGGCTTGATGCCGTTCATGCGCGCATACCGCATATGATGCTGGTCTCGACCGCGCAGCGCAAAGGCTTTGATGCCATTGTCGCGGCATGGGCGGCCCAAAGCGGGGTTCCGCTGGTGGCTTATACGCTGACGGGTGGTGGGCGAGGCGCGCCATTTGCCCGCAACCGGCGGCTCGTCGAATTAAAACCTGTCGAGGCCATTCTGGGCGAAGGATCGGGCATTCAGGCCAATCTCTATCAGGCGCTGCGCAAGGCAGGCGTGCCGATCCACGCCTTTCGTAAAAGCGAACAGGCGCCCATTGCCAGCGTGCCTCGCCTGACTGTGGCAAGGCGGCGGCACGCGGTCTGATTTCTCTTTGGGTTTGGGTTCAATGCCGGCCGGCCGTGCTCCTGCGCGGTCGGCCTTTTTTATGCCTGACGGGAAAGGCTGTGATCAGGCAGGGGCGAGGGACTTGTAGTTGCGTTAGGTCGTGTGCGGGGGCAACCTTTGCGAAGCGGGGGCATCGAACCCCCGCTTCGCAAGCCTCCTCTCTTCTCTCAAGTCTTCCAAGTGTGGCACGGGATCGCGACGGCCTCAAGGACGGTGGGGCCCCACCATTTTTACGGGCGGGTCGGGTGTGGTGTCTGGTCTGCAGGCTCACTTGCCGCCCGAAAAAATCGTGACCCCCACCGCCGCTGCGCGGTCGCGTTCCGCGATCCTTGACCCCGCCGCTCGGCGCCCGTGCCGATGAAGAAACCTCTTTATCAAGGAGGTTCCCATGACCAAGGCAATCCGTTCCGTCCGCTCCTTCTCCGAAATCGCCGATTTCCTCGCGCAGGAAACCGCCAGCCCCACTGACGACTTCGCTCATTGCTTCTCCGAGACCGTCGATGGCTTCCGCATCAGCGTTGCCGAAGACGTGGTGACGAGTGATCTTCCCGACGCCTTACAGGTCCAGCTTGCCACCGAAATGCTGGTGCGCACCATGTTCGATGTGCTGCGCGATACGAGGTTTGAGACCCTTTCCGACCGGATCGCATGGGGGATCGTCCATGCTTTCCACCGGGTCGCCGGGCAACTCGACGGCGAGGCAGACAAGGCTGCGCTCAAGGTCCGGGATCTCATCCGCGATGCTGACGGCAGCGAGGTGATGATGGGCGAACTCGAAGAGGCCCAGACCCTGTGCCAGTCGCTCGATGAAGCCCGCGAGGCGGTTGCCTGCATGCGTGACCATGCCGCTGCGACCTTCCATAGCGAGACAGGCCGCCCGTGGTCCTCGCCGCGTGGATCGCTGGTGTCGGGCAAGCGCACCGCCTCGGTTATTGCTGCCCAGGATTTCCTTGCCGCGCGCCGTCAGCGCCGGATCGATCAACACCATCCGCAGGCCCCGATCGTGATCTTCTCCGGAGGGGCGGAAGGCTGGCACGATCACGCGTTGATCTGGGAAAGGCTCGATGCAATCCGTGCGCGGATACCGGCGATGGTGCTGGCCACCACGGCGCAGGAAAAGGGTTGTGATGCGATGGCAGCGGCCTGGGCGGCGAGCCGGAATGTCCGTGTCGTGGCCTTCACTCTCAACCGCAAACTGGGGGCGCAGGCCGGGTTTCGTCGCAATGAGCAATTGCTGGCCTTGCGTCCGGTCGAGGCGGTGGTGGCGCAGGGCTCAGGGCTGCAATCGCATCTGGCGCGCGGGGTGAGGGCAAAGGGTATCCCGGCGCATTTTATCACGCTGGCCAATCAGCGTGAGGCGACCTCCCGTTAGGGTAACGCAAAGGGCTGGTCCGGTTTGTCCGGGCCAGCCCTTCTTCTTTTATTCCTGCGTCGATGGCGGCCCCGCTCAGGGACCCGTGATCGGGTCCGTCGCGGTGCCGATGGAAGGTTGCGGCTCTTCTCCTGCGCTGCCTGCATGAGGCTTGTCGCGGGAAGGTTTTGCTGTCGAGCGAGGTCTGGGCGCGGCGTCGCTTCCTAAGTCAGGCAAGGCCCTGATCGCCGATATCGCAGCGCTGCCGCCGGTTCTGATCGCCTGCGTTACGATCTCGCGCAGTTCACGTTCGGCAAGGCGCTCGACCGGCAGTTCACGCAGCAGTTCGGCATATTTACTCCGCAGGGCGAGGCGTGCCTTCTCGACCTCTTCACCGGCCTTGCGCTGGCGTTCTTCCAGTTCGGCAAGGCGATCTCTTTCGCTCAACTTGGGCATATCCATCATCCTTTTTAAGAGATGGCCTACCCGTCACTTTCATTATTTAGGGAGCACGGCTCATGTTCGCAATATCAAGGCATAGAAATTGTCCTCGCCCCGGGCTTTTGGAAGGCAGTTCAGCAAGGCAAAGGAACAGGAAAAAGACCCTGCCGGGAAGGGCCGCCTGTCAATGTGTGATGGTATCGCAGCAGGCAGGCTGCTGCGTAAGGCGGGACGCACGGCGCGGGGCCGTTTGTAATGGACCCTACGCACGGGTGCTGCGGCTAGTTTAGGCCTTGAAATCAGCCTGTTGAACCTGTCATCCACGTATGACGGCCGCTGCTCGTCGCGTTGTACAGGGCACACGAGCCTTGAGAGGCGCGTCGCCAAATCACTGTCGGAAAATCATTTTTCAGGTTGTACATGTCCTACCTAACGCTCCCGCCCTCAGATGGGCTAGGCAACGCGGCCCTCGGAATGACCAGGCTCTCAAAAGGTCCTCATGGCCATGCAATCGAACCAGATCCGGCAAGTCTGTCTTGAAAATCAGACTGGCCGCCTATATCTTCCTCAGTGCTTCATGACTTTTGCGAAGGTCTCCCAATGTGGAGGCTTGGCGCATGCCCAAGATCAATTTCCGACTTGATGGATCGCTGCATACAGTTCTGATGCGCCGTGCTCGCGGCGCCAACCTGTCCATGTCGAGCCTCATTCGACATTTGCTTGAACAGGCTGTCGATGAGCGCAGGCGATATGTCTTTTCATCGCAGGATGAAATCCTCGCCACCTCGATCCAGATCCTCTCCATCCTCGCAACATCGGTTGGACAGCAATCGCCCAAAGCGCTCGAACAGGGCATGGCGCAGGCCCGCACCATCCTTGCCGAGCGCGGCCTGCTGGGCGGGGAGGATGGCCAATGAGCATCTTTCGCAATGACACGCTCGGATCCTGGACGCGGGGTGGGCAGGCCATCGTTCACAATGTCCGGATGACAACTCAGGTCTTCTATCAGACGCTTCTTGCGGGGGTGGTGATCTGGATCATCGGCACCATCTGGTACGCGCTTGAAAAATCCAGCGCCTATGAACGCTTCGTTTTGGTCAAGCTTGCCGAAGCCTGGATCAAGGTCGATGCGGCAGAAGGCACCAATGATCCGGTGCAGTTCCACACGCCTGACGGTCGAACCTACTGGACCTCGGCTGACTGGCTGGTCGCTTCCAATCTTGCGAAAAAGACGCTGCATAGTTTCGAGACCTATCTGCTCCATGGCGCGGTGATCTCCGGCATCTTCGCTCTGGCCATGCTTGGCTGGGCCTGGTTCTACTTTACCCGGACGGGCAGGGGGCTTGGCTCCAACGAATATCTGCGCGGCGCCCGGTTCGGTACGATCCGGCAGGTTCGGCAGGCGCTGTGGCGTCAGAAAAAGGGGCCGCTCGTTATCGGTCCCGTCCCCGTGCCGGAAGCTTTCGAGCCCGAACATATCCTGCTTTGCGGCGCTCCCGGAACCGGCAAAACCAACCTCATCGTCGGTATGCTTGAAGGCATCCGTCAATCGGGCCGAAGGGCAATCGTCTATGACACTGCCGGTACTTTCGTTGAAAAATTCTACCGGCAGGGGCAGGACATGCTGCTCAATCCGCTCGATCAGCGTACCGCCCATTGGTCGCCATGGGTCGATGTGCCGCGCGATTATCATTACGATCAGATCGCCGAGTCGACCATTCCCGACAAGCATGGCGATCCCTTTTGGGCGAAGGCTGCACGGGGCACCTTGGTTGCGGTCATGCGCAAGCTTGCCCGGCAGAAACACACCTATGTCTCGGTGCTGCTCGATCGGCTCCTGCGCTCCAAACTCAAGGACCTTGCCGCGTTCGTGACCGGCACGGATGCCGCCGCCTTCATCAGCACCGAGGGGGAGCGGACTTCAGCAGGCATTCAGGCGGAACTTGCCTCGGTGATGCGCAGCTTCAGCTATCTCGATGATACCGAGGATGGCTTCTCGATCCGAGACTGGGTGGAAAAGGGGGAAGAGGGAAGCTGGCTCTTTATCACCGTCAAAGCGGACCAGTTGCCGTCCTTACGCCCCCTGATCACCGTCTGGCTCGATATTGCCATCAGCGCCATCATGAGCCTGACGCCCGATCGTGACAGGCGTCTCTATTGTGTGATCGATGAATTGCCCACGTTGCAAAAGCTGCCTTCGCTCTCGGACTTTCTGGCCCGCGCCCGTAAATATGGCGGGTGCGGCATCCTGGGGTTCCAATCCTATCCGCAACTCGAGGCAACCTATGGCATTCAGGATGCAGCGGCGATCACCGGCTATTGCTCAACCTGGGTAGCGCTGCGGGCCAATGACACGGCAACGGCCAAACATGTATCGGAAAACCTAGGGCAGGTCGAACAGGTCGAGGCCAATGAAGGCATGTCCTATGGCGTGAATGATATGCGCGATGGGGTCAATCTGTCGCGGATGCAGGTGACGCGGCCGCTGGTCATGCCGACCGAAGTCACGAACCTGCCCAATCTGGTTGGCTTTCTGCGCTTTGGTCGCAATCTTCCCGTGATCCGGTTCGACAGCCGTTTCAATGATATTCCCTCGTTGGGGGAGGCCTTTTCTGAACGTACCAATCCGCCCGTTCATATCGACAAAGCCAGGACGCTCGTTCGTATAGCTCATGCCGAAGCACGCATTCGTGAGGCGATGGAAAGGGAGGCAACACAGACGCCTTCGCCCGCCATCGATGTTCCGCAGAAACCATCCGTGAAACCGCCCAAAGCCCGGAAGGAACCTGCGCCATCGTCCCCACAGCCTGACCTCTTTCAGCCCTTGTCACAGGAGATCGACCCGCAGCGGGTGGAAGACATATTGCTCAATGAAGAGAATGCCGAGCTTCCCGTACCGGCGCGTATTCTCTGGACGATCCTTGCGGGCAAACAGGGGCAGATACAGTCCGATCTTGTCCAGCATGGCCGCGATGACGGGCCGCGTGAACCGGCAAAGCCCGCATGATCCAGCCCCAGCGCCTCCATGGGCAACCCGCCAATATCGCCCGCTACTATACGGTCGGTGACTATTACACCAAGGGCGGCAACGAGCCGTCCGAATGGGGTGGGAAGCTCGCCAGTGACCTGGGCCTGTCCGGTCCGGTCGACGCCAAGGTCCTGCGCGAGCTTCTGGCCGGCAGGGTCGAGGATCAACAATTGGGTCGTCACCGGGCCGACGGGACCATTCAACATCACCCCGGCTGGGACTTTGCGGTCAATGCCCCCAAATCGATATCGATTATGGCGCTGGTGGCGGGTGACGAGCGGGTCCTCACCGCCCATGAGGGGGCTGTCACAGCGGCTATCTCTTATCTCGAAGAGCAGGCTCAGCTGCGAAGGCGCGATGAAGGCAGGATCGTGTATGAGACGACAGGGCGGATTCTGGTTGCCCGCTTTACCGAGCATGGCAGCCGCGAACTCGATCCACATCTTCATACCCATCTTGTGGTCCTTAATATGACCAACCATGAAAGCGGGGAACGCATGGCGAGTCTGGAAAGCCGGGTCATGTATGGAGAACAGCGCGTCGCCGGTCAGATCTATCGCAATGCGCTGGCTTTCGGTTTGCGTGAACAGGGCTATGAAATCGACACCGACCCGCGCTCCGGACTGTTTGAAATACGGGGCGTGCCGGCAGAGCTGATCGAGCGATTCTCACAGCGTGCGGAGGCCATTGAGGATCACGCGCGCGAACATGGTCTGGTGGGACAAAAGGCGCAGCGAGCATCCTTCTATGCCACCCGCAAGGCCAAGGTGAAGATCGGCGAGCCGGAACTCACCGCGCAATGGCATCAGCGGGCAGGGGACCGGCTCGGAGTGCTTCGAGACATTGCCGCAACGAGCCATGGACGCGATGGGCAGCATTTGGCGCCGACCCAGCGTGCGGCATCGCGGGCAGCCCTGTTCGGCCTGCGACAATTGGAAATCACGGAAGCAGTCAACAACCTGGGCGATATTCTGCGGACCGGTCTTGCCGCCCATGTGGGTGAAGTCAGGCTTGAAGATATCCGCCCACGGATCGAAGAGCATGAGGCGGTGCGCAAGCTGCTGCCCACCCATGAACAAACCGGCGACAAGGTCCTGACGCGCGGGCGTACCACGCGCAAATCCTGGCGACGGGAGTTGGCACTTACCCAGCATATTGCCCTGGGCCTTCAGGATGCCCGACCGATTGCATCGAGCGATAGATTGCTGGCCGTCCTTGAAGGGACCGTGCTCAACAGGCAGCAACAGCACGCCCTTATCGAGACAGCCCTCACGCGCGACCGGATCACCGCCATTCACGGCGTTGCGGGTTCCGGCAAATCAACGCTGGTAAAAGTGCTGGGCGAGGCGGCGGAACCGGGGACCACGCTGATCGCTCTGGCCCCGACATCGTCGGCTGCGGCCGAATTGGGCACGAAGGCGAATATCGAGGCTCTTACTGTTGCCGGCTTTGTTGCACGCGGCGGGCAAGGCGTCACCGACCGTCACGTTCTGGTCCTTGATGAGGCTGGGCAATTGGGGAACCGTCAGGCTTTGCGGTTACTGGAAATCAGCAGGGTCACGGGCGCGAGGTTGCTCCTGCTGGGGGACGAAAAACAGACAGGCGCCATCGAGCAGGGCAAGCCTTTCTGGTTGATGCGTCGTTTGGGTTTGCCGACCGTCGAATTGACGCAAGCCGTGCGGCAGGAAACCAGATCGATCAAAGCCGCCGTTGCGCAGGCAAGGGCGGGGAACTTTGCAGAGTCTCTGGCCAGGCTCGATAGCGTCAACACGTTCACCGACAATGAGAAAATGGCTGAACAGGTAGTCAACGCCTGGATAAGGCTCAAGCCGGATTCGCGCTCGGGTACGAACATCCTCGTGCTCGACAATGCAACCCGGCTCATCGTCAACAGCAAGATCCGTGAGGCGCTCAGAAACGAAAGCGGGTTGGCTGCCGAGGACAGTCGCCTGACGATCCTATCTCCTGCCGGCCTGAGCGATATCGAGAAGCAGATGGCCCGCTTTTATCGGGCAGGTCAGGTGCTGCGCTTTGATCGCGAAATCGCGGGACCGGGTGTCGCGCGCCATGCTGACTATCGTGTATTGGGGTTGGGGCGGGAAGCCAATGGTCGTCAGGTCGTGCGCATCGTTGACGAAAATGGGCGTATGATCCG
The DNA here is from genome assembly GCF_028736195.1 of Novosphingobium sp. KACC 22771. GTDB lineage: Bacteria > Pseudomonadota > Alphaproteobacteria > Sphingomonadales > Sphingomonadaceae > Novosphingobium. The sequence continues at coordinate 633,818 of NZ_CP117882.1, read as the reverse complement.
CTGGGATCCGCAGACTATCCGGGCCCGGCACATCAACGTGTTCAACCCTGAAAATCGGGACCTTACTGAAGGGGACCGCATCCAGTGGCGTCTTGTCAATCGTGAACTCGATCTGCGCAATGCAGAACGTGGAACGGTGGAAAGGCTGGACGGAGCAATGGCGACTGTTCGCTGGGATCGGGGCGGACGGGTTCAGCAGGTCGATCTGTCCGAGCACAAGACCTGGGACCACGGTTACGCCGAGACCGTTTATTCGGCCCAGTCCAAGACCTATCCACGTGTCTTCGTGCTGGCCCCGGTCGAATCGCCGCTGGTCAACGCCCAGAATTTTTACACCGCGATCACCCGAGCCCAATACGGGGCGAGGCTTTGGACCAACAACGTTGACGCGTTGATCGGCAAGCTCGAACGTCAGTCGGGTGAGAAGACCTCCTCGGCGGAGGGGCTTGGGCGAATGAAGGTCGATCGCTTTGGTGACTTTTCACGCCGTCAGGCGGGGCATCTGACCAATCTCAGAGATGAACAGCAACGGATGCGGTCGGATCGGCGGGACCGGGCGCTGGAGCGGCAACTCTACCGCCGCGAGCGTCCGCCCCGCAGTGCCGGTCAGCATCTTGCCGAAGGCGCGCGTAGCGTCGCGCAGGCGCTTGATAGATTTCTGGAGGGCATTCTCGAGCGTGCCCATGCGGGTCGCGAAGGGCAGGGGACCGAATTCAATCGGCCCACGCAGGCGCCAGACCATCACCCCGAACCCGCCCGAGGTCCCGAACGATAAGGACGTGCTTCCATGCTGCTTGGTCTTTCAGCGCTTATGCTGGTTCTGCTGACTTATGCTGTCAGTCGCACTTTTCTCCACCGCTGGCGAAGGCTGCAGGCAAGGGTGATGGCAGCGCAGCTGCGGGGACGTGATCGGCCTCAGCCGCCCCAGTTCCTTTATGCACGGCTGAGAGCCATGGACCCGTTTGCCTTCGAGGAACTCTTGGTCGAAAGTTTCGAACGGTCCGGTCACGAGGTGGAGCGCAACCACCGCTATATCGGTGACGGCGGGATCGATGGTCAGGTCGCGATCGATGGCCATGTCTGGCTGTTTCAGGCAAAGCGCTATGCTGATTCGATCCGGCCTGAGCATGTTGCGGCTTTCGAAAACCTGTGTCGGCTCAATGGTCAGCGCGGCCTTTTTATTCACACGGGGCGAACCGGTCCACAAAGTCGCGCCGTGATCACCGATGGGAGCGTAGTCCAGATCATCTCGGGCAGGGCGCTTCTCGCGCTGCTCACCGACGGATCGCTGCCGATGCTCGCTTCATCGGCAAACCACGCTCAACCGGGTTCAGCACTCAGGAGGTCCTTATGACTCGAGACGTTTGGGGTGCCATCGGCGCGCTGCTCTGCGCTGCGATGATCCTGCCGCAGCCTGCGCAAGCGAAGGTAAGAAATCCTGATGAAGAGCGAATTATCGGCTCGTGCATCCATCAGGTTTCGCTTGGCCAGCCCTGGCTTGAAAAGACGCTCTGGGGATTGCGTGACCAGGAAGCGGGCTGGATCGGCGCCGAGATCGCCAATAGCAATGGTTCATATGATCTCGGGCCTTTGCAGATCAACACATGGTGGGCGGCGCGCATCGCCACGCTGATCGGGCGTCCCGAAGCCCATGTGCGCCATTGGTTGCGTTTCGATCCCTGCTTCAATGCCGAGGCGGCGCGCTGGGTATTTCTGACAGCCTTGCGATCGACCGGAAGTTACTGGAAGGCGGTTGGTGCCTATCATAGCCCAACAACGTGGAGGCAAAGAAACTACGTAGGGTCGGTGGCTGGGCATCTGAGCAGTAGATTCGGGAAAACCGTATTTGGGCCGTGACCTGTTCCCAACGGTACGGCGCGGGTCCGGTAATGACTATGATGAGGGACACTCCGGAAAGGCGGCTTCGGATCCAGGAAGGAGCTAGAGTTGCCCTTCATTCAGGTTAGCAGAGGCCAGTTCTTATTCGATTGTCTCGAAGATTGGCTATGAGGCGGAAAAATTCTGGACTGCCCTACGCTCATTGATACCAAATACACCTTCCTGCGATCAGTCCTCTCGTTGATCGAAACGATCCTGCGGGATGGCACATTCAACCGGCGCCTATCCTCTAAAAGGCAAATGCGTTCCGGAGTTTGAAATTCAGTATTCCAGAGCATGATCGAATGCCGTTAGTCTCTGGGAGACACGATTATATGATATCAGTTCAACAGCTTCTTGCGCCTTGCAACGGTTGATCATCTCGCCCATGGTCTTGGCGAGAAGGAAATGGGGCATGTATGACCGGTTCTCTTGCAATTGATCTGGTGAGCAGTCCGCAGCGGGAGCGCGGTGGCCAGATCGCGCAGGAGAGATTCGACTACCAAGCGTTCTGGGGCATGATGCTTCTCTTCCGGCAACATGAGGCGGCAGGCAACTACGCCGTGATTTTTGAATTCCACGACGATCTAGCCGTGGTCGATGATCCTGAAGCACCCGCTCAGATCCGCTTCTTTCAGGTCAAGACCAAAGACAAGGGATCTTGGTCCCTCGCCGACCTGATGCGGCGGAAGGAGCTCAAGGACAAGAAGAAGGACAAGAAGCAGAACATCAGCGGAGGGCAGGCTGACGAGCCGGAACAGCCCAAGCGTTACGCTCCCTCCATTCTGGGCAAGATGTTTCACAACATCGACCAGTTTGGACAACGGGTGAGCGCGGTCACTTTCGTCTCCAACGCGCCTTGCGACCTTCATTCGGGGCAGAATTTCGGCTTTGGCGATTGCCCCGATGTGACCCTGACGAAGCTGGTCGAGGCCGTGCAGGCCGAATATGAAAGTGCCACTGACGACGAGGTGAAGCTGCTCGGATTTGAGCGCGCCGACCTGAGTGTCCAAGACGGGCAAACCCATATGAAGGGGAAGCTCCACGAGTTCGTCAAGCGTCATGTGGGCGCTGAGCAGTTCCCGCTCGATTCCCTTTTTCGCGCGATCGCCGACGAATGTCGAAAGCGTTCGAAATTCACCGGCGACACGCCAAAGTTTAGCGATGTGGTGCGGCTCAAGGGGATCACGCGCGCCGAGGTGCAGACGTGGTTGGACGAGGTCAAGGCGGTCGTAACGATTCCGTCATGGGAGGAACTCAGCGCCAGTTTGTCTTATCCTTTCGTTGAGACCACTGCGCTGCGTTCAGCGTGGCGTGTGTACCAGGCGGAGGTCCTGAACCAAGCTGATGAGGCTTTGCGCGCTGTTCGCCGTGCTATTCGTGACCGGATCAGCAAGGGGTTTGGCACAGCGGATCAGCTTATGACGGTTGTCGAGGCGATCGCCAACGACGTCCGCAAGCTGGCGCGCATGCACCTTGTACCCTTTAAACTCGAACGATTGAGAGCCATGATCATTTATGAGCTATACACGCAGGACGCAGCTTGAGAACTACAAGAGACTTGTGCGAAGCCTGAGAAAGAAAACTCATGAAAAACTTAAGACTGCGAAGGCTATCGCTGCTCTCAAAGAAGGAGAGAACCGGCAGGACGGAGATCTTTGACGCCGGCGCCAATGTTGTCATCGGTGCGAATGACACTGGAAAGTCCTGCCTGATCAAATCGATCTATGGCGCTCTGGCTGCTCCAGCATCCAAGGTCAATCCACGCTGGAAAGCTCTCAACCCAGTGGTGCGTCTCGATTTCTCGATCAATGCCACCGACTATACCGTCGTGCAGCACGGAAAATACATCGCCTTGTTTGACAACAAGGAGCGCATGCTCTGGTCTCAGACCTCCGTGGTAAGCCAGATCGGTCCCCGGATTGCGAAGTTGCTGGATTTCGGGATCGAGTTGGCAACCAAGAATCAAGACGTCGTCGTTCCGCCCCCAGCCTTCTGTTTCATGCCCTTCTATATCGATCAGGACTCGGGATGGCAGAACAGCTGGACGTCCTTTGGCGGCTTGGCGATGATCCCCGGCTACAGAAAAGACATTGTTGAATTCCATGCTGGCGTGCGTCCGAAAGAGTTCTATGCCGCAAAGATCCTACGGGATGAGGCCATCCGGCTGCGCGATGACCTTATGGGTGAACAAAAGGCGTTGCTGCGTGCCGCAGCGCGGATCCAAGATCGGCGCCGGCCGGTCGGTTTGGATTTTCGGCCCGAGGTTTTCGAGGATCGCATCACCGAGTTGATCGCAGAAGCGTCACGGCTCGAGGAAGGGTACGGTCGGATCCGCCGTGAGATCAACGAGTTGCAATCCCGCAAGGCGGTTCTGTTGGAGGAAGGAGAGTTGGCAAAGGCCGCGCTGGCCGACCTGGAAGCTGACTATCGGTTCTCGACACGGCTCGAAAGCGAGATCGTCTGCCCGACCGTAAGCGCTGTTTTCAGCCCACATTGCCCCAGGGCATGAGCTCACCGATGCGTGTGGCGTGATGGCCGTTGGCTAGCTTGGCGAGGGTTTCGGTCAACCAGGTGTGCGGGTTGATGCCGCACAGTTTGCAATTTTCGATGAGGGTGGCGATCACCGCCCAGTTGTCCCCGCCTTCGTCGGAACCAGCAAAGAGCGCATTTTTGCGATTAAGGGCCAAGGGCCGGATGCTGCGTTCGACGGTGTTGCTGTCGAGGTCGATGCGGCCATCGTCGAGGAAACGGCTGAGGCCGTCCCAGCGGGTGAGCGCATAATTGATAGCCTCGCCGATCTTGGACTTGGCGCTGACTTGCCGCTGCCGCGCGTCGAGATATTGGTGAAGGTCATCGACATGGATGCGGCTGTGTTCCTGGCGTGCTGCCCTGCGCTGCTCGGCAGACAGGCCGCGAATGTCCGCTTCGATGACATAGAGCAAGGTAATGCGGCGCAGCACTTCGAGGGCAACCGGCGACTTGTCCTTCAACTCGTAGAATTTGCGGCGCACATGCGCCCAGCAGAAGGCAAGCCGCAACTGCTGGCGTCGCTTGGCCAGCGCAGCATAAGCCCCATAGCCATCGACCTGCAGAATGCCCGCAAAACCGCCCAGATGGGCTTCTGGCCGCTCTGCCTTACGATCTGGCGCATAGACATAGGCCACCATCGGCGGATCCATCCTGCCCCATGGACGATCATCGCGCGCATAGGCCCAGATCTGGCCGGTTTTGGTTCGCCCGCGCCCCGGCTCAAGGACTGGTGCGGTTGTCTCATCCGCAAACAGGCGCTCGGATTGACGCAACCGTTCGAGAATATGGTCACGCAGGGGACGCAAATACCATGCTGCCCGCCCGACCCAATCGGCCAGCGTCGAGCGATCAAGCTGGATGCCTTGGCGGGCGTAGATCTGCGCCTGCCGGTACAGCGGCAAGTGATCAGCGTATTTTGCCACCAGCACCTGCGCGATCAGTGCTTCGGTGGGGATGCCACCCTCGACGATACGCCCTGGTGCCGGGGCCTGCACAACGGCGCTCTCGCACGAGCGGCAGCCGTAACGCGGTCTGCGCGTGACCAGCACACGGAAGGTTGTGGGCACCACATCGAGGCGCTCGGAGACATCCTCGCCGATCTGGTGCAACCCGCCGCCACAGCAGGGGCAGGCCTTATGCTCGACATCGACGGTTTGCTCGATCCGCTCGAGATGAGCAGGCAAGGATCCGCGATTGGTCTTGCGCGGGCGTGGCGGCGATGTGCGGCTTGCCTTGTCGCGGGCCTGTTCGGCCTCGGCCAGCGCGGTCTCGATGTCTTCAAGGGCCAGTTCGAACTGGTCAGGATCGAGTTGTTCGGATCGGCGGCCAAAGCGGTGGCGCTGGAGGGCGTCGATGATTGCCTGCAGGCGTTCTGCCCGGGCCCTGAAATGCTGGAGCGCTTCGAGCTCGCGAGCCTGCTCGAGGACGAGCGCACGCAGCGCTTCAACGTCATCAGGCAGGTCCGCTTCCATCAGCATGAACGGATTGAATCAGCGTCTGAAGGCCCCGTCAACCGGCAATTTGCGGGGCAATGGGCTTGCGCCCGCCATGCACGCGGCGCCAGTCGAGCCCCTCCAACAAGGCGCCCAATTGTGCCGATGTCAGGCGCATGACACCATCCTGAATGCCCGGCCATTTGAAGCCACCGCTCTCCAGCCTTTTGGCCATCAGGCAAAGGCCAGTGCCGTCCCACCACACCAGTTTAATTCGGTCCACCCGCTTGGCCCGGAATACATAAATCACGCCGGAATAGGGATCGCCGCCGTAATCGGCACCCACCAGCGCAGCCAAGGAATCTGGTCCCTTGCGGAAGTCCACCGGGCGCGTGGCTACCATGACCCGCGTGCTCTGGCCGATGCCGATCATGGTGCAGCACGCAGCACCTGAAGGATGGCCGCCGCAAGATCGATCCGCACCGATGGTCCGATCCGTACCAAGGTCCCGCCGATCTCCACCTCCACCATCCCATCGCCGGGCACAGATGGCGAGGCCTTGGCCACCACCGGCACAAACATGGGCTCCTGGCGTGGAGGCAGTTGGCTGGCCTCAGCCGCATAACGCAATTCACGCCGCCACGTGTAGAGCAAGGATGTGCTGACGCCGCGCTCCCGAGACAGCGCCGCGATATTACCGCAGCGCTCCATCTCGGCCACCAGCGCCAACTTCTCTTCCAGCGTCCAGATGCGCCGCCGTCCGGCCATCTCGGTCAGAACTTCAACCCGCCGAGCCGGCCTCAGAGCCGCTTCAGTGTCGGTGTCCAGTGCGCTCGCAAACCTCGTGTCATCCATGCACGCCCATCTGCAACAGCCATAAATCCGCGCAAGGTGGGGCCGGAACGGCGCTTACGCCCGACCTGCGGCACGGAGCATAAAAACGACGTCGCGGCAAAATTCGGACTGCTGGCTGATGCGGAGATGTGCCGGAGGATCATCGCGGACTCGGCAGGCGAACTGCACCGCGTTTCAAACAAGGTTCGAGATGCCGTCTCGCGACTTGGTGACTATGAAGGAAACATCGCCAAGATCAACGCGCTGCTCGAGGAAACTCGCAACGACATCAAGCTGCGCGACATGCTCGAGGATGAGAGCGTGAGAATTCTCGATGTGACGATAATAGACGAGCAACAGGCGCTGGTCGACGCAATAGGCGAGGCGGCTCACGACATTGAGGCCGCGAGCGGCAACATGAACGTTTTTGACCGGAACAGCCACCGGAAGCAGATCCAAGACTTCTTCACGCAGCGGCTGCTCGAGTTCGCCGACGAGCTGAAGGTCGCGGGCGCCTTTGCATCGACAACCCCGCGCCTGGACATGAGCATTCGCGACACCGGCAGTGACCTGCCGCGCGCCCAGCTGGCCTACCATTACGCAGTGCTTCACACGGTGCGCAAGTTCTCGACGGCCTGCATGTGCCCGATCATTCTCGACACCCCGCTCCAGCAAGATCAGGATGATGACAACGCGCGCCGGATGATCCACTTCGCTATTGATCGGCGTCCTGATGACAGCCAGCTTGTTCTGGGAACGGTGAAATTGCACGGCGTCGACTATGACGGCCATAGGATCGAAACCCTCCATGAGAACTCGCTTCTCGGTGCAGACGGCTATGACGATGCGCGCCACCTCATCGATCCGTTGGTCGATCAGATGTTCGGTCAGTTCAATCTGGATTTTTAACCGGCACCGCAGGGCCGAGGTTCAGACCGCTATCGATAAGAGAGGCTCCAACTAGGGGCTATTCAGTCCAGCGTCTGGTGGCTTAAGCGCGCCGTAATCGGGCGACTGGACCGGGTTCCTAGCTGGCCGCCTGACATGGGGCAGCAGGTCGCGCCAGACTTGCGGCGGCACCGGCAGGCGATGTGCGCGGCAAGCGGTCAGCACGATCGGCCAATGGCCGAGCTTCACTGCCGTGAGCTGGTCATAATGTTTGTTGGCCTTCGCCTCGGCGAGGATGAAATCGAGCGCGTCGCGCGTGCCCTCGGTCACTGGAATTCTGGCTAGCGCCGCCCCGTGGCTGTCGCGGTTGAGATAAAGATTGTCCTCGCTATCCTCGTCAGGCAACCAGGTCTGCAACGTGCAATGTGCAAGGGCGTCCTTGCTGAATCTTGCAATCTCGTCGAACAGCGTTTGCTCGCCTCTGGCCGCTGACCAGGCCGCTAGTAGTGGATAGAGGATGCTGCCCTCGGTCGATTGGGTGCGATACTCGTCGTTGCGCTCGGACGGATGATCGACGAGATCCCAATAGGAGCGGCTGGTGATCGGGTAGCGGCCATGCGCTTTGAACGCGAACATCGAGTGCTTGGCGAGTTCCTCGGCCCATTGATCAATCGCGCCATGTGCGCCTGGACGACAGGCGAGCAGGGTGAAGGCGAGACCAATGTCGATCGCTTGCCAGTCGCCGATCGGCGAAAGCAGCGCGCGATTGTTGCTGACGATCGCCATCATCGCTTCGATCAGCCGGTCGATCTGCTTGACGGTCGCTCGGGTGGTGTTACGGATAAGCGCCGGGCGCGTATTGAGATAGTCATTGGTGAGAACAACAGGGCCGCTCGCCGGCGACAATTGCCAGACCAGCCATAGCCCGCGCAGCGCCAGCCGACCGACGAGATCGAACAGCTTGAGGTTGATATCGAGCGCGGCGTGGCTTTCGACCGCAGTCGAGATGGCGTGACGGATCTGGGCAGCCGGCAGGATTTTGTCCTCGAAGAGCGCATCCCAGATCGTAAAATGGAGTTCGGCCAGTTCGTTGAGGACGAGGCTGGCGGCTTCGCTTGCTCTCGAGGTCCTGGCGATGTCGGTCTTCAGGAGCTGCCATACCTCAAGCAGCGCCAGTTCGCTGGCCCGGTACGGCGCCTCGACATTCTCGGCCTCGCGCGCCCAGACAAACATGATCCACAGACAGATGTTGATCAGCCGCGCCTGACTGAGCCGGGCTGCGGGCGTCGTGCCGGGCTGGTCGGCGAGTGCGCGCAGCAGTTTCTGGAAATGGTCGAGCGCTATGTCGGGCTCCTCGACCATCGCTACGGCCTTGCGCAAATGACTGCGTTGCGGTGCTGGCAGCAGACCCTCGCGCAAGATGCCGTCGAGAATGACCTGTGCCAGCCGATCGCCGTTCCACTCCTCGAAGCTGATCTTGGGCGTGGTGTTGCGGGTCATATAACCCGTCACTTCGGCGCGGACCTGCTCGTCGATCGCACCGCCGAAGGTCAGACAAATCGCGATCGGGAGGCTCGCATATTCGGGCGGGATGCGGCTGCCGATGTAATGATCGAGAATCTCATCGAGCGACGGTCTGAGACTTTGCGGGCTCGCCGTATTCCATTCGTTGCGGCCGAGGTCGCCCGACTTGACCGAGAACAGATGCACGCGGCGGATACCGTCTTGGCCGGGGCCGACCGCGGCGACATCGACGCCATATTGGCGCGTGCCACGCGCCGGCCGCGAATAGACCGTGAAGCCCAGTTCGGTCAGCAGGTCGGGCAGAACCGCGTCGAGTTCGTCGCGCTCCTTAAGCGACGCCAGATATTCCCGGATGACGAGTTTCATGGCGCGGTCTTCATCGCGCGAAACACGCGCAGCATATAGTCGAGGTCGAACGGCTCGAGGATGTCCAGGCGGGGCGATTCAACGCTATGGCTAAAGCTGTGCATCTTCATCTCGCTGCGCTGCTGCTTACCGCCCATTCCCTTGAAATAGCTGATTGAACGAGTCCCGTAGAGCAGCACTTGGCGCGTTGCGAGTGAGGCGAGGATCGAGGTCTTCTCCGATGCCTTATAGGCCTGGCGCATCGACTCATGCTGGCGATGGTTCTCGATCAGACGCTCGCGCTCCGATGGCCGTAGCTCCTTGATCCGGCCGGGCGCGCGCAACCCGTCGATATAGGCTTCGAGCCGCGTGACGAGATCGTTGAGGACGGCTTGCGATGGATGACCCGGAACCCTGGCCTGTTCGGCAATCCAGTCGCCGACCGACCCTGAGAAGTTGATCAGCAGCGGATCGAACAACAGTTTGGCGATCGTGCGCTGCGCAGAGTCGCCGGCGCCGTCGAGCAGGCGGACCACCAGCGACGCGGCAGTGACCGGATGGACGAACAGCCAGCCGATCGCCCGGTGGGCGAGCAGCAGCCGCTCGGGGTCGTCGAGGCTGGCGGCCGCGGAGCGAGGATCGAGGATGAGCGGCGCATCGCCACGATGGTCGCCGACTAGCGCCATGGTAGCGCGGCCAAGATTGGGGTCGCACGCCAGCAGCCAGATGATGATGGTTTGAGCGAGTTCGTCGGCTGGTAACTGTAGCAGATGATAGTTTAGGCTGCCGAGCGGCTCGAGGGAGGTCAGCTCCTCATGCTGTGAGAGCAACGGCGTGATCAGCGCCAGCGCTTCATCGAGGCGGTTCTTGTCGGCGAGCTTGCCCGCCGCCGCGCCAATGTCGCGGATCGTGCCGCGATTGCCGATCGTAACACGGTGCATGATCGCGGTCAGGGGCTTTATGATGGCCGGCGGTAGCTCGTCGGCATGGAACATCAGTTCGAGCGATAGCTGGCGGATCGCATGGTCGCCGGTGCGTTCGATATTGGCGTCGATCAGCGCCGCGGCCTTTTTGTGGGTGTCGGGGTGAGCTTTAGCGATTTCGCAGATCGCCGCGAGGACGTGGCCGAGGCTGTTGTCGTCGGCGCTCGCTGCATGGGCGACGAGCGCGTCGGTAGCGCGGGTACGGCGGTCGGGATCGGTAAGATCGAACGTGCCGATCACCTTGGCCGCGGCCGACCGCGCCGGACCGGCATTGCCGCCGACATAGAGGATCGCGCGGTCAAGCGCCGCATCGGGCTCGGTCTTGGCCAGCGCCTGCAACGCCAGGAAGACATAGGCGCTGTCGTCACCATCCTCGGGGTTGATTGTCTCGAACGTGTCGCGAGCGCGGCTGCCCTGTTCGGCCCAGGTCCGATAGCCGCCATTGGCCATGCCCGAGGCGAGGTCCTCGCCGGCGCGCGTCGACAGGGCTTTGACGGCGGCGAGCATGTCCGGGACGCTGGCGTCCAGCGCCGGGATCAGCTCGCTATAGACGTGCATCACCGTGAAGAAGTCGTGCTGGTTGATCGGTGATGTCGCGATTTGCCGCGCGGGCTCCAGCACATCGATCGTGCCGTCATTGTGGAGTTTGGCCAGGGTCGCGCGGAAAGCCTTGCCGAGCTCGTCGGTGCGGTGACGGCGCAGCCGTTTGACGAACAGCTCGGGCAGCGTGCCCGCATTCGCTGCTGCGATGATGTCGTCCCGGTCGCTCAATCGTCCCCCATCGGCGGACGCTTGGGTCGGTCCGCAGCCCTTATATAGGCGAAGATTGGTGTGAGTTCATCCATTCGGCGTACGGCTATGCGCGCGCTCTGGACTTGTCCCGCATCGTCGCCATTGCGGTTCCATTCGCGGCGCGTTGTTAAACGATGCCGTTGATCAATGGGCCGTCAGCTTGATAGTTTTGCCGCTGGAAAGCGACGATCAGTCAGTCGAGGACAGGATCATCTTTGCTTATCGAAGCGCTCAATCTCAATAGCGATCTCAGGCGCCCAGCGATTGAAGAAGGACTCCGCATCCTCGAAAGCATCGAATGTCTGGAGCTTCATGCCTTGGCATTTCACCTCATAGCGCTCGCTGCCATCATCGTCCGACACCAAGCGGAGTTCGCTACCCGGCTCGTCGCGAAGTACTTGGCTGGTCATTTAGCGTCCTTGCAATGATCATGATCGAGGGACAAGCTAGATCAAAGCAGGACAGAGTTCAATTCTCGACCATCAACCAATCCATAGACGAGGCGACGCGTTTCCTCGCAATAAGTGGAAGGGACCGTTTGCGAACGGTATTTTAGGGTGAACGCCTGGCCGCCCAGATGTCCGAAATAGGGCGTATCGCGGCTTCTGACGATAGGCTTCTCTATGGGCCGTGAATGGCTGCATTCTTGGGTGAGACTCTCTAAAGCAGAGATTCGGCCAGGTCCCACGACCGCCCGGCAGTGGGCGACCAATCTACGCCGTTCCTTGATCAAAGGGTAACGTCGGGTTCTGTCTCCTTAAGCCTTTCGCTCATTCGGCCATTCCAGTTAAGAAATCCTCATCCGGCAGGTTAAGCCAATGGATGTTCTTAGTTGTTTCGCCATTCAAACACACCAAAAGCGCACATTTCAGCGGCCCAATCATACGGTTCCGGTAGCTCGACCTTGGTCAATAAACGCATTGAGGAGGCATGCAGGGCATACCCGACAGCTTGCCGAATTGTTCGGAGACGCGCTTACGCATTGCGGCAAGTGCAGGGGTCAAGTCTGACGTCGAACCGCGCAGTTGACTGAGATAACGGGCGCGGTTTGCCAAGATGAGGCTAGCTTGTTTTGCTTGAGCGGCTTGGGCAGCATTAGCCGCTGGAATGGCGGCAGCGCTTGGTGTTGAATGGCCGTCGAACTGCCGGGCTAATAAAGTAAGCAGCGATTCAGCATCAGCGGGAAAGTCCGCAAGACGGGTTATCCGAGTCACATAGGGCGCGCCACTGGGCCCTTCCTCGTTTACCAGCGTTACGACCCATCCCTCAGTCTCGATACGCCAACGTACGAGAGTATCGTCACTTGCGAAACTAAGGCGAATTTTGCCCGTTGTGGTCGGCATAAGGGATGGCATCCGTGGTACAGCATACAATGTTGCATCAAGAGCCCAGGTGCCGAAGTGTTGTGTCGGTGCCTCTTCTTGACCAGGAAAAACATTGAATGCAGAGAAGTCATTGTCTTGAATGAAAAATTGATCGCCATGCGCCAGTGTCGTGACCACCTTCCCGTTGCGGTCAATAAGCTCGGTTCGCCCTTCCTCGGTGACGCGTGCCAGACCTATTGAGTCGAAGCGGGATGTTGCGGTGAAGCGAGGTGGAAATGCCCATTGTCCGTCGGCGTGAATATATCCTGCGCGTTCATTTTCCTTGGCTGCGGCAAGGCCATGATCGTCGAAGGCGCTGGCCCCCGAAAATCGCGCGGGGATGACGATCAAACCTGTCTTGGCATCGGCAAAGCCGTAACGGCCATTGGAAGAGTCTTGAAAACGGGCCAGCCCATTAGGGCTGATGCCCCAGACTCCTATCCCTGCTGGGAAGCGTGTTACTACCTCACCCTTCGCGTCGATGTAGGCGTTCTCACCAGATAACAGTGTCACGCGTGCGAGCCCCGCAGGCGCATAAAGTTCGCCATCCGATGGAGGCCTCTCGAAATCGTCGGCAGAATTGAAACGCTCTGGGATCACGAAATTGCCAGTGGCGTCAACAAAGCCCCAACGTGAAGATCCCATGCCGTAACCGCCTGTTAGTGTCGCGGGAGCCAGCCCGTTGGCAGCAAAACCACCAATCGCGGCAAAACGCATCGATATTACCTCACGTCCAGTGCGGTCGATTGCACCAAACAGACCATCTTTGCTTACCCCGGTCAGCGTATGACCTCCAAATGGCCTAATAATTCCGTAGCGTGGTTCGACAACAACGCGCCCACTTCGGTCGATCATGCCCGCAGACAAGCCATAACCATCCTTAGCGGGGATTTGGATAATCGCGAGTCCGGCTTCATCAAAGGACCGTGCACCCGCAAAGCGTGGCTCTATCACTATCCTGCCAGTTTGGTCAGCATAACCCCATTTGTCGCCAACGCGGACAGGCTCGGGCCCATGAGCAAACAATTTATGGCGAAAAAGAAGGTCTTCGTTCACTTCATCGAAAATCAGGCCAGTGGTCGCGCGTGTGCGAAGATTCAAGAATCCGGCCTTTCCGTCGCGCCGAACGGCCACCCAATCACCAAGGAAGTGTGGTGATCCGGCCTCCCACTGAGCGGGTTCGATGATCTGCCCGCTTCGGTCGACGTACCCGATTAGGGGCACGCGTCGAAGCGTTTGCGCTTCTACCCCAGTGGAAATCAAAAGAGCGACTGCGAAAGCAAGACGTTTCATAATTTTTCCTTGTTAAGGCAGAGATCGCGCTGATCGCAAGGCCTCCAACTTGCGATCAATTAGCCCTGACGCCTTAAAGCTGACCTCGGCGACGTTCGGCCTACTTTTCCACTAAACCTTTAGCAATGGTCAGATCCCGATTCTCTGTTCACGCCTTATGTTCCCTATTGCGAGCGTGAAGATGGGCAGTCCCGCAAGGCCAAAGATTCATATTGAGGTAACCTCAGTGAAGTTGTGCGCATGATCGCCGACCGGCTCATTTCATTCGAAAGCCGACGTTTAGCCGATTGCACAGGAAGGGCGGCTTTGTCGAAGGGTTTCGGGCGCCGGCAGGCGTACGAAAGTCTTACAAGTACGACCCGCGGGGGGACAGGCGATTAGCTATGGGAATTTCGGGTTGGCGCCGTTGGCCTGAATAGCGCGACCGTTGGTATTGTACGATGTGCAGCGACCAAATGGCGGATATTCTGTCCAGAGTACGCAGCCTAACCGGTGTATGTTGCTGCCTTTGTGCTTGGCTATAACCGTATGACTGGCGTTGAGCGCATGCGCCTTGGTTTCCTGCCACGCCGTTTTGGCAGGATGGATGATAAGCAGGCCATGCCGGATCATGGCGCGTTCTCCCGGGCGGGCCGTGCCGATGATGGCGGTGCGCGTGGTTGGCACCAGCGGGCGAAGTCCTCAATGATGGTCATGTGCCCGCCGCAGCACGGGCATGGCGGGCGGTGATCAGGTGGCTCGTCGGGTTCGGGCTCTTCGATCGGCGCAGCAGCTCCAAGCAGCCTGCGGGCGAGCGCCATGGCGTCCTTGTGCGTTGAACTGGCGAGCAGGCCATAGTGCCGGATGCGGTGGAAGCCACGCGGCAGGACGTGGGTCAGGAAGCGGCGGATGAACTCGTCGGTGGCCAGCGTCGTGACCTGCTGGCGCTGGTCCCCGTCGCGGCGATAATCCTTGTACCGGAACGTCACGCCGGTCTCGTCGAAGGCAATGAGGCGCCGGTTCGAGATGGCAACGCGGTGGGTGTAGCGCGAGAGATAGGCCAGCACGGCCTGCGGCGCGGCGAAGGGCGGCTTGGCATAGACCACCCAGCGCTTCTTCCGGATGGGCGACAGATACCTCAGGAACGCCTTGCGTGTCGCCAGGCTCGCCAAGGTGCTGAAGAAAGCCAGCTTGCCAGCATCGAACAACGCCAAGAGGCGCGTAAGGAACAGCCGACGGAACAACGCGCCCAGCACGCGCACCGGCAGCAGGAAGGCAGGGCGTGACGATATCCACCGCGTACCGTCGAGCGTAATGCCACCGCCGGGCACGATCATGTGCACATGCGGGTGATGGGTCAGCGCCGATCCCCATGTGTGCAGCACGGCGGTGATGCCGACCCGCGCGCCGAGGTGCTTGGGATCGGCGGCGATGGTCAGCATCGTGTCCGCGGCGGCGCGGAACAGCAGGTCATAGACCGCCGCCTTGTTCTGCCACGCAATGTCCGCGATCTCGGTAGGCACCGTGAACACGACGTGGAAGTAACCGACCGGCAATAGATCGGCCCCGCGCGCGGCCAGCCAGGTGCGCGCCGCCGCGCCCTGGCACTTGGGACAGTGCCGGTTGCGGCATGAGTTGTAGGCGATCCGCCAGTGCCCACAGTCGTCGCAGGCCTCGACGTGGCCGCCCAGCGCGGAGGTGCGGCAGTTCTCAATCGCCGTCATGACCTTGAGTTGGCCGAGGCTCAGATGCCCGGCATGGGCCGCCCGATAGGCGGGCCCGGCGCTACGGAAGATATCGGCGACCTCGAGCGAGGCGCGCACCGGCTCAGCCGGGAGGAGCCACCTGCGCCTCGAGCAGCGTCGTCAACTTGTCCAGCGGACTGATGACCGCGCGCACCGTTCGAGTTGCGACCGTGGTGTAGAAAGCGGTGGTCTCGAGGTTCGCATGCCCGAGCAGTGCCTGGATGATCCGAATATCGACGCCGTCTTCCAGCAGATGCGTGGCGAAGCTGTGTCGCAGGGTGTGAGGGCCAACCCGCTTCTTGATACCCGCGGACTCGGCAGCATCGACAACGATGCGATGGAGCTGTCGAGTACTAAGCGGCTTAAGATAATGTATGCCCGGGAACAGCCAGCCATCGGCGTGCATGACGCCCTGCTTGCGGCCAACCGTCCACCACTCGCGTAAAAGGGCAAGAAGGTCAGCGGGCAGGAGCGCATTGCGATAGCGCCCGCCTTTACCACGCTCCACTCGCAGGAGCATGCGCTTGCTGTGTAAGCGCGCATTTCATAGCGCGCGGATCACGCTGGTGGGCGGGGATCATAAATGACGCAGGGGAGCATGGCGCGGAACGCGGGTGGCGCTTCAGGCTTGTTTCTTGAAGTTGAATGGCAGCAGGTCGTCGATATCGGCGCCGTGTGGGCGCTGGGGCAGCTGTGTGAGCACATGGCGTAGCCAGGCGAGAGGCTCGACGCCACAGGCGCGGCAAGTCAACATCAGGCTGTAGATGACGGCGCTGGCCCGTGCTCCGTCCGGGGTATCACAGAAAAGCCAGGATTTTCTGCCTGTTGCAAATATCCTGATGTCGCGTTCGAGAAGATTGTTGTCGATCGGCATTCTGCCGTCTTGGGCATAGCGCATCAGATACCCCCACTGGTTGAGGGTGTAGGAGACCGCATCGCCAAGCTTGGTGTCGGGCACGACCTTGGGTGCGATGGCTTCGAGCCACGCTTTGAGGGCATTGAGGACCGGGACGCTATGTTTCTGGCGGAAGCGACGCATGGTGTCGGCCTGCGTTTCTCCCTCGACGGGTATTTCGTCCCGGGCCTGCCTTTCGATCCGGTAGAGCTGATCGAAGAACTTGAGGGCTTGTGCGGGCGTCCCGCCCGGTTTCTTTCTCGCCTTGAGGGCGTCGGCAAAGCGCCGTCTCGCGTGAGCCATGCATCCCAGATGGGTGGCGCCTTTCAATGTGCGCCAGGCCGAGTACCCGTCACTCATCAGGATGCCGCGATAGTCGCCAAGGAAGGTCTGCGGATATTCCTGCCCACGACCGGGCTGATAGTCGAACAGCACGATTGGCTGCTGGCTGTCCTCGCCGCTGCGGTACGCCCACATATACGAAGTGCTGGTAGGGGCCTTGTCTTCTTCCTTCAGAACCTGAACCGTCGTCTCATCGCCATGGATGACATCCTGAGACTGGAGGCGCAGCTTCAGGGCGTCATAGATGCGATACAGGTGCCTCTGGCTTGAACCAATCACCCAATGGCCCAGAGCTCCACGGCTGACCGGCACGCCCGCACGCTCGAAGGTTTGCGCCAGACGATAGAGGGGTGTGCCGTCTACGTATTTATGAACAAGGGCGAAGGCCAGCGTCGAGGCCGTGGCAATGCTGCCCGGCAAGGGCTGTGCGGGCATCGGGGCAAGGATGATCGGCGTCGTGATCCCGGTGCGGTCGCAATGGCGGCATGCATATTTGGCGCGGACATTCTGCAGAACCGTGGCTTTTACCTCGACGTGAAGCTGCTCGGTAACGACCTCGCCCATGCGATGCATCCGGCCGCTGCAGCACGGACAGACCTGCTGGTCCTCGGCAAGGTCATACTCGACGCGTTGGCGCGGCAGGTTGGCGGGCAGCGGCTTGCGACCGCGCTTTTTGCCTGCGGGCTTTTGCGTCTCCGGCAATTCCGTATCGGGAAGATCGGCCGCGTCCGGCTCATCGATATCGTCGTGATCTTCGCCTGCATCACCCTCATGGGAGGCCTGCTCGGCTTCGTTGAAGATACGATCCATGTGCTTTTCGCTGCGTGGCGCAAAGCGGTGCAGCCGCGCCAGCGCCAGTTCCTCCTCAAGCTTCAGGATGCGCCGTGCAAGGGCGTCTTTCTCGGCCTCCAATGTCGCGATCTCGGCGGCTTTGGTCGCCAGAAGCGCCATCAATTCCGCAACAGTGGGAGCGCCAGCTTGATCCATCACAGTCTTGAATCGAAAGCCCCCTCCCGCGTCAACAGCCTTTAGCCAACAAACTGATATTGCCGCACCGGATGAGGGACCATCGCGTCGATATCGATCCCGTCCAGCAGCCATCGCAATTGCTCGGCGGTGAGCGCCACCACCGTTTCCGCACGTCGGGGCCACCGGAACTTATCTTCCGTCAGCGCCTTCAACACCAGGACAAAGCCGGACCGCTCAAAGAACAGGAGCTTCATCCGGGTCCGACGCCGGTTGCAGAAGGCGAACGCCGCGCGCTCGAACGGATTAAGGCCCATCGATTGCTCGACCAGGATCGCAAGACTGTTGATCCCACAGCGGAAATCGATCGGATCCCGGTGGAGATAGACGCGCAGATTTTCAGCGAGCCGGAACATTGCAACGCCCCAGCACTTCGATGAACACAGATAGGGCGTGTGCATCCGCATTGGCCAGCTCAAGCAGAACGCCATTGCGCAGCGATGCCTTCAATTGCAGGCGTGCCGGTGATGTGACTTCAACAACCGGTACGAAAGCTGACGGCCCGCAGGCTGGCACATTCTTCGGTGCCCGCACACCCTGTCGGTCCCGAAGCACTTTGACCCAGTTGCGCAACTGGTTGGCATTCACCCCATGCTCCAGTGCAAGCCTTGCAATCGAGACCCCCGGTTCAAGGGCTGCTGCGATTAAACGCTCCTTCCAGATCGGATCATACCGACGCTTCCCATTGCGAGAAATACTGACCACTCCGGGCCGCCCCGAAATCCCACTATCCAATGTCATTGTGTCCACGATCTCCTCGTGGACACAATCAATCATGCCGATGTCAGTGAACAGGTGCTGCGCTTTGCGCGCTTACCTTGCTGTCGACATCGCGGACCTTCAGCATCGTCACTTCGGCGGCGCGCAAGCCAGCGCCATAAGCAACGGACAGTGCGGCCTTGTGCTTCAGGCAGTTGGTCGCACCGAGCAGAAGTACGACTTCGTCGCGGCTGAGGACAACGGGCAATGCGCGAGGGTTCTTGACCGTATAAAGCTTGCGGGACAGATCGGGACGATCAATGGTGTGCGTGAAAAAGAAACGCAGCGCAGAAACGATGCTGTTCATGGTCGGGATCCCTATGCCCGCCTCGCGCTGTTCGACCTGGAATTGCCGGAGATCTTCTACGGTCGCAGTATCGGGAGGACGCCCAAGATATGTGGCGAACCTCGCGACATGCCGCACGTAATCGAACTGGGTCTTCCGCGTGAACCGGCGCATGTTCATGTCTTCGATCATGCGCTGACGCAGCGAAGTGACGGGGGCATCAGACAGAACATTGGTCATGATACGACTCCTTGGTTGAAAGGAGCCACAATCGTCTGCCTACCTGGACCAGACCTCAACTTAGACCCAGACCGCCGATCACTGGCCAGACCTCAAGGTAAGCACCACTCCCGCGCCAGCGGGTTCGTACTTGTCCCAGGCCCAGTCTTTCGGCAGCACTGCTGCCAGCGTAAATGTAAGTCAGGTTTCGACGCCCCGACCATGAGCCCTGAACGACCGGTATGGCGGCGAATCATTCAGTCAGAGAGGCGACCTCCGGATAAATGATTTATGCGCTCATTTTTGGATTTATGACGTCCAGTAATGTCGCGGCTATCCAATCTTTTCGTTTGGTCAGCATATTATGCTCCTTGCCACCTTTTTGCTGTGAGCGTAAAACAATATCGCTTCATGATACCCGCGAGGTTTCCGGAAACGGAGGCCTAATCCATGTTTAGAGCACTTTTCCGCTTTGATCTGATGACATACGGTTTTTTGATTTGCCACGCTTTTGGTGAATCTGGTGTTGTCTGCATTAATGCCGTGGCCGTAGTTGAGCGAAAGCTCGGCAAGATGCTCAATCATAACCCGATGAATCTGGTGAGGGGGCTCATTCCGGCTCCGATCACGTTCGCGGCTTTCCTCGCAAGCGACTATGGGTTCGCGAAACGAGGATGCTGGTCGTGAAGATTGGTACTCGTGCCACGATCAGGCATCTTGCCCATGATGGAGTATCAGGGACGGAATTCATAACTGCGGATGAATTTGCTCTTCTCGCACGATTGTCACGCCGTCAAATTGATCGGCTTCGTAAGCGTCGTTTGCCCGGTTTTCCGAGGGAATATGATCTTGGCAGTGGCCTGAGCAAGTTTCACACCTGCCCAAGATTCCGTCGGGCAGAGGTTGAGCGTTGGTTGGATTCCCGATCACTTTGGTAGCTTGCTTGCGCTTGTATAAGCGAGGTTGACGGATGGTCGGTCTACATTGGAAGCAGATCCATTGTCTACGGCGCGATGCCCCGCAAGGTTTAGGGTGCGATTATACCCTTAAAGGGATATCGTAAAAGTACACCCTGTAGGGTATATTGATATTTTATACCTTTGGGGGTATGTCTCGTGATCGATGGAGGTTTCCCATGGATCAGATTGTGCGACTGCCCAATCAGCTCGGCGCGCTCATTCGGAGCGTACGACTAGGGCGCAACATGACTCAGCAACAACTGGCAAGCCTGATCGGCAAGCAGCAAAAGACCATTTCGGCCATTGAAAACGGCAATGACGGAACCAAGCTCGATACGCTGCTCCAGGTGATCGCGGTGCTTGACCTCGATCTCCAGATCATACCGCGCCGAAAAGATGGCAAAGATATAGCGGACGTTTTCTGACATGGCGCGCAGAAAAGCCCATGTTCCGCTGGACGTGCTGATCAATGGCCGTTGCATTGGCCGTCTGGAAAAGACGGCCAATGGCGCGATCAGTTTTCAATATGCGACAAGCTGGCTCGAATGGGAGCATCGCTTCGCTGTGTCGCTGTCGCTGCCTTTGGTCCCTAACGCCTATCGCGGTGCTGAAGTTGCCGCAGTGTTCGACAATCTGCTCCCGGATCGCGATGTCGTTCGCCGCCGCGTGGCTGAACGTATGGGGTCGCAAGGAACAGACTTCTATAGCCTTCTCGAAGCCATCGGGCGCGATTGCGTCGGCGCGATGCAATTTCGGCCAGAGAGTGGACAGGTCGACGATCTGACCATCAGGGGCGAAGCGGTCAGCGATTCGGACATTGAAGCGATGCTTGCCGATCTCGCTCAGACGCCGCTCGGACTGGACCGGGATCGCGAATTCCGCATTTCGGTGGCGGGCGCGCAGGAGAAAACCGCATTGCTGCGTTTGGACGGGCGCTGGCTTCGCCCGATGGGAAGCACCCCGACGACGCATATTCTCAAGCCGCAGCTAGGTCAGGTACCGACATCAGATGGCATGATAGACATGTCCGACAGCGTGGATAATGAGCATTATTGCATGAAGGTCATGGAGGCGTTTGGCCTCAAGGTGGCTCAGACGCAGATCGCGTCGTTTGGTGCGCGCCGCGTGCTGGTGGTCGAGAGATTTGATCGCCAATGGCGCAACGCTCAACACATTATCAGGTTGCCGCAGGAAGATGGCTGTCAGGCGCTCGGTATCCCGCCTACGCTCAAGTATCAAAGTGATGGTGGCCCCGGCATGCGCGACATTTTGGGATTGCTGAAAGGCGCGGATGACGCGCAGTCCGATCAGATCGCCTTCTTCAAAAGCCAGATTGTATTCTGGCTGATCGGAGCAACTGACGGCCACGCGAAAAATTTCAGTATCTTTCTGAAGCCGGGGGGGCGTTACAGCTTGACCCCATTCTATGATGTTCTGTCGGCGCAGCCAGCCTTTGATAAAGGACAGATTGCCCAGAATAAATTCCGTCTGGCGATGTCAGCGGGCAGGAACCGCCATTACCGGATCGCCGAAGTGATGGGGCGGCATTTTGTGCAGACGGGCAAGGCAACTGGTCTTGGCACTGTCACCATGCGCGACGCGATCGCGGAATTGCTCGATCGCGCTGCCTATGCAACTGATGCTGCACTGGCGCAGATGCCGCATGACTTTGCGCAGAACATCCATGAAAGTGTTGCCGCTGCAATTGCCAGACGCCTGCCGCATCTTGCGAGCGCCCTTGAAGAGCTTTGAGCAACGACATGCGAGGCTTACGGCATATCCAGGAGAAGGTGCGCAGGAAGTCTGCATTATCCTGCGCGTCGCGTTCCTACCGTTATCGTCAGGACTTCAGTCTGGTCTGTGCCCTTTTCCCAGCATCTGGGGAAATGTGATTCTGGCGTTGGTTCGGGAAGATTGCCCATCTGCGCGAGATTTGGCGGCATCGAAATTATACGATGGCGCGCCACCTGCCCCTTTCGCTACCCTCACCGTAAAGGAATAGCCAATCGAAGCCTGTGCGTCTGGCACGCCTAGTGCCGCAGCGACCCCCACGCGCTTTGCAATGGAAGCGACTTCCTCCTCCCATTTCAGAAACCAGTTTCGCTTTTCGTCTTCCATCTCATAAAGGTCATAGGTCCTTTCCATGCCCTTTTTGACGTGATTGAGCATGGCTTCGGCCGTCTCGAAATCGACCTTGAGCCGCTTTGTATTGGAGCGCGCTGTCCGCCGGAAATCATGGGGTGTGAAACGCTCGATCGGGTGTCCGGCCAGCTTTTCCATACGGGTAAGCACCCGGTCACGGCATTTGTACCAGACCGAATTGTTGCGAGGTCCGTCGATGGTGAGGGCCGGAAATACCCAATCGTGATTCGTCTGCATGAGGGAACGTCCCCAAGGCCCGAGCGCGATTTTATGTTCGAAGGAGTTTTTTGCGCGCGCTGACGGAATGATCCACACTCCGTTGACGATCTCGTCGCTTCTGGCTCTCGCCATTTCGGAAATGCGCGCGGCTGACAGGAGGCAGAGCAACATACCTCGCTGAAAATCATGCTCTTCCTCGACCAGAGCCTGAAGGAACCATTCGAGTTCGAGATGGCTGAGTTTGCGGGTTCGCGCTTTTTCTGGAAAACGCAGGTCGCCCAAGCGCTTTGACGGATCCGTCTCCAGCCCAACTTCAAGCCCGCGCAAGGAAGCCGCCCAGCCGAAAATAACCTTCAGTTCGGCGGCCAAGCGATTGGCCCTGACCTTGGCGGTCTTGCCCTTGGCTTCCACCAGATTGATGAGATCCCTTTCGGTGACTTCATAGATGTTGCGGCTGCCAAGCGCGGGGCCGATGTCGTGGTTGTAGACATCCATCTTGTCCTTGATGGTTCGCGGCTTGTTGATCCGCTTTGCGCGCGATGACCGCCCTTCATGAACAGCGATCATGTAGAGGCCATGTGCTTTGGCCACGGTCATTTCGTTGCGCGCTTTCTCAGCGCGCTGGACGGCGCGTGGGTCGATACCGGCTTCAGTCTGGGTGTTGAGCTCCCGTGCCCATTCACGGGCCTCCGCCATGGATTGGGCGGGAAAGAGGCCGCCGAAGATCGTGGCGACGACTTTCTGACGCGCGACCTGCCGTCGGTAGCGCCAGCGCTTCTTGCCGGACTTGAGAACTTCGATCGCCAGACCCGGGGTCATGGGATCTGCGAGGCTGCCCTCGCAAAGGGCGTCAATCATGGCAGGTGAGAAGGTGATTTTTTTGGCCATAGTTCCGATTCCATCGGCGTTTGGCGCACATAAAATCATGGCAGAAATCATGGCAGAATAGGCGTCCAGCCCAGTCGGGCCGGGTCTTGCCATGTCTAGCCAATTTTCTGAGGTTTCTGCCGTAAAGCATTGCGTCAAAGCCGAATCATGAGAACTCGACTGGCTGGGGTGGGAGGATTCGAACCTCCGCATGGCGGTACCAAAAACCGGCATTTCATCACTGGCTCGGCGTGCAATATTCCCGATACTACGCTGCCTTGCCTCCTTGACTGACGATTTTTGCCATCAGCCATGGCGTTGTGGAATTTGTCCACGCCGCCAGGGGCGCAGGTTCATCGCGGGGTCATCAAACCTGCGGCACAAGGGTGACGGGATAGGTCAACCGAGGGCTGCCACGATGCGCCGCTTGCTGGGTTTGCATATAGTGATGCCGCTGCTGATTGCGGCCCCTGCGCAGGCGGGGGACAATACGCTGGCCGTGACGAACCGCGCTACGTGGGGCCTTGCCGAATGGCCCGTTGGCGGATCGGCGGCCCTGCCCCCCGCCGTGCAGGCGCGGATCGACGCGATGCGGATCAGCCGCGAACCCATGCCGCAATTGGTGGCCGACATGGACGCGCAAAACCGCGCCGCCAATCAGACCCCGGACCCGACCCAGCGCGAGGCGGCCAAAAAGGACTGGCAGCAGGCGATGAACGCGCTGGCGCGTGAGGCGGCCACCCGATCGTTGCTGCGCGACCTCTATTCGCCCGATCAGATGCGCGAACAGATGGCATGGTTCTGGTTCAACCAGTTCAACGTCCATGCGCAAAAGCGCGATATCCGCGCCATGGTGGGCGATTACGAGGATGTCATCCGCGCCCATTCGCTGGGCCGCTTTCGCGATCTGCTGGAGGCGACTTTGCGCCATCCGGCGATGCTCCGCTATCTGGATAATGACCAGAACGCGGTGGGCCATATCAACGAGAATTACGCCCGCGAAATCATGGAACTGCACACGATGGGCGTGGGTTCCGGCTATAGCCAGAAGGATGTGCAGGAACTCGCGCGGATCCTGACCGGGGTAGGGGTGCGGTTGAACCCGGACATGCCGCGGCTGAAACCGGAATGGCAGGGGCTTTATCTGCGCGATGGCCTGTTCGAGTTTAACCCCGCGCGCCATGATTTCGGCCCTAAGCATTTCATGGGCCACACAATCCATGGTTCTGGTTATGCCGAGATTACTCAGGCGCTCGACCTGATTGCCGACAATCCGGCCACCGCGCGGCGCCTTTCCACCCGGATCGCCACCTATTTCATGGGCGACCGTCCGCCCGCCGCCGTCATTGATCGCATGACCGCTGCATGGCGCCAATCGGGAGGCGATATCGCCACGGTGCTCAACGCCATGACCGCCACCTCCGCCTATGCCGCCTCGCTGGGCCATGCGTTCAAGGATCCGGTGCATTATGTCGTCTCGGCGGTGCGCTATGCCTATGGCGCGGGGCAGGACGGGGTTGTGGTGACCAACCTTGATCCCATGCTCAACTGGCTCAAACGCATGGGTGAGGAGCTTTACGATCATCAGACGCCCGACGGCTATCCGCTGGGGGCTTCGGCATGGACCGGGCCGGGGCAGATGGAGGTACGGTTTGAAATCGCCAAATCCATCGGCAATGGCTCGGCAGGCCTGTTGCGCCCGCTCGATCCGGCGACGCCCTATCAGGCCGCCCCGCCCAATCTGCGCAATGCGCTGTGGACGGGCGGGGTGGAACGGACCATCTCGTCCCAGACCCGCGCCGTGCTGGATCAGGCCGCCAGCCCGCAGGAATGGAACATGCTCTTTCTGGCCTCGCCCGATTTCATGCGCCGATAATGGATGATCGGAGACAGACGATGACCCTGTTTGACCGCCGTGACCTGATCCGCTCCGCCGCGTTCGGCCTGCCGCTGATGATGGCGGGCGGGCGCGCCTTTGCCGCGCCGGGGGCGGCCAACAACCGACTGCTGGTGGTGTTTTTGCGCGGGGCTTATGATGCGGTAAACGTCATTGTGCCGGGGGGCAGCGATTTCTATCACGAGGCGCGACCCACCATTGCCCTGCCTCGCCCCGATCCGGCCAATCCCGATGCGCCTTTGCCGCTCGATGCGGACTGGGCGCTGCACCCGGCGCTGCGCGAGAGCATCCTGCCGCTCTGGCAGGCGCGTCAAATCGCCTTTGTCCCCTTTGCGGGCACCGATGACATGAGCCGCAGCCATTTCGAGACGCAGGACAGCATCGAACTGGGCCAGAATATTGGCGGGCAGCGCAATTACCAATCCGGCTTTATGGGGCGTCTGGCGGCGGTTCTGGGGGCGGACAAGCCGATTGCCTTTACCGACCAATTGCCGCTCTGTTTTCGCGGCGGGCCTGTCGTGCCCAATATCGCGCTGGGCAATGCGGCATCGAAACCCTCCATCGACACACGCCAGACCGAGTTGATCAAGGCCATGTATCGCGGCCAGCACGAGGGGGGCGTCGATCTGGAAGCCGCCATCGGTCAGGGCTTTGCCGTGCGCGACACGGTGTTTCAATCCATCCGGGGAGAAATGGAGGCGGCCGGGCGCGGCGCGATCACCGCCAAGGGTTTTGAATTATCGGCCCGCCGCATCGGTCGCCTGATGCGCGATCAGTATAACCTTGCCTTTGTCGATGTCGGCGGGTGGGACACCCATGTCAACCAAGGCGGGGCGCAGGGCAATCTGGCCAATCGCATCGGTGAACTGGGCCGGGCGCTGGCCGGATTTGTCGAGGCGATCGGGCCGGAGGACTGGCGCAATACGACCGTGGTCGTCATGTCCGAATTTGGCCGCACGTTCCGCGAAAATGGCGACAAGGGCACTGATCATGGTCATGGCAGCATCTATTGGGTGCTGGGCGGATCGGTGGCAGGCGGGCGGATGGCGGGGCCGCAGGTTAAACTGGCACCCGACACGCTCAATCAGGGGCGCGACTTGCCGGTGCTGACCGATTATCGGGGGCTGATCGGCGGCTTGTTGGCGCGGCAATATGGGCTGTCGGCGCGGCAGTTGGGCATTGTCTTTCCCGGTGCGGTGATCAGCGACCTGCAATTGATCTAGCGCTTTCGCTGCTGCTCCATGTGACGCTTCCAGCGCATTTTCAATTCGCCGGGGCGCTGGCCATGGGGCTCGTCCAGAAATTGCGCGGAGACGATGCGGTCGGCGCGGAAATGGCGGAAATCCTGCCGCATCTCGCACCATGCGGCCAGCATACGGGCGGTCTCGAAATAGCCCAGGATCACCGGCCAGACCACGCGCTGGCTGACCGCGCCCTTTTCATCGCGATAGGACAGCGCGATCTTGCGCCCCTCGCGGATCCAAAGGCGGGTGCGGGCAAGGTCTATGCCGTCGGGCGGCGTATCGGACCATGACGGCACGCCGGTGGAGGGATGAACAAGGAAGGGGCGCAGTTTTTCCGGCACCACCGAGGTGATCTTGGCAATCAGATCGCGCGCCGCCGCCGCCAGCGCCGGATCGCCGCGCCCGGCCACCCATTGTGCGCCAAGCACCGCCGCCTCGATCTCTTCCGGCGTCAGCATCAGCGGGGGCATGTCGAAACTGTCGTCGAGGATATAGCCGAAACCCGCCTCTCCGCGCACGGGCACGCGCTGGCCGATAAGATCGGCAATGTCGCGATAGACGGTGCGGGGCGAGACTTCGAGTTCCTGTGCAATGTCCAGCGCGGTGATCGGGCGCGAGGAGCGGCGCAGGATCTGGATAATCTGAAACAATCGGTCGGCGCGGCGCATGGGGCTTCTCCCTCCTGACATAATGCTGTCAGTAGGGGTGGCGCACAAGGGGCTATCGGATCAACAGGAGGTTTTCATGATCACGCTCTATCACGCCCCGCAATCGCGTTCCTCGCGCATCATCTGGCTGCTGGAGGAATTGGGCGCGACCTATACCATCCATCCGGTGTCGATTTTTCGCCCGATGACCGGGGATGGCCATCCCGATCCCGCCAACCCGCATCCCGATCAGCGCGTGCCCGCGATTGAGCATGACGATGGGCTGATCACGGAATCGGTCGGGATTGCGCTTTATCTGGGTGATGCCTTGCCCGGCGCAGGTCTTGCCCCGGCGGTCGGCAGCGCATGGCGCGGGGCCTATTGCACATGGCTGGCGTGGTATGCCTGCGAGATGGAACCGGCTATGTTTGCCGCCATGGCCGGCGCGCTGGCCGCGTCACCGGCAAAGCAGCGCGATTATGACGCCGTGGTGCGCCGTCTGGAAACGGCGCTGAGCCATCGCGATTATGTGCTGAGCGATGGTTTCAGCATTGCCGATCTGTTGATTGCCAGCGCGCTCAACTTCGGCCGCAAGGCCTTCCCGGCCAGCGCCCTGATCGACGATTATGTGGCGCGTTGCCACGCACGGCCCGCTGCCGTCCGGGCGCGGGCGCTGGATGATGCGGCGGGGCTTCAGCATTATCGCGAGGCGATGGCATAGTTTCGCATGGCGCCCATCAGGCCAGAAACGAGAGCAAAGCCTCGGCCAGAGCCTTGGGCGCCTCAAGCGGGGCAAGGTGGGCGGCCGTCAGCGAGCGGTGCGTCGCGCCCGGAATATGGCTCAGCAGATAATCGCCATGCCCGGCCAGAGGCGTCGATGTATCGCGCGTGCCCGTAATGACCAGCGTGGGACAGGCGATGCCCGCGATGCGCCCGGAAAGGTTCATGTCGCGGATGGCCGCGCCGCATCCGGCATAACCTTGCGCCTCCATCGTCAGCAACTGGTGGCGCACGCTTTCATAAATCGCGGGCGCCGCCGCATCGGACAGGAAGCGCCCCATCGCCAGACCGGCAATCGCGGCCATGCCCTCGGCGCGGACTTTGGCGATGCGGTCGCTCCACGATGCCGCATCCATCGTGGCCGAGGTGCAGATCAGCGCCAGATGGATGACCCTTTCAGGCGCACGCAGGGCCAGTTCCATGCCGATCATCCCGCCCAGCGAGACGCCCGCCAGCGCAAAACGCGCCAGCCCCGCCGCATTGGCCACCGCCAGCACATCGTCCGCCAGCATCGCCAGTGAATAATCGCCCGGCGGGGCGCTGGACGCTCCATGCCCCCGCGCATCCATGCGCAGCAGCACGAAATCTTCGCGCAGGAAAGGCAAAACCCCATCCCACAGATCCATATCCGTGCCGATGGAATTGAGCAGCACCAGCGCGGGGCCATCGTCGCGGCCATCGCGCTTCCAATAGATCCGCGCGCCCGCGATATCGGTAAATGGCATGATGAACTCCTTCAGCCCAGATCGCCGCCCGCCACAGGCAGGACCGATCCGGTGATATAGCTGGCCTCATCCGAGGCAAGGAAGAGGATCGGGGCGATCTGCTCCTCCAGCGTGCCATAGCGCTTCATGAAGGCCGATTGCGTGACCTGTTCGACGGCCTGTGCCATCCATGCCTGTTCCTGCGCATTGTCGCCCTGCGGGTTGCGCGGCGTGCGGCGCGGGGGCGCCTTCGTCCCGCCGGGCGCGGTAGCCACCACACGGATGCCGCCTTGCGCATATTCCATGGCCAGCGCCTGCGTCATGGCATTGATCCCGCCCTTGGCCGCCGAATAGGGCACGCGGTGAATGCCCCGCGTGGCATTGGAGGAGATATTGACGATCACGCCTGCCCCCTGCGCCAGCATCGCGGGCAAGGCGGCATGGCAGGCGTAGAGCGTGGGCATCAGCGAGCGGCGGATCTCGGCGTCGATCTGTTCGGGCGCGAATTCGGCAAAGGGGCGCATGCGGATCGCCCCGCCGACATTGTTGACCAGAATGTCGATCCGGCCAAACGCCTCAATCGCCGCCGCCATGGCATGGGCCGCGCCTTCATGGGTTTCCAGATCGCATTGGACCGAGATCGCCTTGCCGCCCGCTGCGATGATGGCCTCCTCGACCTCGGTGACAAAGGGCGCGCGGTCCACCAGAACGACCTGCGCGCCTTCGGCCGCCGCGCGGGTGGCGACGCCCGCGCCGATGCCCTGCGCCGCGCCGGTCACCACCATCACCTTGCCCGCGAAACGTCCCTCAAAGATCACAGCTTGCTCCTCAGACGTGGTAGATGTCGATGACCTGATGAATGTAATCGTCCTTCAAAACGATCTTTTTCTTCAGGATTTTCGGTTCCGCCCCGCTGGTGTCCAGCGTCAGGAAGGTGGTGCCGAAAAACTGGGCGGTGCGCTGATAGCGATGGCTGAGCGTATGCCAGTTGTAGCGCAGATCCAGCGCGCCATCGGCAACCGCCAAAAGCTCGACATTAGCGATGAAATGGGCGGTGCGCGCCTCGGGCGTGCTGGCCGAGGAGCGCTCGGTGTGCAGGCGATAGACCCGGTCCTCCAGCCCTTTGCGGTTGGCGTAATAGATCAGCGAGATCTCCCGCTGCGGATCGCTGGTCAGACTGTCATCATCGGTCCATGCCGGCATCCAGTATTCGACATTGTCGGCATAGCATTCCAGCCACGCGTCAAAGTCTCGGTCGTCGAGCAGGCGCGCCTCGCGGTAGAGGAAGGCGCAGATGTCGGCATGGGACAGGGTTTGTGCGATGGCGATGGTCATTGCGCCGCCTCCATGAGTCCATGGCCTTCGCGCGTCAGGCCCTCGATCATGACCTGCGCCCAATATTCATGCTGGCGCACAAACAGGCCCTCATCCTCGCTGCGCTCGCTCGACAGCAGGGGGTTCATGCCCATTGCGACGGCATTGGCGTCCGGCCCGGCGATCCAGCGTTTGGCCCCGCGGCTCAGGTCGTTCCACAGGCCGCCCGCGCCCTCATAGGCCGATTGGCAAGAGCGGAATTCCTCCAGATCGTCGGGTGTGCCCATGCCGGACACGTTGAAGAAATCCTCATATTGCCGGATGCGATGGGCGCGATCTTCGGGGCTTTCGCCGCGCGGGGCATAGCAATAGATCGTGACCTCGGTGGTATGAACGTCGATCGGGCGCACCACGCGGATCTGGGTGGAGAACTGATCCATCAGGAACACATTGGGATAGAGCGCCAGATTGCGCGTCTGCTCCAGAATGAAGCGAGCCCGATCCGCGCCCAGCCTTTGTTCAAGCTGGTCCTTGTGTTGCCATACCGGGCGCACCTCGGGGTTCAGCACCTGGGTCCAGAGCAGGATATGGCCATGTTCGAAACCATAGACCCCGCTGGCCGGAGCCTTGGACCAGCCATTGGCATCGACCGCCTTGGTGCCGCCTTCGGCGCGGCGGCTCATGGTGGACTGATAGTTTTCATGAACCGAGCTGACGTGATAGCCGTCACAGCCATTCTCCATCTGCATCTTCCAGTTGCCATCAAACGTATAGGTGGAATTGCCGGTCAGCACCTCCAGCCCCTCGGGCGCCTGATCGACCATCTGGTCGATGATCACCTTGGCCTCGCCCAGATGGTCCGCCAGCGGCAGGACATCATGGTTGAGCGAGCCGAAGATGAAGCCGCGATAGCTTTCCACCCGCACGCGGGTCAGATCATGCGAGCCGTCATTGTCAAAGCTGACTGGATAGGCCCCGCTGCTGGCGTCCTTGGCGCGCAGCAGCGTGCCATCGGTCTTGAAGCTCCAGCCGTGGAAAGGGCAGACGTAGAGGGGCTGATTGCCCCGCTTGCGGCGGCACAGTTTGGCGCCGCGATGCGCGCAGGCATTGACCACGCAGTTCAGAGCGCCATCCTTGGCCCGGTTCAGGATCACCGGGGTGCGCCCGATCCAGAGGCTGAGATAATCGTGTTTGTTCTCGATCTGGCTTTCATGGGCCAGATAGACCCAATTGCTCTCGAAGATATATTTCATCTCCAGTTCGAACAATTCCGGGTCGGTGAAAACATCGCGCCGACAACGGAAGATGCCGTTTGCCGGATCATCCACCACCGCGCCCGCAATGCGCCGGATCAGGCCATCCTCCATTGTCCCTCTCCCCTCAGGCGTTTTCGACCGCAGGCTGGGCCTCGGCCCGGCTGCGCGAAGAGAAGCCTTCGTCACCGGCATCAGCGGCGCGCTGAAGCTGGAAATCGAAGGCGATATAGGCCGCACCGCCCTGACGGTTGGGCACCGGCAGCAGGCCCTCGCGCGTGCCAAAAGCAAAATCGTCGGCGGCAAAAGGATCGTCGGCGAAGTTGATCTGCGTGGTCAGCGTGCGATAGCCGGACGCCTCGATAAAGAAATGCACATGGGCGGGGCGATTGCCATGGCGGCCCAGCGCCTGCATCAGCCGGTCGGTCGCGCCCTGCGGGGGCACGGAATAGCCGCTGGGCATTTTCGAATGGAACGCATATTTGCCATCCGCGCCCAGCTTGATCCGGCGGCGGTTGTTGAACGGCGTCTGTTCACCGGTCGGGTCGAAATGCGAATACCAGCCCTGCGAATTGGCGTGCCAGACATGCAGGATGGCGTTCTGGACCGGCTCGCCATCCGGGCCGGTAACGGTGCCGTTCATATGCAAGACCTGCGTGCCTTCGTCGGGATCGGTGCTCAGGTTGACATTGCCCTCGACCAGCGGGGCGCCCGCGACATAGAGCGGGCCTTCGATGGTGCGCGGCGTGCCGCCCGTCAGGCCCGCTTCGGCATCCTTGGCGTCCATATAAAGGTCGAGGAAATGCTCCAGCCCCACGCCCGGCACGATCAGGCCAATCTCGCCCGCACCATCGGTCAGATACTTCATCGCCAGCCAGAATTCGCTCTCCGAAATGTCATGGCGCACGATCAACTCCATCGCCGATTGCAGCATATCGCGCATAATGGCTTTGAGGCGCGGGCTGCCGCCGCTGTCGTTCACACCCGCGGCGCGGTCGAGCAATTGCTGGATTTCGGGGGTTTTTACGAAGCTAACGTCCATCTTATACTCTCCCGGTCAGATTTTTTTAGCGGTCATCCTCATGGATGGCGGAGGGGTGGCGGCACAGCGGCGTGACCTTCATGGTCATGAAAGGATAAAGCGGCAGCGCGATCAGCAGGTCGTGAAGCGCGGCATTGCTCTCGACATCAAAGATAGAGACATTCGAATAGAGCCCGGCTTTGCGCCAGATATGGCGCCACACGCCCGATGCCTGAAGCGTCTGGGAATAAGCCTTTTCCTCAGCCTTGATCCGATCGGCGCGAGCGGGATCGAGATCGTGGGGAAGATGCACGTCCATTTCGACCATGAACAACATTGGGCTCAGGCTCCTGCGCCGACAGAGTGAAGAATGCGGGGGGTATCGCGGCGGAAATGGGCCAGTTTGTCGGCATCCAGCGTCACGCCCAGACCCGGCCCGCGCGGCAGGCGAAGCGAAAAGTCACCATAGGCCAGCGACTCGCTCAGGATTTCCTCGGTCTGGAGCAGGGGGCCGAACAGTTCGGTTCCCCACGCAAGGTCCGGCAGCGTGGCAAAGACATGGGCCGAGGCGATGGTGCCGATGCCGCCTTCCAGCATCGTTCCGCCATAGAGGCCGATGCCCGATGCCGCGCCGATGGCGGCCACCTCGGCGGCGGCGAACAGCCCGCCCGATTGCGCGATCTTCAGCGCAAACACGCCCGCCGCATGGGCCGAGGCGACGCGCATCGCGCTGCGCGGTCCATGCAATGCCTCGTCGGCCATCAGTGCGACAGGCTGCGATTGCGAGAGGCGGGCCATGGCGGCAATATCATCGCCCGCAATCGGCTGTTCGACCAGTTCGCAGCCGACATCATGCAGCATTGCCATGCCCAGCTTGGCCTGTGCCTCGCTCCAGTTCTGGTTGACATCGACGCGCACACTGGCCCTGTCGCCCAGCGCCTTGCAGATCGCGCCGACATGGGCGACATCATCGCGCACCTCGCGCTTGCCGATCTTCAGCTTGAAAATGCGATGGCGCCGCCGGTCGAGCATCTCCTCGCCCTCGGCAATGTCGCGGGCGGTATCGCCGCTGGCCAGCGTCCATGCGACGGGCAGGCTCTCGCGCCGGCGCCCGCCGCCGATCAGGTCAGAGACCGGAACGCCCAGACGCTTGCCCGCCATGTCGAGCAGCGCCGTTTCCACCGCGCATTTGGCGAAATGGTTGCCGCGCACGCATCTGGCCACCTTGGCCATGGTCGCGCCCACTTGCGCAATATCGCAGGTCTGCAGAACCGGGACGATATAGGTGTCGATCGCCGACTTGATGCTTTCGGGGCTTTCCTCGCCATAGCTGAGGCCGCCGATGGTGGTGCCTTCGCCAATGCCTTCGACCCCATCGGAATCAACAAGGCGGACGATGACCATGGATTGATAATGCATCGTGGCCATGGCCAGCACATGCGGGCGGATGGTCGGCACATCGACAATATAGGTATCGGAAAGATCGAGCGTGGCCATTGCGGCGCCCCTCCGTAGGGATTATGTGTCTTGCAGGTCTTGGTAAACGTTTTGAAGCCCTTCGACAAAGATCGATGCGGTGTCATCATGATACCTGTGGGGTATGAACAGGATGGATTTGCGCCTGCTGCGATACTTTGTTGCCGTGACCCAGGAGGGCAATTTCCACCGTGCCGCCGAACGTCTGCATATGGCCCAACCGCCTCTGTCGCGCGCCATCCAGCAGCTTGAGGTCGATGTCGGCTCGCCGCTGCTCGACCGTTTCACACGCCCGTTGCGGCTGACGCCGGTGGGCCAACTGCTCTATGCGCAGGCCTTGCAGATGCTGGCCCGGATGGAGGATATGCAGACCATGGTGCGCGCGGCCGCCACCAGTCGGCGGCGCAGACTGGTGCTGGGTTTTGTCGCCTCGACCATCTACGCCCGTCTGCCCGAACTGATCCGTGAATTTCGCAAGGCTGCGCAGGACGTCGAACTGGTGCTGGTTGAAAGCACCACGCTGGACCAGATCGCCGCGTTGAAAGAAGGGCGGATCGACATCGGCTTTGGCCGCATCCGGTTTGACGATCCGGCGGTGCGGCGCATCATCCTGCGCCATGAGCGGCTGATCGCGGCCTTTCCGATGGATCATCCGCTGGCCCGCCAGAGCGGCCCCGTCTCGCTCAAGGAACTGGCCGATGAGCCGCAGATCCTCTATCCCCGATCGCCACGCCCCAGCTATGCCGATCAGGTCATCTCGCTGTTTCGCGACCATGCCATCGAGCCGCGCATCGTCCATGAAGCGCGCGAGTTGCAGATCGCCATCGGGTTGGTCGCGGCCGAGGAAGGCATCGCCATCGTACCCGAATCGGTCCGCCGTGCGCGCAGCCACGATGTCGCCTATCGCGAATTGGCCGAACCGGCGACCTCGCCCATCATTATGAGCCACCGGACAGGCGATGCCTCGCCCGAACTGGAGCAGATGGGGGCGGTCATCGCGCGTATGTATCAGCAATGGGGTTATGGTGTGCCTGCGGGCCTGCCCTCCCTTGCTCTATAAGTCCAATTTCACACACGGCGCCGTCAAACGTCGCAAAAAATGCTTGTCCAGCCACATTTCGTCGCAAGTTGTAACCGCTCTGCCTTCCCTGTCTGATCCTTGAACGGGCCTTTCATCTGCGGGAAATGCGCCAAATGACACGCCGCTCCGGTGACGTTCAAAGAGGAGTTGTGTGATGCGTGTCATGTCCAAAAAGTCGGGAATGCTCGTTCTGTTGGCCACCAGCGCCGTAACCATGTCGGCGGCCGTCTCCGCCCAATCGCCCGATGCGGCCCCCGATGCAGCCTCCAATGCCGCCAGAGCCGATATCACCGTCAACGGCACCCCGATCCCCGATGCTTCGCAAATGACGCCGGGGCCCGAGATCAAGGGTTTCATTTCGGCGCGCGGCAGCAACCGGGTGCAGGTAACCGGCCCCGATGGCACCAAATCGGTGATCGCCTATAATGAAGCGACCGTGATCAAGGCCAGCAAGGGCCTGTTCGGCAGCAACAAGATGGACGGCGGGGCGCTGCTCAACGGCCTGCCCGTCACGGTGCGCACGATGCAATGGCCCGGCGGTCTGCTGGCCAGCCAGATCACGCTGCGTCAGGGCGACCTGAAGATGGCGAACATGGTCCGCCACGGCACCGACCAGCGCTTTGCATCGAACGAAGCGGCGACCGAGGCGCTGCGCGGGCGGATGGCCGATATTGACAATTACAACGTCAAGAGCACCACCAACGTCCATTTCGACACCGGCAAGGCGACGCTTTCGCCGCAGGACAAGGCCGAGCTTTGCAATGCGGCCAGCCAGGCTGAGGGCGTGAGCAATGCGCTCCTGCTGGTGGTGGGCTATACCGATGCGACCGGCAGCGATGATTTCAACCAGACACTGAGCGAGAAGCGCGCCAGCAGCGTGATCAACTATCTCCAGCAGGCGTGCCACTGGAAGCCCTATCGCATGCTGACCCCGACCGGCATGGCCAAGGCCGACCCTCTGGCCAGCAATGACACGCCCGAGGGCAAGGCGCAGAACCGCCGCGTCTCGGTCAACGTGCTGGTCAGCAAGGCGGTCGACGGCGTCTAAACGCCCCCTGCCATCCACGCGAGGCGGCTCCGGTCTTCCCGTCGAGGCCGCCTTTTGCGCTTTACTTGACCAGCCTTGCCGATTGCACGACCATGGCAAATAGCGTGTTGAGCGCGGTCGAAACGCTGCCGTCGGTCGATACGGCCTGGAAAAGATAGGTTCCGTCTGCGTTCTGGCTGGAACAGGCCTGCAACTGCTGCTGGATATAGGGCACGTTGTTGGCGGCCGTGCTGTTGAAGGTGGGATGCAGCGTGTAGTTGATCGTGGCGGGCAGGTATTGCGTGTAAAGAATGGCGATCCGGGTGCCGGTGGCCTTGATGGCGTTGCATTGCGCAATATTGTTGGCGTTCAATTGGGTAATGCCGTCGCTGCTGTTGTCATTCAGCCCGTCGGTCACCAGGATCAACACATTCTGCGGCGATGCCTGCGTGCCGATGCCCGATGTGCTGGGCATGGTCGATTGCATCCATGTGAACATCGTGGTGAAATTGGTGTCGGCATTGCCGGTGTAGGTGCTGAGCGAAGTCCAATAGGAATTGGCCGCGAGCAAGGGGGCCTGCGCGCCCAGATTGGGGAAGCTTTGCCCCTGGAGCGTGGCCACATCGGTCATCGTGCCGAAGGGCGAGGTGGAAAGCGGCGCGGGATTGCCCACGTTAAACGTGAAGAACTGCATCTTGTAGATCGGCGGCACGCTGGCGGTGGCATATTGCTGTTCAACGCGATAGGCATATTGGATGACGCTGGCGGCGGCATCGCCCTCGGCATCGGTGCGCAGCGTGATGGCCGACTGGCCGGGATTGACGGTGCTGTAATTACGCGCCAACCACCATGTATCAGGAAAATTGACGCTGACGGTGGTGGTTTTCGACGCGCCATTGGGCAGATAGACCAGATTAACCGGATTGGCCGCCGGATTATAGCCCGAGCAATAGGTGGCCGAACCGCTGATCGCGCCTTTGGTGCCCAGTTTGGTGCCGTTGTTGTCATAGACCGTGCCGTCACAGGCCACGCGGTAGAAGCTGATGCTGCTGGTCGTATCGTTGTTCAGATAGACCGCGCGCGAACTGGCATCCACCACATAGGTGCCTGCGTTCCATTGATGCATATTATTGGAATGACAGGCAAAGTCGCATCCATCCATACGCCCGTAATAATATTGCTCGCCATTCCAGCGCGCGCCCGCCGTCAGGTTGGTGATCCCCGTGGTGGTGGTGGGCAGCAGCATCGAGGGCGAGGTGTCGAGCGCGATGTAAAAATTGATGCTGGGCGGCTGGGAGGCACTGGCGCTGGCGCTGCCGTTGATGGGCAGGGTGGGGACCTTGAGGATGCTGCTGAAAATATTGGTGGAACTTGCCGTATAGGTGATTTTGGCAAGGCGCAATGTGCCAAGACTGCCCGATTGGGTGCTGGTGATCGTCACAGTGCGGCTGATGCTGCGAAGCCCGCTCAGGCCGTTGACTTGCTGGTCAAACATGTTCTGCGCCGCCAATTGCGCCGCGGCATCGGTCTGGTTCAGCATTTGCGGGACCACCGCGGCCAGAACCGCCGCATCGGCCGCTGCATTCAGCTTGGTCTGCAACCGCTGCGCCCGGCTGTAATCCACGCCAAAGCCGGTGGCAAAAACCAGCGGGATGATGGCCAGCGCCGTCATGGCCATCACATTGCCCCGCCCGTCGCGGCGCAGGGATGAGAAAAAGGTAGAAAAGCAAAGGCTCATGGCGCGCGACCTAAGGCAGGCGGGGAATCATATAGTCCTGATCGCTCAGCTTCGTTGTCGTGAGCGTTCCAAGACCGATGGGCGGGGTATAAGTAAAGCTGATCTGGCCCAGAAAGAGGTAGCCCCCGGCGGTGCCGACCATCACCTTGTTGGCGCCGCTGGTGGTGTTCTGGCAGACATTGGAGCCATCGGGCGAGGAGGGCACCATGGGCGCGGTGACCAGATTGGCCGGAATGGATATCACGGTCCCGGCGGTCAGCGACGAGGTCGTGGTGGCGCCATTGGCCTGCGCCTGGCTCCACACGACATAGGCATGGGTGGCATCACACACGCGCAGATTGGTGATCTGAAGCGTGGTCTGGGCGGCGGGCATGGGCGTCATCACCAATTGGGCCGAGTTCATATAGGTGGTCAGCGTGGCCGACGTGACGGTGCTGGAGGGCGACACATTGCGCCCCACCAGATCGGCCAGAGCGCGCGTGGCCACCGTGACCTTGCGCGAGCAGGCGATCATGTCGGCCACCACATAGCCGCCGATAAACAGGATCAGCAGCACCGGCAGGGTAAAGGCAAACTCGATCAGCGCCGCCCCATCGCGATCGCGCGCCAGACGGCCTAGCATGACGTCACCCCCGAGGCGCAGAGATAGCCTTCGACCGTCACCACAGAGGTGGCCACCAGCATACGGTTGCCATTGGCCTGATTGACGAAATTGAGTCCCATCGGCGCCGAAACCGTGGGCCACAGATAGATCAACTGGACGATCACCAGCGATTTCTGGGTGCCGCTGATCCCGCCATTGCTGTTGGTCGTGCCCGCGCAATTGGATTGGCCATAGCCGGTGCCGGTGCTGGTCAGCGTGCCGTTGGTATAGGTGAAATTGGGCGTGGTGATGGTGGGCGTGGTGCAACTGGCGGGCACGACCTGAACATTCACATAAAGCCGGTTGCAGGTGAGGAAGGGCGGCAGCGAGGAGGGATAGGTGACAGCCGCGCCGCTGGCGTCCTTGCCCGAAATGCCGTTGCATACGGCAGTTTTGAAATCGGCGGCCTTCATGCCCGTATAGGCCCCGGTGCCGCTGCCCAATTGCAGCGTTTGTGCCGAACCCGTCAGGATCAGGCGCGAGGATGCCTCAACCGCCGTTTCCAGCCCTTCCTGCGCCAGATAAATCAGTGCAATATGCAAAATCGCCAACAGCAGTGCGATGACGGCGGGGGTGACCAGAGCAAACTCGATGGTTGCCCCGCCCGATGCATCGCGCCACAGCTTTTGGCAAAAGCGCCGGGCCGGGCGCGGACGCGTCCATACCCCGCCCAAGGCGTGACCAGATTCCAATACACCCGTCCTGATGCTTAATGCGACCCTAGGCGTTTATATGGGATTTTTATTAAGAGAATCTTGCCCCGCGCATCGCCGCATCGAGAGCGCTAGGTGGCATGCAGGACGCCGCGATAGGAGGCATCCTCCAGCACATGGCCCGCGCCCAGCGCAACGCAATCCAGCGGATTGTCCGCCACCTTTACCGGCAGGCCGGTTTCCGCCGCGATCAGCCGGTCAAGATTGCTCAGCAGCGCCCCGCCGCCGGTCATGATGATCCCGCCATCAATGATGTCGGCGGCAATTTCGGGCGGGGTGTTTTCCAGCGCGCTGCGCACGGCGGCCACGATTTGCCCCACCGGCTCGGCCAGGGCCTCGACAATTTCGGCCTGCGAGATGGTGATTTCCAGCGGCACGCCCCGGACCAGATCGCGCCCCTTGACGATGGCCGTGGGCACAGGCCCCTCGGCCAGTTGCGCCGCGCCCAGTTGCAGCTTGACCCTCTCGGCGGTCGCCTCGCCAATCAGCAGATTGTGCGTGCGCCGGACATAGGAGGCAATGGCATCATCCATCCTGTCGCCACCGACGCGCACCGACATGGCCATGCTGATGCCGCCCGTGGCGATCACACCCACCTCGGTCGTGCCCCCGCCGATATCGACCACCATCGAGCCGATGGGATGGGTAACGGGCAGATCGGCGCCGATGGCGGCGGCCATGGTTTCCTCGATCAGCCAGACTTTGCGCGCGCCCGCATTGGAGGCGGCATCGCGTATGGCCCGCCGCTCGACCGAGGTCGAGCCGGACGGAACGCAGACGATGATCTCCGGGCTGCCGCGCATCCGCCCCCGCTGCCCTTGGGCCTTGCGGATAAAATGTTTGAGCATCTGCTCGGCCACATCAATGTCGGAAATGACCCCGCTTCGCAAAGGGCGCACGGTTTTGATATGCTCGGGCGTGCGGCCCATCATCAGCTTGGCATCATCGCCCACCGCCAGCACACTGTTGATCCCCTGCGTGGTCTGCAGCGCGACCACCGACGGCTCGGCAATCACCACGCCCCGGTTGCGGACATAGACCACCGTATTGGCCGTGCCCAGATCGATCGCCAAATCGGATGAGGCATAGGAAATCCGGTCAAATATGGACATGTCACCCCTCGGTTTTCAAAAAACCGGCAGGACCCTTTTGCGGATTAGCCGAATATGAACCGCGCGGGCGAAGTACGACGCAAGCAGGCAGGCATAAGACCAACGCCCGTTTTCGGCATCGTGGCACGCGGGGAAAAGGCAATGGGACGCGGCGGCGATTAGCGCCATCGCGACAACAATCCTTCACGC
This sequence comes from Novosphingobium sp. KACC 22771, assembly GCF_028736195.1. Lineage (GTDB taxonomy): Bacteria > Pseudomonadota > Alphaproteobacteria > Sphingomonadales > Sphingomonadaceae > Novosphingobium. The sequence continues at coordinate 593,675 of NZ_CP117882.1, read as the reverse complement.
AATTGCCGTCTTATCATCGCGGCCCGACAGGCCCATTTGGCGCTCACACCCGCTGCCAAGCACCGATGGTTCAACGGTTTTCCCCCCGATCGGAAACCGGGCCACAGGCAATCAGGAGACAGCGGGCGCAGGAGGAATATCATGAAGTCTGTCATCTATACTGCCGCTGCTGCCTTCGCTCTGGCCGCTGTTGCCGCCCCTGCCGCGGCCAATGCCCAGAGCTTTACCGGCCCCTTCGTCGGTGTGCAGGGCGGCTGGGAAGAGAATGACGTACGCAACCCCAACACCGCCCTTGGCGTCACCCCTCTGGCCCAGACCAGCGACACCGGCACGCTGGGCGTGTTCATGGGCTATGACAAGGAAGTCTATCCCCGCATCGTGGTGGGCGCGCAGGCCGAAGTGAACTTTCCCATCAGCTCGCGCTTTGGCAACGGGCTGGCCGCGGTTTCGCCCAAGCGTTCGGTCGATCTCTCGCTGCGCGCCGGTTATCTGGTGACGCCCAAGACGCTGGCCTATGTCCGCGGCGGTTATACCAACGCGCTGGTCGGTGCGAATATCGGCAACATCCATGGTTCGGATGACCGCGATGGCTGGCTGCTGGGCGGCGGTGTCGAACGCAAGCTGACCGACAAGGTCTCGGCGCGTCTCGAATATCGCTACAGCGATTTCAGCGAAGGCAATGGCCGGTTTGACCGTCACCAGATCTTCGCGGGCGTCGCCTACCGCTTTTAAGGTTTCATAGTTCGGCCAAGGGCGTGTGTATGGCCCGGTTCCCCCGACCGGCCATCGCTCCATCCACCCCCCCCAATGCCCTTGGCCGCGATCACCGCGGACCAGCCCCGTCCGCTGGTCCGCGGTCTTTTTTGCGCCCGACGGTCATATTGGCTAGGGCAAAATCAATGAAACTGCGCACCGAGGGCAAAATGCCGCGCGGGGTGGGATAGACGAGAAACAGGCTGTATTCCGGCGTGAACCAGTCGGGCAGCACGCGCACCAGATCCCCGGCGTCGAGACGCGCATCGACCAGCGGTTCGGGCAAAAGTGCAAGGCCAAGCCCGGAACAGGCCGCCTCGATCTGGATCTGCAGGTCGCCCGTCACCAGACGAGGCTGAAAATCCAGCTTGAAGGACACATCCTCCTCGTTCAGCATGGTCCAGCGGGCGCTTTCATCGACAATATCGGTATGGCGCGCGATGATCGGCATGGCGTGCAAATCGGCCGGATCGCGCAGGGTCGGATGTTGGGCCAGAAAGGCCGGTTGCGCCACAAGGATACGCCGGATCCGCCCGATTTCGCGGGCGACAAGGCTGCTGGAATCGGGAAATTGCGCCTGCGCCGAGAGGATCACGTCGAAGCGGTCCTCCAGCGGGTGCAAGGGCCGGTCGGTGGATTCGATCACGACCGACACTTTGGGATTGGCCGCCAGATAGCGCGGCAGGATCGGCGCAAGGAAATTCTGAGCGATGATAACCGGGCTGCCGATGCGGATGGTGCCCGAAGGCTCGCGCTGAAATTCCAGCACGCTCTCGCAGGCTACCCGCGCCCCGTCGATGACCAGCATGCAGCCTTCATAGAAGCTCTTGCCCGCCTGGGTCAGCACCACGCTGCGCGTCGAGCGCTGGAGCAGGCGCACCCGCAGCCGCTCCTCAAGCGCGGCGACATGGCGGCTGAGCCGGGCCTTGTCGACACCGGTGGCGCGCGAAGCGGCGGTAAAGCCGCCATGTTCGACCACAGCGGCAAAGTAGGCGAAATCATTGAGATCCATCATGATGGGGGTGGGGCCTTCCATGGCATCGCGGCAATTTGCCCGGCGGCCTTGGACGCGCTGCGTCAGGCGAACCGGGACCTTGGGGCCGATAGACGCTTGCGCCGCCTTGGGCCACACGACTTTGGTCGCTTTGGCGGGACGGCGGCCGCCATCGAGTTTATGCCGGAGACGCAAGATTAAGGCTTCGTTGAACATGCATTGGATATGCGCCATAGGCATAAGTTCGTGATCGACGGCATCCGGTCGCGATTGCAAAACAAATTCACTGTTCTAATATCCGCCCCCTTGTCGCTTCAAACAGGATGGACCTGTGTCCCATACGCCAACCATCCATGATATTGCCAAATTCGCGGGCGTCTCGCTCGCCACCGTTTCGCGCGTTCTGCGCGAGCCGGACAAGGTCTCTCCGGCCCGGCGCAGCAAGGTGCGCGAGGCGATTGCCCATTTCAACTATGTGCCCAACGCCATGGCGCAGCAGTTGCGCCGGCCGGGATTTCGCACAATTTTGGTCATCATCCCGTCCATCTCCAATCTTTTCTTTGCCGAAGCGTTGAAGAATATCGAGAATGTGGCGCACCAACTGGGCTGCCGGGTTCTCATCGGCGAAACGCAGCGCAATCAGGAGCGGCTCGATCATTACATCGAACTGCTCACCTCGCGCGTTGCCGACGGGCTGATCCTCTTCGGCTCGCTCCTGCCCAGCGTTTTGCGCGAGAGTCTTGACGCGGGCCTGCCTTTGCCTTTCCCGCTGGTGCTGGCCGAAGGCATCGTGCACGGCCCTGACTGCCCGCGGGTGCAGATCGACAATGTGGCGAGCGGCATTTTGGCGGCCGAGCATCTGATCGCCACGGGGCGCAGGCGGATCGCGATGATTTCCGGCCCGCTGTATTTGGCGGTCAGCACCGACCGCCTGGAAGGCTATCGCCGCGCGCTGGCCAAAGCGGGGCTCGAACAGCGCTCCGAATGGCTGGTGGAAGGCAATTTCTCCATGCAATCGGGCTATGAAGCGATGCAGCAATTGCTGGCCCAGCCAGAACGGCCCGACGCTGTGTTTTGCTCCGGCGATGAAATGGCCATCGGCGCCCAGACCGCCATCCGTGAAAAGGGACTGCGCATGCCGCATGACATCGCGATGGTCGGCTTTGACGATATGCGCTTTGCCGCTTATGCCTCGCCCCCGCTGACCACGATCCGCCAGCCTGCCGCGAAAATGGGCGAGGCGGCGGTGCGCATGATGCTGGCGATTTTTCGTGGCGAGGCCATCGCGCAGCCGACGGTGATTCTGGGCCATGAACTGATCATCCGGGAATCTGCCTGATCCCTGCTCGCTCAATCGGCTTGACGATGGCGGGCTAAGCGGTCACCTGTTGGCCTGGATTTGGCAGGATAGCGGTCATGATTTTCAAGGTTTTGCTTGGCTCTTTCGCTCTGGCGCTGGGGGCCTCTTCGGCTCTGGCCACGCCGCTGTTGATCGGCACCTATACGGGCAAGGAGAGCAAGGGGATCTACCTCTATCATTTCGATGACCGCAGCGGCCGGATCGATGCGCGCCCGGTGCAGGTCATGACGGCGGACAACCCCTCCTGGCTGGTGCTCTCGCCTGATCACCGGTTGCTGTATGCGGTGGATGAAAACGGCGAGGGCGGGCGCGATCCGGTGGGCCGCGCCTCGGCCTTTAGGATGGAGCCGACCAGCGGACGGATGACCTTCATCAACCGCGTTTCGACCCTGGGCGCCGAACCGACCCATGCCAGTTTGAGCAAGGACGGGCGTTATCTGTTTGTGGCCAATTACGCGGTTTCGCCCGATCCTGGCGGCACCTTGTCCGTCCTGCCGGTGGGCAAGGGCGGGGCGCTGGGGCCGGTGACCCAGGTCAAGACCTTCCGCGCCAGTATGGTCAACCCCGAAAGGCAGGCCTCGCCCCACATCCATTCGGTCGTTTCCTCTCCCGATGGCCGCTTTGTCTTTGTTCAGGATCTGGGGGGCGACCGGGTCTATGCCTATCGCTACAATCCAGAGCATCGCGAGACGCCGCTGTCGGCGCTGCGTGATGCGCCGTTTACCGAATTGCCCAAGGGGTCCGGGCCGCGCCATCTGATTTTTTCGCCCGATGGCCGCCATGCCTATCTCACGCTGGAAATGAGCGGGCAGGTGGCGGTGCTCGACCACGCCGAGGGCCGCCTGACGCTGCGCCAGTTGGTTGCGTTGGCGCCCGATGGTTTTTCGGGCAAGGTCAGCGCGGCGGGCCTGCATTTTTCGCCCGATGGACGTTTTCTTGCGGTTACCAATCGGGGCACCGACAACCAGCTGCTCAGCTTCAGGATCTCGCCCGAGGATGGCACGCTGCACTTGGCCGACCGCCGCTCTGTCGAGGGCAAGGAGCCGCGCGAATTTGCCTTTTCGCCGGATGGTCGTTTCGTTCTGATCGCCAATCAGCGCAGCCACGCGATCAACGTATTTCGCCGTGATCCGGCCTCCGGAACGGTTAAGGAACAAGTCCAGTCATTGAGCATTGATCAAGCGTCGGACATCAAATTCCTGACGCGCTGATCGGGCATAACGGCAAAATTTGCGCCCGGCGGGCGTTTATTCAGCCGTAAGTCACAGTCCGGCGCGCACATAAGGTTAACGGGGCGCGTGGCCTGATGCCCGGATCATGGAGGCGATCATGATGATGAAGAAGACCCTCACTCTGTTGCTGCTGGGCCTTGGCGCATTGCCTTTGGCGGGCTGCGCGGATGATTACGGCTATGGCGGCCGGGTGGCCTATGGCCCGGGCCCCTATGCGTACAATGGCTGGTATGACGGCTATTACGGGTCGATCTACGACGGCTATTGGGGCAATGACGGCTATTTCTATTATCGACGCGGGGTGGGCGATCGCGTCTATATCCGTGGCGACCGCGGCCATTTCATGCGCGAGGCTCCGCGTGGTCCACATAATTTCCAGCCCTTCCAAGGCTCGATGACGCCGGGCCCTCGCGCCAGCATGCCGCATTTCCCGCGCGGCGGTGGTGGCGGTTGGGGCGGTGGCGGCCATCGTCACCGTTAAGGGCGCGACCGGCGCGCCCTCTCGTGTTGATTAAGGCTCAAGGCTGGCGGGGCTGCTTTGGGAAAGCGGACTTATCCCACATGCAGCGCCGCAAGGATGGCGACGAATACGAGATAGAGCAGTGCCATTCCGGCCAACAGCGCGCGCGAAGCCTTGCCGCGCCGGAACACAAGGAACATGATGAGGACCGCCGCCATCGTCGAGCCCGCCGCGACCAACAGCGGCGGCGTTAGCAGCCATGGCGTGAAAAACAGGCCAAGCGCGGTTGGAATGGTAGCCTGAATCATCATCGCGCCGGAAATATTGGCCAGAGCGAGCCGATATTTACCCTGTCGCACCCAGATTATCGCATTCATGGTTTCGGGCAGTTCGGTGGCAATCGGGCTGAGCAACAGCGCCAGCAATTGTGGGCGAAGGCCCAGAGCAGGACCGAGCGCCTCCAATTGCCGCACGAAGGTTTGTGAGGCGATAAAGATCACCACCAGCGCCAACAGCACCTGGAAAACCGCCATTGCCGTTGCGGGCACCTCGCGCCGGGGCTGAAATTTCAGCGGCTCGAGCCCTTCTTCGGCATCATCACCCGCGCCGCCCAGTTCCTGTCGGACGTAAAGCGCGTAAGCGGCAAGGAACAGCACGCCCAGCCAAGGCTTCCAGGCAAAAGCGATCACACCCAATGTGATCTTGGCGGCAAAAATGGCGAGGAACCAGCCTTGATCTTTGCTGAGGTGGCGGAAGGTCTGGGCCATCTCCGCCGTTGCGGCAAGCCGCCGCCCCGTCAACAACAGCACCACGCCAACCGTGGCGTATGCGATCGTCGAGAGCGCCAGCGGGCCGCCCAGCGCCGCTCCGACGCCCAATTCCTTGGCCGCAGCGCTCGTGCCAAAAGCCACGGCAACAAGCGTAACGACGCTTTCGGGCAGGGCCGTGCCAAAGGCGGCCAGAATTGTGCCGGTGGCCTTTTGACCCACGGCCATTTTTTCGCCGACCCATTCGACGCCATTCACAAAATATTCGCAGGCCAAATAGATCACGACCGCTGATCCGAGCAGCAGCGCAATTGTGACGGCAAGTGAGGGCATGAACAAATTCCAGGGGCCGGGCGTCAAGCACATGAACCGGGCACGCGCCCGACCCCGAGCGCACGCCGATCCATGGTCTCGCCGAGCCGAAAAGGCCGCCCATGCCATGGCCAAAGCCAAGTTTGTTGACATGCGCTCCGCTGAAAATGCGGATGGCTACTCCCCAAGGGAAGCGCTGCTTTGGCCACATTGCTTGCCCAAGTCAAGCCGGCAAACCGCCTTGCCTTATCCCCCCTGGGGGGATATTGGCGGCCTATGACCGATCTTGCTTCCCTTATCGCTGAGGACGCCACCCATGGCTGGCTCTTTATTCCCAGCGCCATCGTGCTAGGCGCGCTTCACGGGCTGGAGCCGGGTCATTCCAAGACGATGATGGCGGCCTTCATCATCGCGGTGAAGGGCACTGTGCGTCAGGCGGTGCTGCTGGGATTGGCGGCCACGCTGTCGCATACGCTGGTCGTCTGGCTGGTGGCGATGGGAGGCATGTGGGCCTTCGGCGGCTTTCGGGCGGAGGATACCGAGCCTTATTTCCAGCTTGCTTCTGGCGCGGTGATCGTGGCCATGGCGATCTGGATGATCTGGCGCGCGCGCTCCGATCTGCACGCGGCCCATCAACATGCACACGCCCATGAACATGGGCATCATCATCATCGCCACCATCACGAGCCGACCGAGGCAGAAATCCACGAACTCGAACTGGCCACTGGGGGCTATGTCGATGCCCATGAAGCAGCCCATGCCGAAGACATTCGGCGCCGCTTTTCCGGCTGGTCGGTCACCACGGGCCAAATCGCCCTGTTCGGCCTGACGGGCGGGCTGGTGCCTTGTCCCGGCGCGATTACGGTGCTGATGCTGTGTCTGCAATTGCACCGTGTCGCGTTGGGCGCGGTGCTGGTGGCGGGATTTTCGGTGGGGCTTGCCTTGACGATGGTGGCATCCGGCGTGCTGGCCGCGCTCTCGCTGCGTCATCTTGAAAAGCGCTGGAGCGGGTTTGGCGATGCGGTCCGCAAGGCACCATTGATCTCGGGCGCGGTGATCCTGATCGTGGGCGGCGTGATTGCGCTTGACGGCGCGCGCCATCTGCTCTGAACCGGCGCGATGAGCCACGCCACCGACAAGGACCTGACCAACCGCCTCAAGCGCGCCAACGGCCACCTCGCCAGCATCATCGCGATGATCGAGGAAAACCGCAGCGCGCTCGATGTGGCCCAGCAACTGGCAGCCGTGGTGGCCGCGCTGGACAAGGCCAAGACGCGGCTGGTGGCGCATCATATCGAGCATCATCTGGCCGACACACTGGGCGAATTGACGCCCGAAATGCGCGAAAGGCTGGCGCAATTGTCCGAGCTGGCGAAATATCTCTGAAATTTCCGGGCGCCGGTGCTGTTTGCCTTGCCGGGCGGGGCCGGTATAGGGGGGCAAACCAGTTGGAAGCAGACATGGCCCGCAAACATTCAAAACGTGATCCCTATGGCGATATGCATCAGGAGGAAGAGGTCGCGGCACCTGCGGTGCCTTGCTGGCTGTGCGGACGGCCCACCGGAACGACGATCGTCTGGCACCATCCCGTGCCCAAGAGCCGGGGCGGGCGCGATGTTGTGCCCATGCACGGCATTTGCCAGCAGACGCTGATCGCCAATTTCACCAATTCCGAATTGCAGCGCTACGGCATGGATGTCGATGCTCTTCTGGCCAATCCTGCGGTGCGCAAATTCGTGGACTGGGTGGCCAACAAGGACCCCGACTTCACCGCGACCATCGCGAAAAAGCAGCGCTGACATGCAGGCCATCGGCATCGATTTCGGCACCACCAATTCGGTCATTGCCCGCGCATCGGACGGCGCCCATGCCGAGATGATCGGCTATGCCGCTCCCGATGGCCCCACCACGGTGTTCCGCTCGGCCCTGTGCTTCTGGCAGGACGAGGCCTTTCGCGGCGGTCTGGCGCATGAGGCGGGGCCTTGGGCGATTGCCGAATATCTCGATTTTCCCCAAGGCAGCCGTTTCCTGCAATCCTTCAAATCCGTGGCGGCCAGTGCCTCCTTCGAACACGCCAATCTGTTTGAAAAACGCCTGCGGTTTGAGGAATTGGGCCAGATTTTCCTGAACCATCTGATGACGCATGGCGGCGACCCGATGAAGGATGCGCCCGAATGCGTGGTGGTGGGGCGGCCCGTACGCTATGTGGGGTCGCGGCCCGATGCGGCGCTGGCGCGCAGGCGCTATGATGCGATGTTTGCCTCGCTGGGGCGCCCCGTCCATTATGTCTATGAACCGCTGGGCGCGGCCTACAGTTTCGCCTCGCGGCTCGGCCATCCGGCGACTTTGCTGGTGGCCGATTTCGGCGGGGGCACCAGCGACTTTTCGCTGGTTCGGGTTGAGGCGCCGGGGGCCGCGCGGCGCTGTGTGCCGCTGGCCTCGGCGGGGATCGGCATCGCGGGCGACCGCTTTGACTATCGCATCATGGACCATCTCGTGCTGCCCCTGCTGGGCAAGGGCGGCACCTATCGCTCGTTCGACAAGGTGCTGGAGATCCCGCCTGGCCATTTCACCGATTTCGGCGATTGGTCGCGTCTGGCGCTGATGCGCAATCGGCGGACGCTGGAGCAATTGGCCAAACTCAAGCGCAGCGCCACCGACCCGGCTGCCATCGGCCGCATGATCACTATCGTCGAGCAGGAACTGGGCTATGCGCTTTACGAGGCGGTGGGGCGGCTCAAACGCGCGCTGTCGAGCGAGACGCATGCCGCGTTCCGTTTTGCCGATGCCGACCTGAGTATCGAGGCCGATGTCACGCGCGAGGAATTTGAGCGCTGGATCGAGCCGGACCTGCAACGGATCGGCGAAACGGTCGATACGGTTCTGGCGCGTGCGGGGATAAGCGCTGATCAGGTGGACCATGTGTTTCTGACCGGCGGGTCCTCGCTGATCCCGGCGGTGCGCCGCCTGTTCGAGCGGCGTTTTGGCGAAAGCCGTTTGGCCAGCGGCAATGAACTGACCTCGATCGCCCATGGATTGGCGCTGATCGGCAATGCGCCCGATCTGGCCGATTGGGTGGTGGGTGAGGAGGATCAGGGTTGAGCCCGCCATTATCCGCAAGACAGGATCCCCGCATCGCCATATAGCCGGTGACAAAGGAGAGCTATGCTTCGTGACGCAGCCTTGGCCCCGGTTTGACGCGGAATTCGCGCAGAAATTCGAGACGTTGCTGCGCTGGCGGCGCGATGTGCGCCATTTTGCGCCCGATGCTTTGGCCGATGGAGACATGGCCGCCTTGCTCGAACAGGCCACGCTTTCGCCCTCGGTCGGCCATTCCCAGCCGTGGCGTTTCGTGCGCTTGCACTCGCCGGACCTGCGCGAAAGGCTGGCGGCCCATGTCGATGCGGAAAATCTGCGCGCCGCCCGGCGCTATGCGGGCGAAGCGCGCCACGACGATTATCTCGCGCTGAAACTGCACGGCATCCGCGAGGCGCCCGAATTGCTGGCCGTGTTCTGCGACGAACAGGCCCACGCCGGGCATGGGCTGGGCATTGCCACCATGCCCGAAATGCTGCGCTATTCCTGCGTCGGGGCGATCCAGACCCTGTGGCTGGCGGCGCGGATCCGCGGGATCGGGGTGGGGTGGGTGTCGATCCTTGACCCCCATGCGGTGACGACAATGCTCGACGTGCCCGATCACTGGTCACTGATCGCGCTTTTGTGCATCGGCTATCCGCTTGCGCCTTCCGAAACGCCGGAACTGGAACAAAAGGGCTGGCAGGCTCGCGAGCCCTTGGCCGACCGGGTGTTTGAGCGATAACGCAAGACAGGGCGATCCGAGCAGCCAACGGAAGCCCAGATAAACCAGGGAAAGGCAGGCGGCCAGCCATCACGGCCGCCTGCCCCCTATCGCGTCAAGGCGCGATAATCCCTGCCTTTACCAGATCGCCGGGGGCGGAGGACGTGCCGACCCAGACCGTGAAATCGCCCTTGGGAATCACCCAGCCATGGGCCTGTTCATCCCACACGCCCAGCGGGTGGTGGCTTGCCTTGGGATCAATCGCGATGGCGACCTGCTTGCTTTCGCCCGGCATCAGGGCAAGACGCTGATAGCCGATCAGGCGGCGCGGAGGCTGCTTTGCGCCCACCTTGTCCGCACTGGCGGGCAGGCCGAGATAGACCTGTACCACTTGCGCGCCCTCGCGCTTGCCGGTGTTGGTGACGCGGGCCGAAACCTGCCACGCGCCGCCCGTGTGGTTCAGTTCCGGCTTGCCCATGGCAAAGCTGGTATAGGACAGGCCATGGCCGAAGGGGAAGGCAAGGCAGGCATTCGCCCCCTTGCTGACCGGACAGGCCCCGCTGACATTCCCGTCATACCAGCGATAACCGATCGCCAGTTTTTCGCTATAGGTCACGGTTTGCAGCTTGCCGTCCTCCGAGAGCGTGCCGGGGAACTGCGAGGCGGTGACATGGTCAAGGAAGCCTTTGCCGACAAATGGCACGCTGACCGGTAATTTGCCGGAAGGGTTGACCCGCCCGAACAGGACATCGGCCACGATATTGCCGTCCTCCTGCCCCGGAAACCATGCCTCGACAATCGCGGGACCTTTTGCGCCCACCAAAGAGGCCGGCAGGGCGACGCCGGCATTGTCCTTGAGCACCAGCACCGATTTGGCCGCGACCTTTGGATTGGCGATCAAAGCCTCGATCATGGCCACAGTGCCGCTGTTTTTGGCCCGATTGTCGCCCTCAACAGTGGCGATATTGTTGGAACGGCCCGCATACCAGTCAAGGCTGCTGCCTGCCGCTGCCGATGCGGCCAGTTGGTGACCGCTCCGGTCGGTGAAAGTGGCGCGGTCGGCGCCTTCCTCCGAAATCGTGCCCGCCATCATCACTACGGCATCGGCCTCTGCGGCTGCGGCTTTCACTTGGGCAAAACTCGCGCTCTGGCCGTCGATCGTGGCCGAAGTGTTGGCGTCATCGACCAGAATCAGCCGAACCGAAGCCCCCGCATTGCCCAGATCCGTCAGAGCCGCGCGCAGGCCCGCCAAAGGCGACACGGTATATTCGGGCACAACGTCGGAACTGCCCCCGCCCGCGCCCATCGGTTCGCCCACCACCGCGCCGCCCGCCACGGCCTGCTGAGCATAGACCTGACTCGCCTTGCCGATCAGCACCAGCTTGCGCAGATCCCCCCGTAGCGGCAGCGCGCCGTTGTTTTGCAGCAATACGGTGGCCCGCCCGCCGATCTCGCGCGCCTTGCGGCCGCCTGCGGCAAAGTCGATGGGGCGGCGTTCCAGCTTGCGGTCGAAAATGCCCAGCTTGAAGCTCTGGGTATAGCGCCGCTCCAGCGCCTCATCGATGCGCGCCTGCGTCAATTCGCCCTTGTCCAGCGCCGCGCGGATCTTGGCGGGCGCCCAATGCAGCGGCATCGGCATTTCATGGTCGGTGCCATTGGCCAGCGTCGCCACCGTGCTCTTCATCGCGAAAAAGTCGGATTGGACATAGCCGGTAAAGCCCCAATCCTTGCGCAGCACATCGTCAAGCATCGAGAGGTTTTCGCAGGATGACTGGCCGTTGACGTAATTGTAGGCACACATAACCGCCGCGACCTTGCCGTCCTTGACCGCCATTTCAAAGGGCAGCAGATAAAGCTCGCGCAAGGTCTGCCTGTCCACTGTTTCCTGAATGGTCTGGCGATTGGTTTCCTGCTCATTGGCCGCGAAATGCTTGACCATGGCGATCAACCCGCGCGACTGGATCGCTTTGGTTTCGGCCACGGCCATTGATCCGCTCAGATAGGGGTCTTCGCCGAAATACTCCATGTTGCGCCCAAGGATCGGCAGGCGGGCCAGATTGACGCCGGGCGCCTCGAACACATGCAGGCCCAGATCAAGCATTTCGGCGGCGATCACTTCGCCATACATGCCCGCGACCGCCGGATCGAACGATGCCGCCGCCCCGATGGCCGAGGGCAAGGCGGTGGCCTTGGCCGAAGTGGGATGGCCATAGGCGGCGGAAATTTCGCCGATACCGGGGAAGCTCAGCTTGATTTTGCTCACCTCCGGCGAGACACAATCGTTTTGGCCCAATCCGACCGGTCCGTTGGTTATGCGGAATGTGGGAATATTGAGCGAGGCAATGCCCGTGACATGGCGCCCACCGAGGCAGGCCGGCAAATCGGGCAGAATTTCGGGCTTGGCGCCGGTCAATTGCTGTAATTTCTGATCCAGCGTCATCGCGGAAAGCAGCATTTTCGCCCTGCGCCGCGCCACCGCCTCGCGGGCTGCATCATCGGGGGCGCTCTGTTGCTCGGCCACGATGGTCGGCGCCATCCATGGATTAACGGTTTGCGCCTTAGCCGATGGTGCGAGCGTGACGCCCGCCACTGCCATCACCATCGGCGCCGCGCCGACGGCCCATCGGCGGTTCAAACTGCGTGCCATACCTGTCCACTCCCATTGTGTTTTCTATGCTGGGTGGAATCATTGGTAGGGCCAATTGCAACAAAAAGCCAGATCAATCCTTCAAATTGGATAAACATTATGGACGAGCATCATCGCTCCTTTGCGCAATCCACATGCAACGTCCCTCCGCTGGCCAAATCGGCGTGGGCAAGCATTGTACCCAATTCTCGCGACTTACCCGCCCTGTCGGTCCATCGCGCCGAGATTTGCTTGGCAAAACTCCGCCGAATGTCCACCCAGCCGCCTGCAACGCGCACCCGCATCTGGTCAAAGCTGGGGCATACCACCACATAATGCGGGTCGCCGGGCACCAGTGGATAGAGGCCCAGCGAAGCCAGGACATACCAACTGGTCATGCCGCCCGCGTCATCGTCCATCCCATCGGCAAAACCCTGCGGCGAGAGCGCAAAGCTATGCCCGCGCCATGGGGTGGGACGTTTGGCCGCGTTGGTATAGGGGTGGTTCACCTCCTGATCGAGCAAGCGGTGGATCAATCGGTCGCTCTTTTCGCGATGCCCGCGCCATGCAAAGAGAAAGGGCGTTTGAATGTCGGGCTGATTGGTCATGTTATAGAGGTCGTCGTCGAAAAAGCGCGTCAACTCGTCATCGAAACGCGACGCTCCCAATTGCTGTGCCACCCAGGGCAAGTCGAAAACCGGCGCCCAGCGATATTGCCAGAGCGTCCCCTGATAGAGCCCGCGGGCCTTGACGACATCGGCGTCGGGGCCAAGGTTCTGGAACACATCGGTCCACATCGCGCGATAGGCCAAAGCCTTCTCGCCAAAACGCTCGGCCATCGCGCCATCGCCCAAATCCTGCGCCAGTTGCGCGGTTGCCCAATCGTCATAGGCGGCCTCGATCTGTTCATCGGGCGTGGCGCGGGCCAAGGCGGCGCTTTCGGCCGCCATGCCTGCCAAAGCCGCCTTGGCGTCAAAGCGGATGCCCTTGCGGTAAAAATCGAGCAGCGCGACCCCGCTATGCTCGGTCCGCACAGTCAAAAAAGGCTCCGTTTGCGTGGCCCAGCGCTGCTTGCCCGTCTGATAAAGCTCGACCAGCGATGCGGCAATATCCTGCGCCTCCTGCGGATAGGACAGCGCCAGCAAGGGCATCAAGGTGCGGTAATTGTCCCACATCGCCCAACTGGCGTAGCGCTGATGCCCGGTGGGGGTGTGGCGGATGGCGCCATCCGCGCCGCGATAGCGTCCGTCGCCATCGACAATCGCCACAGGCGTTTGCAGCGCGCGAAACAGCGAGGTGGCGAACAGGGCACGGCGCCGTTCCGGCCCGCCGGGGCGCCAATGGTCTAGCAAGGCCTGCCAGCGCCGCCCCGTCGCTGCGCGCAGGCCGGCAAAGCTGCGCGCGCCCAGTTCGCTATCGCGGACCAGCGCCGCGCCTTTGCCATCGACCGAGGACAGGCCGGTGCGCCATTCGATGACATCGCCCGCATGGCCGCTGATGTCCACAAAGGCGCGCTGATCAGGGCCGATCGTCACCGGCATGGCGACAGGCCGCCCGTTGCGCCACAGCGTTGATGCCGTGAACAGGCGATAGCGCCCCGCATTGCATACCGTGCCGCCGACCAGCTCGGTGCGAAGGTCCTGCGTGGAGCGGGTCAGCCATGTGGCGCTGATCCGTTTGGCATAGGCATGAACAGGATCGAGGCGCAAACGAACTCGCCCGGATCGCGGCAGGGTGAAACGCGCCACGCCGCCGCCGCGTGTGGCCACGAGATCGGCCACAATTCCGTCACCATAACGCAGATGATAAAAGCCGGGCGCGGCGCGCTCGCTGGCCTTGTCCATCCGCGCCAAGTCCGGCGCGCCCGCATAATCCAGCGCGACCAGCAGATCACCGCCAGCCCCCGCGCAGCCGACGCCCACCGCTCTGGTATGCGAAAACCCGCGCAAGGTTTGGGCGGCGAAATCATAGCCATTGTGGTTGGCAGGGGCGGTGTCCGGCCCCAATTGCACCATGCCGAAAGGCGCAACGGCAGCAGGGGTCAATTGGCCGTAATCCTCCAGCGTGCGGACAAAGGGATTGACCAGATCGAGAAGCGACCGGGCCCGCTGCGCCTGCAGGGGGGCAGCGGCGGCGAGGCTGGCGAGCAGCGCGAGGCGTAAGACGTTCATGGGTCCAGCGGGTCCAGAGGATCGACGTGATAGGAATGTGCATCAGGCACAATGCGCAGCGAGAGCGCATCCGGCCCCGGCATCACGCGGGCCGGTTCATAGCCCAGTTCGGCCCGGTTGCGCGCGGCAAAGCCTTCCCCGGCAATATAGGCATGGGTGGCAGGATCGGTGACGAGCAGCGCCGGTTTGCCCTGCGCAAAGGGTGCGGCCAGCAGCAGGCGCGCGCAATTGCGCAGATTGGTTGTGGTGTGGCGAGCGTGGGGCTCGATCACAATCCGCGTGGGCGAGACGCCGTAAAGGGAGATCAGTTCCTGCCGCATCTCGACAGCTTCGTTATAGCCGGTGCGGTTGGGATGGACCCGCCCGCCCGACAGGATAATGACCGGCGCAGCCCCCTTGGCCAGTTGCGTGGCGGCAAGGCGAAGGCGCAAATGGCCCAGCACCCCGGTATGCGATACGGCATCCTCCGGCCCATGGCCAAAGACCAGCACGGCCGAATAGGGATACGAGGTCTGCCGGATCGTGCGCAGGGCGGCAAAGGAGGCCGCGTTCAGCCCGGAGGAAAGCGGCAGATATTCGGCTGCATTGGCGCGCTCATTGGCGGCCAGCAGTCCCATCGCATAGCGCAAGGCGGGTTCCAGCACCGTGTCCTCTGCGGCCCCCTCGGCCAGGGTTACGGCGGTGTGGGATTTCAGGACGGCGGGATAGGCCGCATCGCGGGAGTCAAAAATCATGCTGTCGATCACCGGATAGCGCGGCTTTTCGCCCAGCGAATAGACGGCAACGATATGGTTCAGGCCTCCTGCCGCCTCGCGCCATGCCGCGTCGAGCAGGGCCGCATCGTCCAATTCGTCATGCCGGGCGTACAACCGCGATGGGCGCATCCGCACGCCCACCAGCGCAGACAGCAGCGCCCGATCCGCGCCGATACGGTGCAGCGCCGCCGAAACGCGCGCTTGATCCGCCTCGCTCCACAACCATGCCTGTGCCAGACAGGACGGTTGCGGCGCGCATGACGCGGCGGCATTGACCCGCGCCAGACGTTCGGCGGCCAGCGCCTGCATATCGGCATCGGCGCGCAAAGCGGCGCGCCAGCCCGGCGCCTGCGCCAGATCATGCATTAGCGGAACAATTCTGCGGGCCAAGGGCTGCTCTGCCGCCGACAGGACAATGGGGCTGGTCGGGATGCTTGCAGCATGGGTCGAATGGGGCGCGCAAAGCAAAATAGCGCATAGTGGAGCCAGCCAGCGCATTGTGTTCCTGCCGATCATAATTCACCTCGCATGGTGCAAAGGCCCGCCGCATCCTTTGCGGCGGGCCGGTATCCGTCGCAGTTTACCAGGACAGGCCGACGATCAGGCGCACATTGCGACCAAACAACGGACGGCCATAGATCGCATCGCTGGCTCCTTGGCCCGCCAACTGGTCGGTGCGCGGGTTGCCCTCGGTCAGGCCCTTGGCATTGGTCAGGTTGTCGCCGACCACCTGGACCCGCCATGCGCCCCAGTTGAGCGTCGCGCCCGCGCCCAGCGTTTCATAGGCGGGCAGGGAGGTAAGGTTGAACAGGTCGACATAACGGCGACCCACCCATTCATAGCGCCCGTAAATCTCCAGATCGCCCTTGCCCAATTTGACATTCACGGTCGGGCGGATGTTGCCGAAGAATTTGGGTTCGCGGATGATCTGCTTGCCGTTGACGGCGCTGGGGTCAGCACCGGCGCTGTTGGCAAGATTGCGATATTGCGGATCGGCCAGCGTGACCGAGCCATTAAGCGCGAACCACGAGACAGGCACCACGCGTCCGTCCATTTCGATCCCCTTGGCCACGGCCTCCCCGATGAAGGGCACCGACTGGTCATTGCGGCCCGTGGTGGGGTTATAGGCGACGAAGGAGGCGTTGAACGGGTTAAACTTGGTGTAAAAGCCGGTCACATAGAGGTAATTCTGGCCAAAGCTGGCCTTGATGCCCAGTTCATATTGGCGCGCCTTGGTCTGGACGATGGTGGGGTTGATGCTGGCCACGACATTGGCCTGCGGCGGCACCTCCAGATTGGACACGCGGGCATAGGCGCCCAGATGGCGGGTGAAGTCATAATTGACGCCCACCGTCCAGTTGGTGGCCGAAGGGTTCAGGCGCTGGTTGACGGTGGTGGCGTTCAATGCCCGCACCGCATTGTCGGCCAGCGTGGTGGGATCGCCCAGATCGGCGGCGGTGGTGTTGGTGGCAAAGCCGGTATAGCCATACCATTCGCGCCGGATGCCCGCATCCACCCGCAGGCCATCGGTGATGTCCCAGGTGTCATTGGCGTAAAGCGCGATCATGCGCGCATCCGCCTTGGCATTGGCCAGCGTGGTGCCATAACGCAGCACGCCATTTTGCGTGACATAGCCCAAGACCGCGCCGCTGTTCGAATAGGCGACCAGATCGAGCGTGCGCGGCTTGCCGGCCACTTCGATCAGCATGTCCTGATAGACGGTGAAATTGGTGTTGCCGTAGAACGAACTGTAAAGCCCGGCGCGCAGGTCATGGCTGCCCAGCGGGGTGTCGAATTTGCGCGTGACGCTCAGGTCGCCCTGCACCGAGTAGAATTTCGATTCTACCGCGCGATATTGGCCCGACATGACAAGGCCCGAGGCGGCGGCGGGGTTATAGGCGCTCTGGCCATTGGTGCCCGCCAGCGCATAGCCCATGCGCGTCACGGCGCCAAAGGCGGTCTGCGCG
Organism: Novosphingobium sp. KACC 22771; assembly: GCF_028736195.1. Classification (GTDB taxonomy): domain Bacteria; phylum Pseudomonadota; class Alphaproteobacteria; order Sphingomonadales; family Sphingomonadaceae; genus Novosphingobium. The sequence goes on along the minus strand of NZ_CP117882.1, from coordinate 576,479 downwards.
GCGGTCAGGTAGCTGTTGGCAAAGGTGGTGGCGTCGGCCGGGTTGGTGGTGGAGTAGAAAGCATCGAAGCTGCTCTTGCCCTGCGTTGCGCCGAATTTGGCAGAGATCAGCCAGCCCCCGAAATCGCCCTGATAATCCAGCCCGGCGTTGAAAAAGCGCATATGGCGGCCATTGGCCAGATCGCGCGTCAGGCTCTGCGTCTGGCCCGCGCCATCGCGATATTTGATCACCACATTGCGCAGCGAGGGCGAGTTCATCGTGCCGCTGAAATAATTGATATAGGGGTCAAGCGAGACGGAGGGATTGCGCGGATCGGCCACCGGGATCGGCAGATAGAAGACGTTATGGTCATTCACATACATGATCGAGGCCTTGATATAGCCATTGTCGAGATCATGCTTGATATTGGCGCGGATCTGGCCGCCGCGATCGCTGGGAAAGCCGCTGTCGCGATATCCGTCATGCTGGCGCAAAAATCCACCGATGGCGTAATAGGTGCGGTCCCCCAGCGGCCCGGACTGCATCGCATCAAGGCGATAGAGGCCGGTGTCGCCCAGCGTAACCTGCGCCTTGCCTGCCGACTGCGCCTTGCCGGTGACGGTGATCGTGTTGGCAATAGCGGCGGCGCTGCTGGCATAGATTGGGGCGGGGCCGCCGCGCACGATTTCCACGCGCTCGCTCATCAGGTCATAGCGGTTCATGCCTTCGCCCGAGTTGAAGAACACGCCGTCGATCTCATGATAAAGCGGCAGGCCATCCTGTTGAAAGATCAGATAGCCACGATCGTTGGGAATGCCGCGCACGCGGGTGATGTTCTGGACCTCGCCGCCGGTGGCCTCGACATGGATGCCGGGAACGGTGCCGAGCAGGTCGGCGAAATTCTTGGGCGCGATTTTGGCAATGTCGTTCTGGTTCAACGAATTGATCGCATAGGACACATCGAAGCGCCGCTCGGCCCGCGCCGCGCCAGTGACGATAATGTCGGTGGGTTGATCCTGGGCCGCTGCGGGCGCGGCGGGTGCTTCTTCGGCTTGCCCCTGCGATGGCATAGCCAGCATCATCATGATGGCGAGCATCGAAGCCCGGTTGGAAATCTGCATGTGAAATCGCCCCTTTTTTTAATTCGCCAAATTATTTTATTTAAAAGGCGGCAGAGCTCTGCCGTTGCGCGTTCGCCTAGGGCGCTTCGGGGAAACTTTCATGACAGTCGGGGGATTTTGCCTGTGGCAGAACGGCACGCAGGCGCCATTACAGACCAAGCTGAACGCTCGATCCCGGATATCACCGCCCATCGTCCGCGAAATTCACGAATTGTGACAGATTGCAGACCTGCAATTCCTGCCGCAGGGGTGCGCGTTTCGAGCTTTACGCGCCCTTCCTTCCCGCCGATGTCGGCATGGCTTTGAGATAGCCCGTGATGGCCTCGACCTGATCCTCCGCGATGGGCGCCTTGTAAACGTCGATCATCTTGCGGACCTCCTTGTGCCACTCCTCGGCCGAAAGCGGCGGCTGGGTCAGCACCATCGAGGGCGAATGGCAGGCGCGGCAATTGGCGTTGACCGAATCCGCGCCGGGGCCTGCGGGATATTCCACATCGAAATCCTGCGGCAGGCTGACCCGGACATTGCGAAAGACAGGGCCAGTCGTCACCACCGCCTTCACCGCCGCCTTGCGCGGGGCATGCGCGGCCCATACCGGAACCGCCAGCGCCGCCAGCGCCAGCCCTATCATCAGCTTGCCCCTCATGCCTTGTCTCCCGCCATCAGCGTCAGCGTTTCAACGCCCGCCCGCATATAGCCGCTGGGGTTCCAATTCATCGTCATGGGCTGGCTGACTCCCTTGGTGTTGGTGCAGCGGCAGGCCAGCGTGAAGCGCCCGGCAGGCGTGGTCATTCGGTGGGTAAAGCGGCGCAGGCTGTAGGGGCCCAGATCCTCGCCCAGCGCGGCGGCCTGCCAAGTGGCGCCGCCATCGGTGGAGATTTCGACCTTCGCCACGCCGCAATCGCCGCCCATCGCCACGCCCGCAATTGCGAGCGGCGCTCCCGCCTTCACCACCTGTCCCTCGGCCAGATTGGTGATGAGCGAGCGAGGCACCATGCGGCTGATCGGCTCCTTGGGGAAGTCGGCGGTGCCGGGCGGAACATGGCCAAACGGCGTCTTGGGCACCTGATAGGCCTTGGCCATCCAGAAATTGTCGTCTTTCTGCGGCAAAACCTCGATGTCGGACAGCATCTTGACCCAATAGGTCGAGTACCAGCCAGGAACCACCAGCCGCAGCGGATAGCCGTTGAGCAGCGGCAAAGGCTCGCCGTTCATGGCATAGGCGATCATCACCTCGCCATCGCGCGCGTGGTCAATGGCCAGTGATTTGAGGAACTTGGGCCCCTCGCTCACCATCGCCTCGTCCAACCCGCCGAAACGCACATCAACGGCACCCGCCTTCACGCCCGCCCGGTCCAGCACATCGCGCAGCCGCACGCCCGTCCAGCGCGCATTGCCCATCGCGCCATGCCCCCACTCGGCCCCCGCCACCGAAGGCGAAAACAGCCCACGCGAATTGCCGGAACACTGGTTGACGGCGACATATTCGATCCGCTCAAACCCGTGCAGCAGGTCATCGAGCCGCAGCTCCACCTTGCGTTCCACATGGCCCCGCACCGTCAGGCGAAATGCCTTGGCATCCACGCTCTCGGGAATATTAGCCCAATGCCAGCGTACATAGAACTGGTCATTGGGGGTCAAGATATGCTGGTCAAACACCTGCATCGGCGTCTCCAGCAGGGGCGGGCGGACCCGTTGCAGGATCATCTCGCCCTTTTGCGGGAACGCTTTGGTCAGCGGGCGCGTCGAGGGTTTGCCCGGCAGGTGCAGATCAACCACCCCGGCTGCCTGCGCCCACAGCGGCCGCGCCACCATGCCAAGCCCGCCCAACGCCACACCGCCCAGCAGCTTTCGGCGCGAAAAGTGTGTCATTTTGAGCAGCGCTCCCTACGCGTGTTTCGCCCATGGGTGGGCAACAGATCATACATTTGATTCGCAACGCTTTCCAGAAAACTATGCGCTAGATGCGTCCGCGTCCCGCCGGGCGGGAGAGGGGGCGTCACAATGCCCCCTCTGCATCGACCTCAGATATTCAGCGGACCATGCTGGATATGGGGCAGGACATGGCGGGCAAACAGGTCTGCCTCCTGCGCGTGGGGATAGCCCGACAGGATGAAAGCCTCGATCCCCTCGGCCTGATAGGCGCGCAGTTTGGAGAGCACCTGATCCGGCGTGCCGATAATCGCCGCGCCGCAGCCCGACCGCGCCCGCCCGATGCCGGTCCACAGATGGTCCTCGACATAGCCGTCATTGCCCGCCGCCTGCCGCAATTCGGCCTGACGCTGGACCCCGAAATTCTTGGCGTCGAGCGATTGTTCGCGGATGGCGCGGCCTGCTTCGTCGTCCAGTTTGGAGAGCAGGCGGGTGGCATAGGCGCGGGCCTCATCCTCGGTTTCGCGCACGATGACATGGGCGCGATAGCCGAATTTCAGGCTGCGGCCGAAGCGGGCAGCGCGCGCTTTCATGTCGGCGATGGTCTCGCGCACCTTGTCCATCGTGTCGGGCCACATCAGATAGACATCGCAGCCCTCCGCCGCGCATTCACGTGCCTCATGGCTCAGGCCGCCGAAATAGAAGGCAGGCGCCTTGCCCGAAATCGTGGTGATGCGCGGCGGGTCGAGCTTGAGCTTATAAAATTCGCCCTCATGATCGAGCGATTCCCCATTGAGCAGCGTACGCACGATCTTCATCACTTCGGTCGCGCGGGCATAGCGCGGCCCAGAGGCCATCTGTTCACCCGGCATGTCCGAGGAAATGATGTTGACGTTAAGCCGCCCGCCCGTTCCATCCGCATTCGGCCCAAGGATGCGGTCCAGCGTGGCGATGCGGCGCGCCAGTTGCGGCGGCCAGTCTTCGCCAATACGCGTGGCCCAAAGCAGCTTGATCCGGCGCACCTGCGTCGCCACGGCGGCGGCAAAGGCGGTGGTGTCCAGCCCGAGGCTGTAACCCGAGGGGAGCAGGATATTGTCAAACCCGCCCTCTTCGGCGCGCATCACGATGTTGCGGCAATGCTCCCAACTGGATTTCAGATAGGGATCGTGCACGCCCAGAAATTCATAGTCATCGTCACACAGGGCCGAAAACCATGCGATTTCACACTGTTGACCCTTGGGTTGTTCTTCGCTCATGGCAACCTCTCTCCTCGTGCGGCGACCAGTACGCCGTACCATTCTTCCCGGCTCCACTGGACCGAGAGGGCGGCGGCCCCTTCGGCGATACGGGCCGGGTTTTGTGAACCGATAATGGGGATGATCCCGGCGGGATGCGCCATCAGCCAGCTGTAGGCCGCCACGGTGCGCGACACGCCGCGATCGTCGGCCACCACGTCCAGCGCCTCGGCCACGGCCAGATCGCGCGCGGTTTCTGGCGCAGCCAGACGGCCCCCGCCCAGCGGCGACCATGCCAGCGGCGTTATGCCCAGCATCATCGCCTGATCCATCTCGCCGTTTTCAAGCGGGGTGATGCGCAGCGGGCTGATTTCGGGCTGGGTGACGACCAGCTTGTTGGTCAGGAAATGGTTGAGCGCGGCCACCTGCGCCTGGGTGAAATTGGACACGCCGATGGCGCGGATCTTGCCCGAAGCCACGGCATCGTCGAGCACGCGGGCGACCTGCGCCGGATGGGCCAGAATGTCGGGGCGGTGGACCTGATAGAGGTCGATGGTCTCGACCTTCAACCGGCGCAGCGAGGCGTCGATGGCGGCGTTCAGATACTCGCTCGACTGGTCATAGGGCAGGGGGGGCATGATGCCGCCCTTGGACGCCAGCACAAAACGGTTCCGCAGGCCCGGATCGGCGGCGATCACCTCGCCCAGCAGACTTTCCGCATCGCCAAACCCGCCGCTGCCGTCAAAACCATAGATGTCGGCGGTGTCGAGCAGCGTGATCCCGGCATCAAGCGCGGCGTGGACAAGGCGCGCCGCATCGGCCGCCGTGCGCCTGCCTTCGGCAAGGCGCCACATGCCCCACGCGATGGGGGAGACATTCAGACCGGACGCCCCCAGCGGGCGCAAAGCAGGGGGGAGAGGCAAAAGGCTCATGAGTTCTTCCTGAAAGGCGCCGCAACCGAGGCGCGTTCGACAAGGGTGTGCGAGAGACGGCGGTGCGTGATATCACCCCCGGCGATGAGGATTTCGGTGGCTGTCCGCGCCAGTTCGGCCATCGGCTGATGAATGGTGGTCAGCGCGGGCCAGACCGTGCGCGCGAGCGTGGTGTCGTCAAAGCCCACCACCGAAAGTTGATCGGGCAGGGCGATGCCGCGCCCGTGGGCCATGGCCAGCACGCCCGCCGCCATATCGTCATTGGCGGCAAAGATCGCGCTGGGCGGATGGGCCAGATCCAGCAACATGCCGCCCGCGGCAAACCCGCTTTCAAAATCGAACTCGCCGGGCATCACCAATTGCGGCTCAAAGGCAATGCCCGCCCGATCGAGAGCGCGGCGATAACCGAACAAGCGATCATCGCTCGACATATGGTTTGGGTGGCCCTTGATGAAACCAATCCGCCGATGGCCGATGTTGATGAGATGGGTGGTCATGTCATCGGCGGCCTGCGCATCATCCATGAACACCGAGGATGTCAGCGCATGATTGGTGCCGGGCGAAATGCGGACGAAGGGCACGTCCAGTGCGTCCAGAGCCTGAAGCACGCCCACGCAATCGGTGACCGGCGAGGACAGGATGATACCGTCAACATGGGTCTCGCTGACCAATCCCCTTACGGAATCGCCGACTTGGGGATCGGCCACGTCAACCGGCTGGGCGATCAGGCGGATGCCGTGGGCCTTGCAGTAATCCCAGCATCCGCTCTGGATCTGGAACATGTAATAGGGGCTGTGGTTGTCATAGATCAGGGCGATCTGGTTCGATTTGGATCCCGACAGGATACGCGCCGCGATCGAAGGGCGGAATTCCAGCTCCTTCATCGCCTTTTCCACCTTTTCGCGCATGGCGGCGCTGACATAGGGATGGCCGTTCAGCACCCGGCTGACCGTTTTGACCGCCACCCCCGCCAAAGCGGCCACATCGCGAATATTGGATCGCTCACTCATTCCGCCACGATCTCCCGCATCCGGGCAAACAGATCGGCAAAGGCGCTGTCTGTCCGATAGAAGACAGGAGGATGGCCGATGGGCGCGGCAATGTCATGCTCTCCCGGCGCGTAATCCGCGCCCGACCATACGTGGCGCCACGCTTGTTCGCCCGGCAGGATGACTTGGCGGCTGGTCGCGCCTTCTTCGACAACGGGGGCGACAAGAAGGTCGGCGCCGTAGAGGAACTGATCCTGCAGCGCGAACAGGCCGCTGTCCTGCGGATAATGCAGAAACAGCGGGCGCTGGACGGGCAGGCCGGTGGCCACCGCCTCGTCGCACAAGTGGCGGACATAGGGCGCCAGATGGGCGTGAATCCTGCTCCACATGGCGAAATTGGCCAACAGTTCGGGGCTGGAGTCATATTGCAGATTGTCGTCGGGCCGATTGCCCTCGTGGCTGCGCATGACGGGGGCAAAGGCGGCCAATTCGCACCAGCGCTGCATCAGTTCAACGCTGCGAATATTGCCGTGCAGCGAAGTGTAGCCGCCGCAATCGGAATGGCTGTAGGCATTGCCGACGAGACCGGACGAAAGCGCGGCCGTGATGACCGTGCCGAGCCCGTCATGGCGGGTGAAATCAACCGACTGATCCCCGGCCCAAAGCAGTGGGCAGGCGCGTGAAACGCCGCTGAACCCTGCGCGCATGAAGAACACTGCGTCCCCCTGACGTCCGCGCATGGCCAGGGCGCGGTCATTGACCTGCGCCCACAGCACCGGCCAGAGATTATGCGCCTCCATCGCGTCCATGCCATTGGCGAGGCGAACGTCGGTGGGCAGATATTCGCCGAAATCGGCCATCCAGCCGTCAATGCCGATGTCGAGCATCTCGCGGCAGAGAATACGCTGCGCAAACCAGACGCAGCTTTCCTCACGCGTGAAATCGAGCACGCCGCAATAAAATTCCCCGAAATCGACCAGATAGGGCTCGTCGCTGTCCAGCTTGCGGCACAAATGCCCGCTCACCAAGGCTTCCTGATAGAGCAGGCCGTCGACGGCCAGATAGGGATTGGCATAGGCAAGAAAGCGAATGCCGCGTTCATTGAGCGCCTTGATCCGCGCGGGCAGATCGGGATAACGGGCCTCGCTGCGCTGCCAATCCCAGAACAGGCGGCGGCCAAAGCTGGTCTCGCGGATGCCCGCCCAATCCTCGCACCACAGGCCCGAAACCGCCGCGCCCGCATCGAGGAAAGCGTCGAGCCGCTCAAAGCTCTTTTCGCCTTGCTTCAGCCCGACAATCGCCCCGCCGATTGCCCAATCGGGCAAGGCGCGGGGGCGGCCAAAGCGGTGGGAAAGTTGGCCGACCAGATCCTGCGGCCCATCGGCCGCAAAGATTTCAAAGCGCGCCTGCGCCGCCCAGACCTCGAAACTGGTGCGCCCCGGATTGCCGGCATCAATCACGCTATAGACACTGGCATCAAGATGGATGGCCAGCCAGCGCGAGGTGAGGACGGTGGGCTGGGGATAGTTGGTGTTCCAGTAGTCGCCGCCCGCCATGCCGGTCTCATCCATGATCCGGGTCAACTCGGTGCTTTTGTCGCGGCCCACGCCCGGCTCGCTGGTCCACATGGGAAAGCGGCGGCCATTGAGGGCCAGATAGCTCATCTGCTCTCCGCCGCCCCAGATGGTTTCGTTCGGTTCGGCGTAAAAATGGACCCACAGGCGGTCAAAATCGGGATCAAGCGCGTGGATGGTCAGCGCCGCCTGATCCCAGGCAATACGCGCGACGGGCGCGTCATTGTGGAGCATCAGGATCGTATCCTGCTCCATGCGCCATTGCGTCGGGGTGATGGCGTTGCTCGGCGCATCCTCGATGCGGAAATTGCCGCGATACATTTCAACCGAAGACGCGCCCTGCGCTATGACCAGCGCGGGACATTCCGTGTGATGGCGAAGCAGCGTTCGCCCGGCGAAATCCAGTTGAAAACCGTCCCTGAACGGAGAAAATTGCACCTGCATCGCTCATCCAAACGTTGATTTTGGTCTTGGCGATCCGTGACTGGATCGGTGTGACACCGCTTGACATATCGCCGCGCGGCGGGCAAATCAACCGCCAATCGCAAGGTTATAAAATGCGAGACAAAGTCATCGCGGGAAGAGGCGAAACCGCCCAATCCCCCGCATTTGGGGAGGATTTTAGCGTGAAATCAAATCTATCGTCCTTATTGTGCCTGCCGCTTCTGGCCGTGGCCAGCGCCCCCGCCTTGGCGCAGCAGGCAACGGATTCGGGAACTGCGGGCGAGATCGTCGTCACCGCGCAGAAACGCTCGGAGTCGCTGCACAGCGTGCCTGTGGCCGTTTCGGTGCTGACCGGCGCGACTTTGGCCGCCGCCGCGCGACCCAGCATCGAAAGCGCGAGCCAATTGGTCCCGGCGCTCAACTTCCAGAAATCGGGCACCACGCTCAATCAGACCATCTATCTGCGCGGCGTCGGCACCGCCACTTTCTCGATCGCGGGCGAGCCGTCTGTGTCGACCGTCGTGGATGGCGTAGTCTATGCCCGCTCGGGCGAGGCGTTCAGCGATCTGGTCGACATTGCCCAGATGGAAGTGCTACGCGGGCCGCAGGGCACGCTGTTCGGCAAGAATGCCAGCGCGGGCGTCATCAACATCACCAGCCAGATGCCCAAGAACGAGTTTTCCGGCAGCATCGAAGCCAATTATTTTGAAGGCAATGAATGGCGCGTCAAAGGCGCGCTGAATGTTCCGCTCGGCAAGGATCTGGCGGCGCGTTTTACCGGCTTTGCCAGCGCCTATGATGGCAACATTCGCAATCTGGCGACCCAATCGATGGTCAACGGCTATGACCATGTCGGCGGCCGCGCCCAGTTCCTTTACAATCCCGGCACGGGCGTCAAAATCTATGTTGCGGCCGATTATCACCGCAACAATGACAATTGCTGCGCCGACATCATCGCCACCGGCCCGTTGACCGGTGCAGGCGCGCCGACCACCAGCCTTGCCTTCAATGTGCTGCCCACTCCGATGGGGGCCAAGACCGGCTTTATTAATCAAAACCTTGTGACCAGCACGAAGGAAGAGGGCTGGGGCGTTTCGGGGCAGGCCGATATTGACATCGGCACCCACACACTGACCAGCATCACCGCCTATCGCGAATGGAACAACACCGAAATCCGCGACGGCGACTGGCTGGATCGCGCCTATGTCGGGTTCAACCAGTTGCACGACAATGGCCCGCAAAAGTCGAACACCTTCAGCCAGGAATTGCGGCTGACCTCGCCTGCGGCCAATCGGCTGTCCTATGTGTTGGGCGCCTATTATTCGCGCGCCTTTTCCGAGCGTATCTTTACGCGCAATGATGAAGTCTGCACCGCCACGGCCACCGCACCCAGCGGCGTGCTGATCCCCTGCGGCAGCGCGAATGCCAATCCCTCGACCTTCCCCAGCGCAACGGCCGATTTCGGCTCGACTTTCAGCAACGTGGCTGTTTTCGGACAGGCCACGTTCAAGCTGGCCGAGCGTGTCCGCCTTGTGGGGGGCCTGCGCTATACGCATGACAAGCTGGATGTGTTCCACATCCGTCGCACCACGCTGGCCGGGCCGGGGATCAACGGCAATTTCGATCAGGGCGTGTTCGATACTGGCGTATCGAATGGCGTGCCCTTCCGCACCGGCACCTCAAAGGACAATCTCTCGGGCAAGGCGGTGCTGCAAGCCGATCTCAGCCGCGACGTCATGGCCTATGCCAGCTATGCGCGCGGCTACAAGGGTCCGGCCTATAACATCTTTTTCAACCTGACGCCCACCGGCACCAATGTCATCGCGCCCGAAACGTCCGATGCCTTTGAAGTGGGTCTGAAGAACACGCTGTTTGGCGGGAAACTGACGCTCAACCTTGCCGGTTTCTATGCCAAGTATCACAATTTCCAGGCGAATAATCCTGATCTGGTGGCGGGCGTGGTCGTCACTCGCTTTACCAATGCGGGCGAGGTTTCCACCAAGGGCGTCGAGGCGGACATGTCATGGCGCCTTGGCCCGGATACCACGCTTGGCGGCGGTCTGGCCTATACCGACGCGCATGTGGTGAACTTCTATGCAGCACCCGGCGCGGCTGCCACGTCGATCATTCAACCGGGTACGCCGCTGGCCTATGCACCCAAATGGAAGGGCTCCTTGAGCCTCGACCATCGCGTGCGCACCGATGGCTGGGCCGATCTGGTGTTTGGCGCTTCGGGCAACTTCCAGTCGAGCCAGTTGTCGCTGTTCACACCCAACGATGTGCAGCGCCAGTTCGGCACGATTCCGGCCTATGGTCTGGTCAATATTCAGGCAGGGCTGGTTTCGCCCACCGACAAATGGCGGATCGTGGCCCAGGTGCGCAACCTCTTCGATCAGGCCTATGCCGCTTCGATCATCAACGGCGGGCCGGGGGGCAGCTATCGCTATCAGATCCCGCGCGACGCGATGCGCTATTTTGGGATCAGCGCCCGCTATAACTTCTGATTGAAAATCAGCGTATAATGAAAAGGGGGCGCTCCGTTCTGGAGCGCCCCCTTTTGCTGCCTCTCAAGCTAGTTCAGGCCGCTTCCAGCCGGGGCATGATCAGATGTATCCAGCCCAGCGCCAGCAGATAGGCCACGCCGCAAAGAATGAACATCGGCGTATAACCCAGCCCGCTCGACAGCGACCAGCCCGCCAGTTCGATCACTCCCATACCGGCGAGATTGCCCGCCACCGCGCCGAGCGCAATCACACTGGCGACGCGCCCGGTCGGGACGATGTCGGCGGTCATGCCAAAGATGTTGGTGGAAAAACCCTGATGCGCAAACAGGCCCAGCCCGATCAGGACCGCCGCCGCCCAGACATTTTGCGTCAGCAAGGCCAGAGGCATGGCCAGCACCACGACGGCAAAAAACAGCATCGAACGCTTGCGTGCCGCATCAAGGCTTTGCCCGGCGCGGCGCAGGCGTGGAAAAAGGCCGCCTGCGGTCAAGGCCCCCGCCGCCGCCAGCGAGAAGATGATCGCCACCGGCAAGCCGAGCCGTGCCTGGCTCATGCCGAAAACGCGGTTGAAAAAGTCCGGCATCCAAAACAGCACGAACCACCAAACCCCATCGGTCAGGAATTTGGCGCCGATCACCACCCAACTGCTGCGCGCGCTGAGCAATTCGCGCCAGTTGACCGGCGCGCGTTCGGCTGCCTTTGTCACCGGTTCCAGCGAACGCGTGCCCCACCACCATGCTAGCAGCCAGACCAGCCCCAGCCCGCCGGTCACGAAAAAGGCCGCTTGCCAGCCAAATGCCACCGCGAAGGGGGGGATGATCAGCGGTGTCAGAATGGCGCCGATATTGGGCGCGGTGTTGATGATGCCCAGTGCCTGATTGCGCCGGTCAGGCGGCAGATAGACCGTGGCCGATTTGACGCCTGCAGGGGTACTGACCGTCTCGCCGATGGCCAGCACGACTCGGGCAGCGACAAATTGTTGAACGTTGGAGGCGATGCCATGCGCCATGCCCGCCAGGCTCCAGACCGTGACCGCCGCGCCATAGGCCACGCGCACGCCAAGCCGGTCGATGAACCAGCCGACAAACACCAGCGCGCTGGCCGCCGCGAATTGGAAGGCAGAGCCAAGATGCGCAAAATCACCATCGTTCCAATGGAATGTGGCCTGAAGCGTGGGCTTGAGCAGGGCCACCACCTGCCGGTCGACATAATTGAGCGCATTGCCCGCAAACAGCAGCGCCACCAAAGCCATGGTCGCGCCTGAAGAAGCCCGCTTGGCGGCAGGTTCCATGGTTTAACTCTCCCCAAATCCACGCGCGTCGTCGGCGCTTTACCCTTGCACAGTAGCGCGTTTGGAGGATAAGGAAAGCATGTTGTGACACCGTGAGACATAATCTCGGTTAAGCCAGCAAAAGCAGAAAATTTCGGGAAGATGCAAACCATGTCGGCACCCCATGATGCCCCCCATGATGCCAAGGATAACACTCCGCTGTGGGCGGGCGATCTGTTTGGCGAAACCCATCTGGCCCCGGCGCCTGCGGCTCCTCCGGCCAAATGGCGGAAGCTTATGCCCGGCATCGCCATCAGCGCGATCGTCAGCGCGGCGGGCGCCTGGTTTTCCGATCATTACGGCATGCCGATCATCCTGATGGGGCTGATCCTGGGGCTGGCGATGCAATTTGTTTCGGCCGATCCGCGCACCGCGCCGGGGCTGGAATTCGTCGGGCGAACCTGCTTGCGCTGGGGTATCGTGCTGCTGGGCTTTCAGGTCACGCTTTCGGAAATCGGGGCGCTGGGGCTGGGGCCTTTCGCCGCGCTGCTGGTCGTGATGAGTGCGGCGATTGTCGCGGCGCTGCTGGGCGCAAGGCTGGCGGGGCAGGGGTTGGCGATCGGGATTCTGGCTGGTGGTGCAACGGCGATTTGCGGAGCGTCGGCCGCGCTCGCACTCTATGGGGTGGTGGGGCGTGAAAGGGTCAGTCAGGCACAGTTTACGCTGACGCTGGTCGTGGTTTCGGTTGCAAGCGCGCTGGCGATGACGATTTATCCAGAATTGGCGCGCTTGGCCCACTTCGACGCGCGGCAGGCGGGATTTTTGACCGGGGCGGCGATTCACGATGTCGCGCAGTCGATCGGTGGCGGTTACGCGGTTTCCAATGCTGCGGGGGCCGCGGCCACCGTCGTCAAGCTTACGCGGGTCGCTTTGCTGGGGCCGCTGGTGGCTCTGGCGGCAATTGCCGTCCAACGCTTTGATCCGCGCGGAGAACGGGTTTCTCCTTGGAAGGCCTTGGCTCTGCCGCCGTTTATTCTGGCTTTTCTGGCGTTGGTTGTCGGTCATTCATTGATCGCGGTTCCACCGCTGATTTCTGCCAACGCCCTGCTGTTTTCCAAAGGGCTGCTGCTGTTGGCGGTGACGGCTACGGCGATGCGGACCCGTACGGACCTGATCCTGCAATTGGGTTGGACGTCGGTGCTGCCCGTTTTGGCGGCGACGGCCACGTCCTTTGTTGTCGCGTTCGGCTTTGCGCTTTGGGTTATTCATTGATTGCGGGTGCGATGCAGAGAGTGTGCCGAATTTGGCGATATTCCATATTATGTAAAAATGCCGGCCATGGCGGTGGCAACCGCGTTTAGGGCGGCGTAACACGGCCACATCTCAGGCTGCCTAAACCCCTTCGCGCATGCTAACCAGAGCCAATGAACCAGACTATGTTTCCCCAATTTTCGCGAAACTGGGTGCCCCTGTGTCTTGCCGCCGATGTGCGAGCGGATAGACCTCTGGCGCTTTCGCTGGCGAATGAACGCCTTGTGCTTTTCCGCAATGGCGAGGGGCAGCCTTGTGCGCTGTACGATGTTTGCCCGCATCGCGGGGTTGCCCTCTCGCTTGGGCGCGTTGAACGTGGTCAGATTACCTGCCCATTTCATGGCTGGCGGTTTGATGGCACGGGGCAATGCCGCTATGTGCCGTGGAACCCGGATGCAAAGCTCGACGCGCTTTCCGCCAATGCCTTGCCCATACGCGAAAAAGGCGGGCTGATCTGGATCTTTACGGCGCGTGAAGCAGAAGGCGAGCCCAGAGTGCCGGAGATACTTCTTCAGCCCGAATTGCGCCTTACGGCCCAGAGTTTCCATTGGCGCGTGCACTGGACGCGCGTGATGGAAAACATGCTGGATACGCCGCATCTGCCTTTCGTGCACGGCGCCACCATCGGCAAAGGGCTGCGCGGGCGGACAAACGAAAAGATGGAGATGGTCTGGCAGGAAACAGAATATGGCGCGCAGATTTCAGCCATCCGCGCCGGTGAGGAACCCCGCCAGAATCTGCGCTATCATTTCCCCAATATCATGGAACTGGTCATCGATCCGGGCGGGCGAACCATGCGCATGCTGGCGGTTTGCAGCCCGGCCCAGCCCGGCGAGACTCGCCTGACGATCTACACACTACGCAATTTTGCTAAATCCCGCCTGTTCGATCCGCTCTTTGCGCGCGTGAATGCGCGGATCGCCAGAGAGGATCAGGCGATCATCGAAAGTTCGTTTCCACAGGAAGTGCCGCCGGCCAGAGACGAGCGCTCAGTGGCCAGTGACGCGCCCACTCTGGCCTTTCGCAAAATTTGGTTCAGCAGGATCAAGCCGGATCCATCACCACCGGCGCAGGACGGGTAAGGGCGGGATCCTCTCGCCGCCCCCCCCTCAGTGGCAGCTCACAATCCTGTCATGGCCAGCAGATGTTCCGGATAGCGTTCGCCATGGATGACGATCTGCTTCAGCCTTTCCTCCAGCGCATCCCATGCCTGCGGCTCCAAGCGGACATCGGCCGCACAGGCATTCTCCCTCACGCGCTGCATATTGCGCGAGCCTGGAATGGGCACAATCCAAGGCTGGCGGGCAAGCAACCATGCAAGGCTCAGTTGTGCCGGCGACATGCCATGAAAAGCGGCAAAGCGCCTGATCTCTTCAGCCAGCGCCAGATTGCGCAAGCGCGCCTCGGCGGAAAAACGCGGCAGCGAGGAACGCGCATCCTGCGATGGGAATCGGGTGGCCGCATCCACCGCGCCTGCCAGATAACCCCGCCCCAGCGGACTGAAAGCGACAAAGCCGACCCCCAATTCGCCACAGGCCGCAAGGACGCCGTTCTTCTCGGGATCGCGGGTCCAGATCGAATATTCGCTCTGGACCGCCGCAACAGGTTGCACGGCATGCGCCCGGCGCAAAGTCTGTGCGCCCGCTTCGGACAGGCCGAAAGCCCCCACCTTGCCCGCCTCGATCAACCGCCCCACAGCGCCCGCCACATCTTCGATCGGAACCTTGGGATCAACCCTGTGCTGATAGAACAGGTCGATCCGTTCCACTCCCAGCCGCCGCAGGGAGCGCTCCGCGCTGGCCGCTACCTGTTCGGGGCGGCTGTCAAGACCGGCGGGTTTCCCGTCTTCGATCCTCGCGCCAAATTTGGTGGCGATCAAAACCCTGCCACGATAGGGCCGCAACGCCTTGCCAATGCGCTCCTCATTCGTGAACGGGCCATAAAGCTCGGCCGTATCAAACATTGTCACGCCGCATTCCACCGCCTGGCGCAACAATGCCTCTGCCGCATCATCCGGCACGGGATCGCCATAGCCTGCGTCCAGCCCCATGCAGCCAAAGCCAACCGGAAACACCGGTGGCAATTGATCGCTCAGCTTGCGCGCCATCGCGGGAGGCGGCGTCTCACCGGGCATAGTCTGCGCCCTGATCGTCCAGCCGCCGGGTCAAGGCCACCCATTCCCGCTGCGCCACCGATTGTTCGGGATCTTCAAACAGACGCGCCATGGTGGCGCAATCCTCAACGGCGGGAAAGACGAGTTCGGCCCGCGCATCCCGGCACATCGAAAGCATCGTGACCTGCATGCGACAGGCCCTTTCGAGATAATACATGCGCGAATAACATTCCGCCACGCTTTGGCCAATGACCAGCGCGCCGTGGTTGCGCAACATCAACACATCGCCGCCGCCAAGAGCGACCGGCAGGCGCCGCCGCTTTTCCTCGGTATCAAAGGGGCCGCAATAGTCGAGATAGCCGATCTTGCCGTAGAAGCGCAGCGCATGCTGGCTCAGCGGAAGCAGCCCTTCGCGATAGCTGGCGACGGCAATATTCGCCTCGGTATGGGCATGCATGACGCAGGCGGCGCGCGGGATCGCCTGATGGATCGCGCTGTGGATGCAAAAACCGCCGCGACTGACGCCAAGGCCGGTGGGGTCGGAAAGGATATTGCCCCCTATGTCGCATTTCACCATGTCCGAGGCACGAGCCTCGCTGAACAGGTGGCCATACGGCAATTGCAGAAAGGCGCCCTCCTCGCCTGGAACGCGGATCGAGATATGCGTGTGGATCAGATCGGTGATGCCTAGCATATCGAAAAGCCGATAGGCAATCGCGAGATCGCGGCGGGCCTGCGCCTCCTGTTCCAAGCATCGGGTATGACGCGGTGTGCCGGGAAGAGAGGCCATGATGTTGCCGTTCACGTGGTTCTCCTCTGCTACGATGGAAGGGCGGGCAGCGGGGCGATGATGTTGGCGACGAACCGCTCCATGACCGAGGCCTGCCCTGCCTGCGTATGGCCGATCTGGTGCGGTGTGAGGATCGCGTTGGGCGCGTCCCATAACGGATGATCGACGGGCAGAGGTTCTTGGGCAAAGCAATCCAGCGCGGCGCCCCCGATCAGCCCCTCTCCCAAGGCCTGCGCCAAGGCCACTTCATCGACCAGCCCGCCTCTGGCGGTGTTGACCAGCAAAGCCCCCGGTTTCATCCCCTCAAGGCGCCGCGCCCCCAGCAGGCCGTAAGTGTCGCGATTGAGCGCGGCATGCAGGCTGATGAGGTCGCAGGCGGCCAACAGTGCGTCCAGTTCCATAAAGCTCACGCCGTCCTGCGCAGTGCCGGGGCGGCGCGAGGGAGAATAGGCCCGCACATCGATCCCCCATGCCCGCAACCGCGCCGCGACAAGGGATCCGATCGCGCCATAACCGATCAGCCCCACCACCATGTCATCCAGGCTGCGCACACCCGCCATGGCGCGCCGTCCGCCCGCCCGGCATGCCGCCACGGCATCGGGCAGGCGATGCGCCAGCGCCATCATCAACAGGATGGTCGCGCTGGCCATGCCCTGCACATTCTCGCGGGTTGCCCCGTTGCGTACATCGATACCGCGGCGGGCCGCCTCTGCCCGATCGAAGCCCTCGGTGCCGATGCCGATGGCCACAAGGCGGCGCAATCGGGGAGAGCGCTGGAACAAGGCGCTGTCGCAAGGCAGCCAGCCCGGCCCGGCGAGAATGTCGGCATCGACATGCCAGTCCTCTCCAGCATCCGGCGCCTGGCCCAGCTCAACCTCCAGCCCCGCCGCTGACAGCCGCGCAATCAGTTGCGCCCCCTGCCCCGCCATGGCCGGTCCGATGATCAGAAGCACCCGCATGGGTCAAAGCTCCGGATTGCTGCCCTGCTGGATCCGGCGCAGCAGCGCCATCGCGCCCAGCGCCTTGGGCAATCCGGCATAGGGTATCGTCTGGATGATGATCTCCTTCAGTTCCTCGTCGGTAAAGCCAAGGTTCTTCGCATGTTTGAAATGGATCGAAACGCCCGGCGCCCCGATCGCGATCAGGATCGACATGCAGATCAACTCGCGATCACGCAGAGACAGGCCCTCACGCGCCCAGATCGTTCCGAAATTGGCTTCCGAAATGATCCGCCAGAGGTCTTCATCCAGCGCGCGAACCTCCTCGTTCTGGCCCCAGCCCAGTTGCTCGATGATCGCAAGCCCCGCCTGTTCGCGCCCGTCATTGTAAGTCGTCATCAGATGCTCCGTTTCAGAATTTCACTTGTGCACGCAAGCCGAAGGTCCGCGGCGGTGCGAGGTTGACGCCCACCAACTGGCTCGGGCCTGCCGCCGCGATGCGGGTGCGGGCATAGCTGGTGTTCATCGTGGCGCTGGTGATGGTCACCACATTGGTCAGATTATCGACATAGGCGGTGATCGAAAGCCTGTCGTCCTTGCTGGTATAGCCAAGGTTCATATCCACCCTGGCGGTGGCATAGCTCATCGTTTCCGGAATATAGGACACATCGCTTTGGAACGCGGATTCATACCGCGCGCTGGCGCCAAGCTTGAACCTCGCCCCGCTGGCCAGCGGAATGGTCTGCTCTATGCCCCCCAGCACGCGCCATTTGGGCGTGCGCAGGCCTGGCTGGCCTGAACAATTGACATTCACCTGCCCCGCAACGGCCGCCGGGGTGATCGCGCAGCTGGAAGAGGATGGCGGTGCGCCTGCCGCAGAGGTAAGATAGGAGAAGTTCTGATACTTGCTGTTGAGATACTGAATCTGCGTGTTGAGCCTTGTATGGCGCGTGGCCATGAAATCGGCCTCAAGCTCTACCCCGTAATTGCGCGATTTGCCCGCATTGTCGGTAACCAGCACCGAAGACAGCGCCCCGCCGATGTCGAACAGTTTTACTACGCTGATCTGCTGATCCTTGTAGTCGATGTAGAAGGCTTCGACGTTCAGCTGAAGGCGGTTATCAAGAAACCGGTTCTTCGATCCGATCACATAGGAAGTGACCTGTTCGGGCTGGTAGATGCAATTTGTTGCGCAAGCGCTGCTCACCCCGTTGACCACTTGCGCAGGGCCATAAAAGAAGCCCCCGGCCTTGAAACCTGTGCTGACATTGGCATAGAGCATGTTGCGCGGCCCGGCGTCCCATTCCACGCCTGCCTTCCAGTTCACCCGCTTCCAGCTCGCCGATTGTTGCAGATAGGCTGGCGTCAGATTGGTCGACTCTGAAGCGGGAATTACGGGATCAGGGCCGACAAGATTGGCCAGAACATAGCGCCGACTGTCGCTGTTCTTGTGTTCATAAGTGTAGCGCAGGCCGCCGGTCACTCTGAAAGTATCGGTCAGCGCATAGCTGAGCTGGCTGAAAAGCGCCCCGGTCCACCCGGTCAGATTGTTGAACTGGTCACTGAAGTTGGGGGTGGCGGAGTTTTCCCCGTTCTGGCGCGAGTGGTTTTCCGTATCCAGGTAATAAGCGCCCAGCACATATTGCAACCGCCGACCGGAGGGCGAGGCAAGGCGCAATTCGGCAGACTTCTGGCGTGGCCGGTCCTTGGCAATAAACTGCCAGCTTGGCGCCGAATTGCGCCAGTTCACATCCGAACTGCGATAGCCGCCGATGAAGGTCACCGTGCCCAGATCGGTCTTCCAATCCGCATTGAGCGAAACTCCGTAATAATAGCTGTCATCATAAATGTTGCGCGGCTGGGGGGCAAAACCATAGCGGGTATATTCCGCCGAGAGATCGGACAGGCCGGTATAGGGAGAGGCCACGAAGCAATTGCCATCATGCCCACCGGTCTGCGGCGGCACCATCGCGGCACAGCGGCGGCGCAGCGTGGCGCCAGCCCCCATCCCGCCCTGATGCGCATAATCCCCGCTGAGCAGCAGCGAAAAGTCGGCGCTCGGCTCGAACAGCACTTGCGCCCGGAGCGCCTGGACATTCTCATCGCTCGACCCATCGCTGAAATAGCCATCGCGCCGCACACGCTGGCCCGCAACCCGCACCGCAACGGTGCTGGAGAGGGGCACATTGATCGCGCCATTCACATCGGCGCGGTTATAGTTGCCAACATCGACACCGGCCTCCGCGCCGAATTCGAATTTCGGGCGCTTGGGGATGATATTGATCGCACCAGCCGTGGCATTGCGGCCATAAAGCGTGCCTTGCGGCCCTTTTAGCACTTCGACCCGTTCCAGATCATAAAACAGGCCCCGCATCGCCGTAGGGCTGGCGAGATAGACGCCATTGAGATTGACCGCCACCGAAGGGTCGGCAAAAGCATTCCCACTGAGCTGGGTGATGCCGCGCACGGTAAAGGTGGAATAAGGACCAGCCGATGGCGTGATTTGCAGCCCGGCTGTCATGCGCCCCAGCCCTTCCATCGAGGTTACGCCGCGACTTTGCAACTGGTCTCCGGTGACAGCCGTGATCGCAAGGGCCGCCTTCTGAAGACTTTCCTGCCGCCTTTGGGCGGTCACGATGATTTCCTCAAGCTTGCCGCCGGAATTGCCGGCAGAGGGTTCCGTCTGGCTCGATTGACTCGAACTTGACCGGCCCGAACTTGACTGGGCGAAAGCCGATTGCGAAGCCATGAGCAGAGCCCCCAGCGACACACCAAGGGCATAGAGCTTTTTCATAATTCCTCCCTTTTATATTTTTCTCTTGGCCAGTTAGGCTCGGGTCTGTCCGCTGTCTGTCCTTTGCCCAGAGGACTTGCGCCGATCCCTCATTTCAACATGGCGACATAGGCCGCCAGGGCAGCCGCCTCCGCCGGGGTGCTTGCCCCCGGATAGGCCATGCGTGTGCCCGGCACTGCGGCCTGCGGGTTGAGCAGAAAGGCGGCAATCTCGGCTTCGGTCCAGACCTTGCCCGACCGTCGCATAGCCGCGGAATAGGCAAAATCAGTGCCGCTCGCTGCCTTGCGGCCAAGCACGCCCCTGAGTTCGGGGCCTGCATCGCTGCCTTCGCCATGCGCGCCATGACAGGTCGCGCAGATGGCAAAACCCGTCGGCGCGTCTGCGGCAGCCGATACCGGCACGCTGGCAAAGCAGCACAGTGCGAGCGCCAAGGCCCGGCGAAGATGATGCCCCCCCATCAATGGTTGAGCATGCCAATATCGGCGGCGCGTTTGCCCGGCCCGATGGATTGCAGATAGCCGTAGATCAGGCGGACCGTTTCCTCTGGCAATACTTTTTCGCTATAGCGCGGCATCTTGCTGGCCGGTTCGCGCAATTGCGCCAGAAAGGCCGCATAGGGCAGCGGAGCGGGAGCAAGCCTTGGGCCTTGCCAGCCCCCGCCCGCGCCGGTTGTGCCATGGCAGGCGGCGCAGCCATAGGCCTTGAACTCTGCGCCGCCGGGCGCGTCACCAGCTTGCGAACGGGCCATGACAGGCCCCGGAATAACGGCCAGCGCAGCGGCGAGCAAAAGTCTGAAAGTCATGGTCAGCGCCCCTGTGAAACAACATCGATCAACGCAGGCTCACCCCGCGACACCACATCGAGCGCGCGTTTGATGGCGCCGCGCAAATCGGCCGGATCGGTCACCCTTTGTCCGGCCACGCCCATGCCGCGCGCAATCACGGCATAATCCAGCCCCGGCAGGACACAGCCCGTCGAAGCGGTGGTAACGCCTCGGTCGCGCTCATTGGCCTGTAGCTGAACCTTCATCTTCTCCTGATGATAGCCGCCATTATTGTGGATGATGTAGAGCAGCGGGATCTGGTGGAAAGCTGCGGTCCACAAGGCGCCCGGCGTCATCATGAAATCACCGTCACCGCCAAAGACGATGGGCAGACGCCCCTCTGCCTTGCAGGCATAGGCCGCGCCCACCGCCGCGCCCGGCAGATAACCAAGGCCATAGGCCCCGGAATCACCGATATATTGGTAATAATGTTTGGCGTTCCACAATTGCGGGCCCCAAAAGCTCTGGAAATGGCCCGCATTGAGCAAGGCCCAATCCTTGTCGCGGATCTGATCATAGACCTCGGCATACATTCTGGCCGTTGTGATGGGTTGTCTGTCCCAACCCACTGCGGCGGCATCGCGCGATGCGACCAGCGCGGCGGCGCTCGCCGCCGCAAGCCGGGCGCCGCGATCAGCAATGGCGGTGCGCCCGGCAGCCGGAATGGCGCTGCGAAGCGCCGCGATCAGGGTCGGCAGTGAGGCCTCGGCATCGCCGGCGATGGCCAGTTCGGGCTGCGCCAATTCCTCAAAGGCCTGATAATTGGCCTTGAGATAATAATCATAGGTGCTGATGCTAAGCTTGCGCGCCTTGCGGGCTGGTGCCGTCTGTCCGGCCATGTCCTGCACTTCGAGCGCCAGCACCACATCAGCCTCGCGCAGCGCCGCGCCACGCCGCGAGGTCTGGTTGAGCGGGTGACGCCATGGGAAGTTCATCCGCCCGCCCATATCGACCACGGCGGCCTGCAACAGTTCAGCCAGTTCCACCATCAGCGCCAAGCCTTGCGGGGTACGGGCCGCCCGGTCCACCAAAATGACCGGCGCCTTGGCCCCGGCGAGTATCTTGGCCGCCTCAAGCAGAGCCGCCGCCTCGCCCTGCGGCGGAATGATCACCGGCTTGGCCACGGGCGGCAGCCGCGTGCCTGCCGGGATCTCCTCCTCCTGCAGATCGAGATCGAGCGCCAACACCACCGGGCCGCAAGGTGGAGTCGCCGCCATCCGATAGGCGCGGGTCAGCGACGAGGCGAAATGCGGCAAGCTGCGCGGGGTTTCGTCAAACTTGGTAAAGTCGCGGGTCAGGCCCGGCCCGTCCGACACGCTGTGCAGCCAGTCGACAAACCCATCCCGGGCAACAGGATTCGTCAGAGATCCGGCCAGCGTCACCACCGGCGCCCTGTCGCACCAGGCGTTATAGATTGCCATTGAGGCATGCTGAAGCCCGACGGTCGAATGGACCAGCGCCGCCGCAATTTTGCCGCTGGCCTTGGCATAGCCATGCGCAAAGGCCACCCCGATTTCCTCATGCGTGACCGTCAGCATGGAAATATCGGATCCTGCGCGACCGGCTGCGTGGATGATCGATTCCTGAAGAGCGGCAAAAGTGCTGCCGGGAATTTCGCTGATCGTGGTCAGGTCCAGGGCCTTCAGGCAATCCACCATGTAATCGCTGGCGAAGCGCCGATCCCCCCCCGCCGTTTCGGCCCCTGCCGACTCAGGCCGCCGCGCAGAGGGCGCGGGCGCCGGAACAGGCGCGATTTCCAGCGCGGGATGGGGCGCATGGGCCACACTGCGCCCGCGCGCTTCCGGGGCCTTTGCCGTGGCCACCGTGGCGCGGGCAGGATGGGCCAGAACCAACCCGCCCGCCGATGCTGTCGTCAGGAAATTGCGGCGAGTGGTACTGAACTTTTGCGGGTCCATGGTGGCTCCTGTTTGTGGCGCACACCAAGGCTAACGCAGCACGCGGCGCGTGCTGTCATCTGGGAAGGGGACATTTCACCCGCCCCGAAAACGACTTGCGCGATCAGCCCGCGCGGCGCTTGAGCGTTGCTTTTCCGTTCGCGTCAGCTTGAACGGCAATCGCTCCAGGACAAATGGATCAACGCATAACCAGGCGGGCAAGCTCATAGGCGCTGGTCACTTCGAGTCGCTGATAGGCCCGCTTGCGATAGGTCAGCACCGAGGAAGTGCCGATGCCCAGATCAAGGGCTGTGCCCTCGATCGAGATCCCAATGGCCGCACGAGCGCAAATCTGCCGCTCGCGCAGGGTCAATTGCGGATAACGGGTGGCAAACCGCTGCTCAAGTTCCGCCAACCGCTCGCCACGGTCCTCCACCACTTCCCCCACGAGTTCGCGGTGGCGATCAATCAGGGCAGACACCAGCCGCCAGAACCCGCCCAACCACGCCAGCTCCAGAGGCGAAAACCCGCCCGCCGCGCCGCGCCGCGCCACCGTGGCGCATCGCCAGCCACGCCCCCGCCGCTCGACGAAAGACACGCGCTCGGTGATGTTCGAGCGCAACAACATCTCACGATAGGCCGGAACGACAATATCCGATGGCCGCACCACGACCCGGAACAACTGGCTGTCCGCCGTGGCGGCGTCAATCGCGGCCTGAATGGGATCAACCGGCAGAAAGCGATGCGCGTAAGTCTCGTGGGAAACGGGAGGTTTGTCCTCCTCCGTCTCGGAAACCAGCGCTTCAAGAGCATCTGCCCGGCCTCGACCATCGAACACATAGAGCCGGTCAACGTGCATCTGCCGCTCCACCGCCGCCGAAAGATCCTTGTAGAAACTGTCCGACCCAAGCCCGGCCACCACGCTGCGATAAGCTGCGAAAACCATTGAGGGAATGGGGTCGGTATCGACCCGCACCATCTGCACCATAGGCATCCTGCTTTCTTTATTGGGCGCCTGTCCCCGATCGGACGGACAGACCAGCGCCAGTATCGGCCTTATTGATAGGGCAAGCCAATAGGGAGAAAAAGGGATGAAATTCGGCCTGTTTCTGGGAATATGGGAAAATCCTAGCGCCGCTGGAGAGCATCAGGCGATCCTGCATCAAGTGGTTGATTACGTCATCCATGCCGAACGCCTGGGCTTTGAGTCGGCCTTCCTTACCGAGCATCATTTCACCGGGCTGCCCCAGATCCCGTCCTCGATGATGGTGCTGTCCTATCTTGCCGCGCGCACCACCAGAATGCGCCTCGGCACGGCGGTCACGATCCTGCCCTGGCATAATCCGCTGCTGTTCGCCGAAGAGGTCGGCACGCTTGACCTGCTATCAAACGGGCGGTTCGAATGCGGCATTGGCCGGGGTTTCCGCTTCACCGAATGCCAGGGCTTCGGCATTCCCGGCGAGGAACTGCAAGCGCGCTATGACGAAGCGGTGGCAGTGCTGGAAAAGGCATGGTCGGCGCCGGGCCGCTTTTCGCATGCGGGTAAATACTGGAATTTCACCGATGCCGTGATCGACGCCAAGCCGGTGCAGAAACCTCACCCGCCGGTCTGGGTCGCCGCCGCCAGTGACGGTTCGATCCGCAAGGCCGCCCATCAGGGCTACAATGTCCTGCTCGACCAGTTCAGCGATGCCGGCCAGATCGGCGCCAGAGTCGCCGTGTTCCGGGCTGCTGTCGAGGCGCAGGGCCAGCGGTTCGACCCGACCCGTGTGGGCGTCACCCGCGCCTTTCACCTGACCAGCAGCGAGGCCGAAACCCGCGATGCACTGGAACATCACCACCATGTGCTGGCCAACAACCGCCGCCTGTCATCCGATCCGCAGCAAAGCGGGGGCACGCTCTACCGCCCGCCCACGGCGAGCGGCGATGCCGACGACACCTGGCTGATCGGAACGCATGAGCAGATCGTTCGCCGCCTGCACAGTCTGCGCGAACAGGGCGTCGAACATGTCCTGCTGCTCGACACCGCCGGGGACCGCACCAGCCTTGAACGTTTCGCCGGCGCGGTCATGCCGCTCTTTGCAGGCGAGCGCGCGGAAGAGCCCGCGTGAAGCTGGTTCCCGTTTTTCAGGTGGCCTCCATCGCCCCAGCAGTCGACGAATGGTCGCGACTGCTGGGGATGAAGGCCACCTTCATCGATGGGGATCGCTGGGCGCAGTTTGATCCACCCTCAGGCCGGATCGCGCTGGCCTCGGCTGAAGAAGCGCCCTACGGGTCCGGCGCCATGGTCAAGGTGGCCGATCTGCGCGAAGCCCGGACTGCCTGCCAGGCAGCCGGGCTCAGCGCTGGACCCATCGAGCAAGGCAAGCACGAAAAACGCTTTACCGTTCTGGCGGGCGGGATTGCGCTGGTCTTCTATACACCGGCCTAGAAGCCGGCGATCAGCGCGAGCGTCGCGGGCCAGGCAATGGCGGCGGCGGCTCGGTCCCCCTGCGTGGCAACATGATAGGCGAACCCGTGTTCGGCCTGCGGGAAATAGTTGATCAGCGTTGGCGCCTGCCGGGCGTAAAGCACCTCTTGCAAGCGCTGATATTCGGCGGGCTGCGCCAGATCCTTGCCCGGACGGCACACCTGCACCGGCCCGCGAATATGCGCCGCAAGGGCGAACTCATCCAGCGTTTGCCCCGGGAAGTCCGCCTTGCTGGTGGGAATGCCATAGAGCGGCACGGGCCGCGCAGCGTAGATGGTGGGATTATAGGCGCAAACCAGATCGATGCGTTGATCCAGCCCGCCCTGCAACAGCCCGAAACGCCCGCCGAGACACCAGCCAATCGTTGCGACGCGGCGCATCCCCAGCGCCCCGCTCAAATGCTCGCTGCAGGCCATCAGGTCATGCATCGCATCATCATCGGCGATGCCGCGCGATCTTTCGAGCTGGCCACGCATGTCCTGCGGCGGTCTTTCCCCGCGATAGGGGTCCCAGATCAGCACCGTATGCCCCAATTCGGCCAGCGACAGGGCCGTTCTGGTCATATAGTCATCTATGGCGGCAATGGTCGGTTGCAGGATCACCCCAACGCCGCCCGTTCGCCGGGGCCGCGCCAGCAACGCCCGCACAGGGCCAAGCGCCAGCGGCTCAAGCCGGCCACCCGAAGCGCCCGGCTCGGCCTTCGCCATGGCCGGAAGGGAGACGGCAGCCACCGCGCCGCTCAGGAAGTTTCGACGCTGCATGCAGTTTGCCTTTCCTTTTCGCCCAACCTCAGTGGGTGACCAGCGAACTGAGCTCGAAAGGACTCGTGATGCTCAGGCGCTGATAGGCCCGCTGGCGATAGGTCAGCACCGAGGTCTTGGCGATGCCGAGATCGAGCGCGGTAGCTTCCACCGTCATGCCGATAGCAGCGCGGGCGCAAACCTGCCGCTCGCGGTTGGTCAGCGCCGGATAGCGCCCGGCAAACCGTTCCTCCAACTGCACCACCGAGAGCTGCCGCGCGGTTGCCACCTTGCCCCGCGCCAAGGGAAGCATGGGCAGGACGAGACAGGCCAGCCCCACCAGCGCATCAATCTCGCGGTCGGAAAAGCAGCCATCGCTTTCGTGTCTCGCCAGATTCATCACCCGCCAACCTTCATCAGCGTGCTGCACGATCGACACCCGCTCGATAATGCCAGGCTGATCGAAGAAACGTCGGCGAAAGTTGGCCTGCGCGATGTCGATGGGGCGCACCCGCTGCAACGCCATGTCGCTTTTGGCAGGAGCCGCGCGGCAGGCCTCGTGAACCGGATCGACCGGGAGATAGCATTTCTGATAGATAGGGATCAGTTCATCCAGCCCCGGCTCGGCGGACCAATAGCGCAGCTCGGCATTATCCTTGCCCTGAATCTCGAACAGATAGAGCCGCCGCAAACCATCCGTCAGCGAAAGGACAGCTTCTCGGGCCGTGGCGCCAAACTCGTCGGTGCCCAAAGCCCTCAGCAATTTTTCGTAAGCCCCGCCGCAAGCGCCAGACGCATGCCAGTTATGGACAGATTGAATATGTCCCATTTCCTCGCTCCCAAGATGACCAGCCCTGTCTTTTTCTATCAGGCTGTTTTGTATCAGGCTGTCTGTTCCGCCTGTTTTCGGCTTTTTGCAATCTCCAGCGCAACCGTAACATAGGCAAACAGTGTAAGCACAGCAGGTACGGCGAACAAGGAGGTCACCGTAGCCTCGGATATGCCTGCCTCAAGTGCTTGCCCGATGATGATCGGCGCCAGCACCGTGCCCAGCCGCCCCACGCTCTTGGTCCAGCCCACACCCACCGCGCGCAGGTTTGCCGGATAGAAATCCGCCAGTACCACATTGATCCCGCTATATGCGCCAAGGCTGGCAAACCCGCCAACCGCCAGCAGGCAAAGCAGCACCGCCGGACTGGTTTCCACGATGGCCTTGCCCACCGCAAACAGGGCAATCGCCGCCACGCTCAGAAATGTGCACAACACGCGCATGGAGCCGAACAGGTCAATAAGCGGGCCAATGACCAGGGTTGCCACCAGCCCGCCGCCCGCAAACATCGAAATGCACAGCGCGGCAAACGAGGCTTCCCGGCCCACATCCGTCAGCAAAGTGGGCAGCCATGAATTCAGACAATAATTGATGGTCAGCATCGAAACGAACATCAGCCAGAGCATCAGTGTGCCCAGCCGATAGGGCGGCCGCACTATAGCCGCCACACTGACGGTCCGCTCAGGGCCTGCCTGCGGCCCTTCGGGCATCGCATCGTCCAGCCAGCGCCAACTGCACGCCGCCGCGATCAAACATAGCGCGCCAATCGCCATCATCGCCGTCCGCCATGTCATCACCCCGACAAACAGGCCCGCGATGAGGCCGGATACCACAGCGCCCAGCCCATAACCCGTGAACAGCAGGCTGATCGCGGTGCCGCGGCGCTTTAGCGGCACCTTGGCCGCCACCAGGGCGAACCCGCTCGGCAAGGCCCCGCCCAGGAAAAATCCGGTGACGATTCGCAGCCCCAGCAACATGGCGCCGCTTGTGCTGAAAGCCGTGATGGCCTGGGCAATGCCGAAACCCGTGATCGTCAGCACCAGCACCTTTCGGTGCCCGAAACGCGAAACAAACATGGGGGTGACCACCAGCCCAAGGCATTGGCCGATCAGATTGGCGGAAAAGATCGGCCCCAAGGCGGCGCGAGACAAGCCCAGATCGCGCGCAATGCCCGGCGCCAGCGGGCCAAGGATGGAATGAACCAGCCCATCAAGAAAATAATTGGCCGAACACAGCAGGACCAGCGCGACTATGCCGCGCTCCGGCAAGGATGTTTCCTGTGTCAACGCCTCTCCAGTCAATTGGCCCGTTTCGGGTCTCAAAGCATTCATATGGCAATTCTCCCGGCCGAAGTCTTGCATAGGAACCGCCCTGCCCCTGTCCTCTCAACAAGGGACAAAGGCAGGCCCGCCCAATGTCCTGCCGTCAGAGGACAGACGTTTGCCCATCCATCGCCGATGATGGGGGCGAACTTAAGTTGGAGAGCCAAGTGCTGCAAGGAAACAAAGTCATCATCACGGTCGCGGTCAACGGCGGAATGCAGCAGGATCGCGATGGCGCCATCATTCCCAAATCGCCCGCGGAGATCGGCGAAGCAGCGGCGCGCTGCCATGCGGCGGGGGCCGCCGTGGTGCATGTGCATGCGCGCGACAAGGACGGCAAAAATTCGGGCGATAAGGCGATCTATGCCGAGATCATCCGCGAAATCCGCGCGCGTTCGCCCATTCTGATCCAGACCACGAACGGCATTGGCGTCAGACGCGACCCCAACACCGGCCAGTTGCATTGGCCAACAGATGAGGAGCGCCTGGGCATCCTTGAGATCGAACCGGCTCAGGATCTGTTTGGCATAGCCGCCGGGTCCATGGACTTTTACAACCCCGAAGGCGGCTATCCCGGCGAGACCCCTTATGTGAACTCCGGGGAATTGCTGAAGGAAACCATCCGCGCGGTTTATGCCAAGGGTTCCGCTCTGGAATATGAGGTGGTCGAGGCCAGTTCGCTGCACCGCCTGCTGCGCTATGCCGAAGAAGGCCTGTTTGACCGCAACCGCGACAATGTCTGGCTGCTGCACGGCGGCGGTTTCGGGGCTACGCCCGCCATTGCCCGCAATGTGCTGTTTTCCATTGACGAGGGCCTGCGCCTCTTCCCCCGCGCGCTCTGGGGCATCACCGGCACCGGGCGCGACATGTTCAAAATGGCCACATTGGGCCTGTCGATGGGTTGTGATGTGGTCCGGGTCGGTTTCGAGGATGGCATCCATCTGCCGGATGGTTCAGTGGCGCGCGACAATGCGGAATTGGTGAGCGCCGCCGTACAGATCGCGCGGCTTTATGGCCTCACGCCGGCCAGCGTTGGGGAAGCAAGCGCGCGCTTTGGCCTCACCGATCGAGACATTCCGTAAGGACCGCGACTTTGCGGCTTGGCTCGGGCTCTCACCGCGCCAGCACTCGCCCGGAGGCAAACAGCGGTTCGGCAGCATAACGAAAATGGGCGAGCGGACGACCAGACGGCTGCTGATCATCGGCGGCAGCTCGATGGTACGCCAGGCATGCCGGTTCGGTGCGCCGACCGGCTCATGGCTGGAGCGCATGCTGGCGCGAAAGCCTCGTATGCTCGTCTCTGTGGCGCTAGCCAACAAGATGGCGCGCATGGCCTGGACGCTGCTAACCAAGAATGAACATTGCAGAGCTCCGGCTGCGGTCTCGGCGTAAGTCGAGGCAGCAGCCAGAGACGTCGGGGACGTAGGCGGTCGAACGAAGGTATGGCACAACAGTCGGCGAGACGGGGCTGGAAGAACCAGGGAACGGCAGAGCGCTAGTTGTTTAGTCCCAGCATGTGATGGTGCGGTTCTACGATAAAGACCTCTGGCTTGGATTTCCAGACCTGCTCGATGGCCTCGTATGGCGTTTTGAAGCGGAGAGCCTTGAGTTGCTTGGCAAAGTTGTAGGCAACCAGCCAATCGCGGACGTGCCTGCGCAGTTCGATGATCGAGGCATAGTGGAAGGATTTGACGGTCGCTTCCTTGATAGTGCGAACCATGCGCTCTGCCTGACCGTTGGTCCATGGGTGATAGGGTTTGGTAAGCCGATGCTCGATGCCGTTTTCCCGGCATACGCGTCCGAAAATATGCGGAAAGGTCAGGCCTGTGCCGCGTTCGGTTTGGGCAAACTGGACCCCGTTGTCGGTCAGGATGGTGTGGATACGGTAGGGCACGGTTCTGATCAGCGCCTTGAGAAAGCCGGCCGCGACCATTTTCGTGGCTCTGCGGTAGAGGCGGGCAAAGACCAGTTTGGAGGTGCGATCGACAGCGACATAGAGGCAGGCCTTGCCGCCTTCATAGTGCAATTCCGCGATGTCGATGTGAAAGTAGCCGATCTCGTAGGTCTTGAACTTCTTGGGTTTCTCGCGATCCGCCTTGGGAAGCCGGGAGATGCCGTGTCGTTGCAAGCAGCGATGCAGGGAGGAGCGCGTCAGATGGGGGATCACGTCCTTCAAGGCGATATAGACATCGTCGAGCGGCAGTCGGGCCTGAACTCGCAGGGCCACAATGGCCGCTTCCTCCATGGGCGAGAGGACGGTGCTGCGTGGCTCTTTGGGGCCCATCGGTTTGTCCTCGACCGACTGACGGCTTCGCCACTTCAAGACTGTCTTTTCGTTGATCGCGTACTTCTTGGCGAGGCTCGCGACCGAAGCTTTCGATCGCTGTAGCTCTGCTCGAATGGCGTGCGTGGTCTTGGCGCTGCCATGGAGAACCTGGCCCATAACTCCCTCCGCTGTGATGACGATAAATCTACACCATCACATGCTGGGACTAAACAGCTAGCCAAGCGCGTAAACCTGAAGCAGCATATGGTGCTGCTCATCAAGGCCGGACAGATGACAGCATCCGACCACGTGCCGACACACCCGAATTTAGTGCTTGCATCCGATGGGGCGTCCACAGACGATGTTCGTTCACGGTCTTCGAGGATGACCTGACGAGGGTGGGAATTTAGCCGTTCAGCGACTGCTGCACCTCACTCGATGAGGAGGCCGTCCTGAGTGGAAGGATATGCACGATAAAAAGCCGGGAGGCCCGATGGCCTCCCGAAAGGGGTGGATCATGGATCAGAAGGTGGCAATCGGGTTGACCGGTACGCCGGTGCCGGTCGTCACGCGGATCGGCGCCACGGTCAGCAGGAAGGTCCAGCGCTTCAGTGTGCCGGCCGTTTTGGCCAAGGTCCCCAGATCGGTATCGTCAATCAGTGGCATACCAAAGGCGACCAACGCAAAATTGTGCACCGGCAGATAATCATCCGGGTTGGTGATGGTGGTGGTCGCCGGAAAGGGCACGACACTCAAGGCCGTTTCGCTGCCCAGCAGAGCAATGTTGCGTGCGCGCAGCCAAGGAATGGTCGAGGCGTCCAGTCCGGCCGCCTGTTTGCCGACATCCCATGGCCCCTTGGCCGCCTCCCTTTCCCAGCGGCCGGTGCGGATAAACACGGCGTCGCCTGCGCCGATCTTGATCCCGGCAAACTTCTCCCATGCCTCCAGATCCTCGGCATAGATCGGCGTGCCCGGCTCCAGATAGGGGACACCTTTTAACAGCGGCATGTCAACCAGCACGCCGCGCGTGAAGACCCCGTCGGCATAGGCCGCAATGCTGCCCCGTGTCAGGCCGTTTTCCATCGAAAGATGCTCGCTGGCGGCATAGCCGTTGTACATCTTGCCGTCGAACAGATGATGGCCCAGCGCGTCGAAATGCGTGATCGTATAGCCATGCGCGGCAATCGTCAGGCTGTCGGTCGATCCGGTGGGCCGTTTGGGCGGGCCGGAGAGCATGCGCTGCTGGACCGGAGCGGGGGCAGCGGGGGCTTCTCCTGCGACATGTTGGGGCACGATCTCTCGCGAGAGAGAGATTGCGGTGCCTGTCTGCACCAAAGCGGCGGCCTGCTTGCGAACCGCAGGGGTGATCAGGTTGAGCGTCCCTTTCTGATCGTCCGGCCCCCAGCGACCCCAATTGCTTTGCGTCTTTTTCCATCCGTCGATGGTTTGCTGCGTCACCGTATGATCGGGCGCGGCATGGGCGCATACGGGGGCCAATGCCAGAAACGCCGCTAATGCCTTGTATTTCGCCATGTCTCAAAACCCTGCCTTGATGCCGAGCCGGAACATACGGCCCACCGTGTCATAGAGGAACGGATTGGTATCAATCGCCAGATTGCCCGCCAGCGGCGCGATGCGCGGCGACCGGTCGAACAGGTTGCGCACATTGAGATAGATCTGCCCTTCCTTACCCAGCGCGGGCAGCTTGAAGCTGACCTGACCGTCGAACACGGCATAATCGGCGACATTCTGATAGCCAAGCTGGGCCGGCGTGCGCGACACATCATACGTGCCCCCGCCGACATAGCGCCCGATCAGCGTGGCATTGAAGGGGCCGTTGAGATAGTCGATCATCGCCTGTCCGCGCCACTTGGGCTGGCTGTCGACAATCGAACCGGCGATATCGCGCGTCACCAGCCCCGGCGCCGAGGTGACATAGCTGTTCACCCTATTGGCCACCGCGCGCAGCGTCAGTCGTCCGTTCCAACTGGTGATCAGCTTTTCCAGAGGCACGCGATACGATGCCTCGATATCAATGCCGTTGGTTTTCAGCCGTGAATAATTGATCGGCGCGGACCGGAAAAAGGTGAGATTGCCCGCCGCATCCCGGCTGCTAAGGCTGCACAGGTTCGTCACCCCGGCATAGCACTGATCCAGCGCGACCTGATCGGTGATGGTGGCGATGGCGCCATCAATTGTGATGTCATAATAATCGACCGAAAGCTGCAAACCGGGCACCGCGCGCGGGCTGAGCACCACGCCATAGGTCAGCGTATTGGCAATTTCCGGGGTCAGCGCCGGGTTGCCCGTGGTCAGGCTGGAGACGTTGGAGACCGTGGCATTGCCCTTGAAGGGATCCCGCACGGTTGAAACGTTCTGACGCCCGCGCGAGAACAGTTCGTTGAGATTGGGCGCGCGAATGTCGCGCGAGCGGGTCAGGCGGAAGCGGATGTCCTCGATGGGCGTGTAATTGACGCCCGCCTTCCATGTGGTGACCGTGCCGCTGGTGCTGTAATCGGTCAGGCGCACCGCTGCGTTCAGGTCCAGTTTGCGCAGCAGCATGATGTCGCGGGCCAGGGGCACCACCGTTTCGGCATAGCCTTCGCGGATCGTATAGGCGCCCGACCACGGCTGCTGATTGCCGATTTTATAGCCATTGGCGACCGAGAGATCATCCGATGTCACATTGGCGGTTTCGCGCCGATACTCGCCGCCCACGGCCAGCGAGACCGGCCCGGCCCATGTCGAGAAAGGTTCACCCGAGATATTGAGCGCGGCCACCTGTTGGCTGGTGCGGATAAAGGCCGGGCTGTCACCGTTGACATAGGCGAGCGAGGCCGCAGACGGGCTTCCCACGCCAAAGGGGTTGAAGGGGACGCAGCCGTTGATGGGGTTGGTCAGCGTCGATCGGCACACGATCTGATTGTTGGCCGGATTGACCACCGCGTCGACAGCTTGGGCGAAATTGGCGATCTTGTTCGTGTTTTTGACGATATTGGTGTTGCGGTTCTCACCCCACTGGAAATAGCCGTCGATTTTCCACGAGCCGCCCAGACGCCCCGAAAAACCGCCCAGCAGACGCGTGGTCTTGTTCAGATTGTCGGTGTGGGTCAACCCATCCTCCAGATCCCAACGCGTCATGGTCAGGCTGGTCACGCCCGCGCTGGTCATCTGGTTGCGCAGGCTGACGGGCAGATAGGCATTGTCGCGCTGGACGGTGATATAGGCGGTCTGCGCGGCGCTGCTGTTATGGACGTTGGGGCCGTTGATATAATCGGAATGGACCTCGGCATAGCTGCCCTCGGCAAAGATCTCCCACTTGGGCGCCACTTCAAACAGCGCATGGGCAAAGATCGTCTTGCGCTCCAGCGGACGGTTGATCTGCTGGATGATGCCATTGTCCACCCCGTCGCCGCCGACCTGCGTGCCGGTCGAGGTGAGCGAGCCGAAGTTGAAAGCCGTCACGCCGCCGCCGGGCGCAAAGGTGATGCCGCGAAAGCTGGCATTGGCCGCCGGTGTGCCGCCGTTGCCGTTCAGGATCAGCCCGCCATAGCTGGTGACCAGCCTGACGTTACCCGCCAGAATTTGCGAGGGATTGTCCACCGTGCCCGCGCCGGTCGGGTTGGTGATGATCTGATAGCCCGCCCGCGCCCAGTCACGCGCATTACCCGCAACACCCGTGTTCTTGAAATACTCGCCGCTGACCACAAGAT
This sequence comes from Novosphingobium sp. KACC 22771, assembly GCF_028736195.1. GTDB lineage: Bacteria > Pseudomonadota > Alphaproteobacteria > Sphingomonadales > Sphingomonadaceae > Novosphingobium. The sequence continues at coordinate 542,555 of NZ_CP117882.1, read as the reverse complement.
GGCCGCGCCCGCCCGCAAAGCGGGTCCCGGCCGTCAGCGTCGCCAGATATTCGTGATTGTCGTCATGGGAAGACAGGCCGTATTGCACCTGTCCCTTGACGCCTGTGTAATGGGTGTTGAGCACGAAATTGACCACGCCCGCCACCGCGTCCGACCCATAGGCCGCCGAGGCGCCGCCCGTGACCAGATCGACCCGCTCCACCAGCGCGCCGGGGATAAGGTTGGCATCGACGCTGCCGGTGATGTTGGTGGAGACAAAGCGATGGCCGTCGATCAGGGTGAGCGTCCGGCTTGCGCCCAGTCCGCGCAGGTTGAGAAAGCTTTGTCCGCCCCCGGTGCTGCCCGAATTGCGCTGGGTCCCCGATGTATTGGTCAATGCGGGCAGCGTGCGCAAAGCATCCGAAATGGTCGAGGGCGATGATTTGGCAAGATCGGCACTCGACAGGATGGTCACCGGGGTCGGGGTGGTAAAACCGGTGCGGGCAATGCGCGAGCCGGTCACGACAATGGCCTCTTCGGTTGCGGCCTGCTCGCCTGCGGCCTGCTGGGCGGCGGCGGAACAGGACAGGGCAACCCCGCAGGCCACGATCGCCGTGGACGCGCAAAGGCGGGCTGTAAGTGGAATTTTCATCAGGCAAATCTCCCTCGCCGATGTCGGCGGCTCACCGGCCCGCCGATCAATCTGACTGCCCGATTAACGGCGATTCGATTTAAACGCAACACCGTTGCATATAGCTTGGGTAAAAAATGAGGGGCGGACATGACATCCGCCCCTCGGTCAAACCTTGCCCGCCCCACAATTGCGGCCGTTTGGAAGGCTTACTTGGCCGGCTCTTTATGGGCCGCATTCCAGGCGATCTGGTCGATGTCTGCGCTCAGACATGCCTGCCACAGGGCGCTGTATCGAATTACGCCTTCGCGTCCGGCGATATAGGGATTGGGCTCGTTGGCCTTGCGCTTGACCAGCATGGCCACCTTGGTCAGCCCGTCGTCGCCCACCGTGTGGTTGGAGAGGACCACATCGGCCTGCATCGCATCGGTCACATCGGCGAAGTGATCGAGCGACTGGCGAAACTGCCTGAGCGCGGCCAGATTTTTGGGCGAACCCTGACCACCGAACAGCGATGCGACATGGGGCTGCCCCTTGTCCATCACCGGAAATACCAGCGAGACCGTGCCGGGCGTATGGCCGGGCGTCAGCACAACCGAGAGCGTCCGTCCGCCCAGCGTGATTTGCTGGCCATCGGTGAGATAGAAATCATCCGCGCCCTTGACCGGCATCGCGGGGCCTAACGCCTTGCCTTCCCAATCCTCGCGACTCATGCCGATTTTCGCGCCCGAAAGCGATTTCAGATAGGCCGCGCCGCCATAATGGTCGCCATGATTATGAGTGATGATAATGGTCTTGATCCGCGCCGGATCCAGCTTAACCCGCCGCATATTTTCGACAATCACGCGCTTGGCATCTTCCTCGTTTGACAGCGTGTCGATCAGGATGATGCCCTCGCTGGTGTCGATCGCCCAGACGTTGTTGGCGTCATCGCCGATCGAATAGACACCGTCGAACACCTCGATAGGCTGGGGCATGGGCGCGTGAATCGCGCTGCCGCCCGGCACATTGCGACAGCGATAGAACAGCGTCACGGGCCATTGCCCGCCGCCCACATCGGCGGCCATGGCGGCATAGACCTTGGCGCCGGGCGCGGTATAGCCGCTCAGCCGCTCCATATCCTGACGGTTGCGGATTTCCTGACGCCCGCCGTTGGGGGTGTTGATGCGCGAGGCATCGGCCTTGCCCTGACGCGAGGCAGGGATTTCCCGAGCTTCTGCGCCAAGCGCGGGCATAGTTGCGCAGAGCGCGCATCCCAGCGCCATGGCTAGCCCTATTCCTTGCCGTGCCATGCCCGGCGCAACGCTTTTTCGTTTATCCATATGCCTAGCCTTTCCATGTTGCGCCTGATGCGCGCATTCTCTCCATGCCGGCGAGGCCGGCGCTCACGATCTACTTTTGAATTTTTGATATTGCAACGGCATTGCGATTTAGTCTATTTGAGCGACAAGAAGAACCAAATTGCCGCGAAAAGCGCAGGGAGAGATACATTGCACGACCATGCCATGGAACGAGCGGTTATGAAAAAGGTGCGCTGGCGCCTGCTGCCGTTCCTTGTCGCCTGCTATCTGCTGGCGCTGATCGACCGCACCAATGTGGGCATGGCCTCGTTGCAGATGAGCGCGGATATCGGCCTGACCAAGGTTCAGTTCGGTTTTGGCGCCAGCCTGTTTTTCATCTCCTATTTTCTGGTCGAGGTGCCCAGCAATCTGGCGCTGGAGCGCTTTGGCGCGCGTCGCTGGATCGCGCGGATTATGATCACATGGGGGCTGGTCTCCGCCGCCACCGCGCTGGTTCAGGGGCCTGCCTCGTTCTACACGCTGCGCCTCATCCTCGGCGCGGCCGAGGCGGGCTTCTTTCCCGGCATTGTGCTGTATCTGACTTATTGGATGCCGCCTGCTTATCGCGGGCGCGTGCTGGCGATGTTTGCTGTAGGCATTCCTGTGGCCAGCTTCATTTCCTCGCCCCTGTCGGGCGCGCTGCTGACGCTGGACGGCGCGATGGGGCTGCGGGGTTGGCAATGGCTGTTCCTTGTCGAAGGCCTGCCCGCCACCGTTATGGGACTGGCCTGCCTGTTCTGGCTCTCGGATCGTCCGGATCAGGCGCGCTGGTTGACGCAGGATGAGCGCGACTGGCTAGGCCGTGCGCTGGCCTCATCCGCCAAGCCCGTCACCGGCCAGCCCGTGTCCAAATGGCTTCTGCTGCGCAAGCCGCAGTTCTGGGCGCTGGTGCTGGCCTGTTGCGGCGCCTCGGCGTCGGGTTCTGTGCTGGGCGTGTGGCAGCCGCAATTCCTCAAGTCCTTTGGTCTGACGGACTTCACCACGGGTCTCGTCAATTCGATCCCCTATGGCGTTGCCACCGTGGCGATGGTCCTCTGGGGCTATAATTCGGACCGGATGAACGAGCGGGGCTGGCACACGGCCATCCCGCTGCTGCTGATCGCGCTCAGCGCCGTGCTTATCTCGCTGTCCACCGGGCTGGTGATGGTGGTTGTCCTGCTGACCGGGGCGCTGGCCGGGGCCTATTGTTTCAAGGGGCCGTTCTGGAGCCTTGCTTCAGGCTGGCTCAGCCCTTCGGAGGCAGCGGTGGGGATTGCCGCGATCAATGCCACGTCGAACCTTATCGGTGGCGCGGTCATGGTGAACCTCTATGGCTGGGTTTACGAGGCCACGCACAGCTACGCCATCGCGCTGGCCCCGCTCGCGGTTCTGGCCATTGCCAGCGCGCTTTCCATCCTTGCTGTTTCCCGTGCGGCCAAAGCGGAGCGGCCCGTGCCGCACTGATCCATCCCCGCCGAGACAGGCGGCCAATCAAAATACCCCAAAAAGCAATCAGGAGAGGTTGATGTTTTTCCATCGCAACCGGCTCAAGGCCCCCCCTTGCGCCTCGCTTATCGCGCTGGCCGCCATGCTTTACGGCATGCCCGCCGCCTATGCCGCCGATCAGGCATCCGATCAGGCGGGGGCCGCGGAGGCGGCCGCCCCGGCGGAAGGTGAAAACAAGGCAGCCGACATTATCGTTACGGGTTCGCGCATCGCCCGCGCCGGGTTTACTGCGCCGACCCCGGTGACGGTGGTGGGCGCCGACCAATTGATCAAGGTCGCGCCATCGACGCTGGCCGAATCCCTGCGCCAATTGCCCTCGCTCACCAACACGTCGGGGCCGCAGCGCAACTCCGGTTCCTCGCGCGTGGGGCAGAGCTTTCTCAACCTGCGCTCGCTGGGGCCGAACCGCACGCTCACCCTGTTTGACGGGCGGCGCATGGTTTCGACCAGCCTGACCGGCAGCGTCGATGCCAATATCCTGCCCTCGGCCATTGTCCAGCGGGTGGAGGTGGTGACGGGCGGCGCGTCGGCGGCCTATGGTTCAGATGCGGTGGCGGGCGTCGTCAACTTCATCCTCGACAAGAACTTCACCGGGCTGAAAGGCGAGGTCAATTACGGCATCGCGCAGGCAGGCGACAATCGCGAGATCCGCGCCACGCTCTCGGCCGGGGCCAAGTTTGCCGAAGGGCGCGGGCATATCCTGCTGAGCGGCGAATATTTCCGCAACGACGGCGTTCCGCCCAGCGCGCGCCCCTGGGCCAATCAAGGCTGGGGTTTTATCAACAATCCGGCGGGCACGCCCACCCTGGTGCTCAAGCAAAACGTGCGGACGGTGGGCACCTATGGCGGGCTGATCATCGGCGGCAATGGCGGCACGGCGGCCAACAATGCCCTGTTCAAGGGCATTCAGTTCCTGCCCGGCGGGGTGGCCGCGCCTTATAATTACGGCACCTATACCACCAGCACCCAGCAGGTGGGCGGCGATGGCGTGCCCACCGAAAACATCCAGGAAATCAACCGGCCATTGGAGCGCGCCAGCGCCTATGCCCATGTCAGCTTCGACGTATCGCCCTCCTTCAGCCTGTTTGCCGATGCGATCTATGGCCGCTCCTCCTCGACGGTGAACAACACCTATAACCGGCGCCAAACCGCCAATCCCTTTACCATTCAGCGCGACAATGCCTATCTGCCCGATGCGATCCGGGCCCAGATGGTGACAGCGGGCGTCACCTCGCTCACCATGCTGCGCTTCTCGCGCGAGCGCGGCTTTATCGTCACGCGCGGCGACAGCGACACGATGCAGGGCACCATCGGTGCCAAGGGCACCATCGCAGGCCTGTCATGGAACGCCTATTACCTGCGTGGGCGGACTTATCAGACGAACGCCACCCTCAATGATGAAATCACCGGCAAGTTCAACGAGGCCATCGATGCCGTGGTCAGCCCGTCGGGCGGGCAGATCGTTTGCCGCTCCAGCCTGACCAATCCGGGCAATGGCTGCGCGCCGTTCAATGTCTTTGGCGAAGGATCGCCCTCCAACGCCGCGCTCAACTATACGCGCGGGGTCAGCTGGTCACATGCCATCATCGACGCCGATGTCGCCTCGGCCTCGATTTCGGGAACCCTGTTCAAGGGCTGGGCCGGCCCGATCCGCTTTGCGACGGGCGGCGAGTATCGTTCGGAAAAAATCGTTCTGACCACGGACTCGCTCTCGCCCACGGGGGCGTTCCTTTTGGGCAATCCCAATCCCTGGAACGGCAAATACAACGTCAAGGAAGGCTTTGTCGAAGTCATCGCGCCGCTGGCCAAGGATCTGCCGCTGATCCGCGATCTGGAGCTGAACGCGGCTGGACGGATTACCGATTACAGCACCAGCGGGCAGGTTTCGACATGGAAGCTGGGCCTGTCCTATAAGCCGGTGGATGATCTGCGCCTGCGCGGCACGCGTTCGCGCGATATCCGCGCACCCAATCTGTCCGAACTCTATCAGGCGGGCCGTCAAAGCATCGCCTCGGTCAACGATCCGTTCAAGAACAACATTCGCGTGACCGGCATCCTGCAGAACAACTCCGGCAATCCGGGGTTGAAACCGGAAATAGCCGATACGCTGACCTTTGGCGCGATCTACAGCCCGTCCTTTATTCCGCGTCTGAATTTCTCGGTCGATTTCTATGATATCAGCATTGCCTCGGCCATTGACAACATCGCTTCGCAAACCGCGGTCGATCAATGCTATGCCGGGACGGCGGCGGCCTGCGCGCTCTTTACCCGCGATGCGGGGGGCAATATCACCACTTTCTCGGCGCTGCCGATCAATCTGGCCTCGGCCAAAACGCGTGGGGTCGATTTCGAACTGGGTTACAGCGCGCCCGAGGGCATGCTGGGCCTGAAAGGCAATGTCACGCTGCGCGCAGTGGCCACCTATCTGGCCAAGCAAGAAACGACAACGCCCGGCGGCGCGCCCATCGACCGGGCGGGCGAGGCGGGCGTCAATCCCTACCCGCGCTGGCGCGGCGTGGCGCAGTTCAATTATCAGGGCCCTGCCGTCGGCGGCTTCCTTCAGGCGCGCTATGTGGGCGGTGGCGCCTATGACGTGACGCGAGGCCCCTCGGTCATCGACCTCCAGAACGTGCAGGCCCAGGTCTATTTCGACGGGCAGGCCAGCTTCAAGGCGCCGATGGGCGGTTCCGAAATCGAGCTGTTCCTCAACATTCGCAACATTTTGGACAATGCCCCGCCGATAGCCCCGGAGAACGCCAACGTCCCGGTCGCCTACAATGCGTTCCTGCATGACGTGATCGGCCGGACGTTCCGCGTGGGCGCGCGTTTCAAATATTAATCTTCCAAACAATCCATGAAGTGGAAAGAAATGATGACAGGATTGTGCGTCAAACAGCGCGAAACAGCGGTCAGCCTTGCCGAAGTCGAAAGGTTCCGCAGCCTGCCGGTCGCCAATATCAGCGATGTGATGAGCCGCATGTCGGCAGGGGGCGCGCGGCTGCGCCCTCTTCACCGCGAAGGATTGCTGATCGGGCCGGCGCTGACTGTGCGCACCCGGCCGGGCGACAATCTGATGATCCACAAGGCGCTGGATATGGCGGTGCCGGGCGATGTTATCGTGGTGGATGCGGGCGGCGATCTCACCAATGCGCTGATCGGAGAACTGATGATTGCCTACGCGCGCTATAAGGGCGTTGCGGGCATCGTCATCAATGGCGCGGTGCGTGATTATGCCGCTATTTCTGCGGGTGATTTCCCCATCTTTGCCGCCGGGATCACCCATCGCGGCCCTTATAAAGACGGGCCGGGCGAGGTGAATGTGCCCATATCGCTCGATGGCATGGTGATCCATCCGGGCGATCTGATGGTGGGCGATATGGACGGTCTGGTCGCGGTGCCGCAAGGCGAGGTTGACGCTATTTACGAGGCCGCCTCACGCAAGCATCAGGCCGAGGAAGCGCAATTGGAGGCCATCGCGCGCGGCGAAAACCCGCGCGCATGGGTGGACAAGGCCTTGCGGGCGATCAACTGCCCCGGCGTTGAGGGCGCATGATGGCCGCGCCCCATATCGCCATTCTGGGCCGCGCTCTTGCCCCCCAGGCCATGGCGCTGGCCGAGCAGGCAGGCGCAAGGGTGACCACCACCGACACCTATCTGCGCGGGCCGGATCTGGACAGTTTCATGCAGGAGAACAACCCGGACGCCATCATCCTGCGCCTTGGCGAGGTGACCGACGCGGCGATGGCTTTGGCGCCCAATCTGCGGATCATCGCCAAGCACGGGGTGGGCTATGACACGATCGATGTCGATGCCGCCACGCGCCGCAACGTATTGGTGACCATTGCGCGCGGTGCCAATGCAATTTCCGTGGCCGAACACGCTCTGGCTCTTACGCTGGGCGTGGCGCGCGGGATTGCCTATCAGGATGCGCGCATCCGCTCGGGCCATTGGGACAAGGCCTTTTTCATGGGGCACGAGTTGAACGGCAAGGTACTGGGCGTGGTCGGTCTGGGCGCCATCGGTCATGCTCTGGCGCGGATCTGCGCCGCGCTGGGCATGGATGTGCTGGTGTATGATCCTGCTCTGCCCGATGGCGCGGCCATTGAGTTGCAGCGGGTCGGTTCCTTGGAGGGATTGCTGGCGCAAAGCGATGTGGTAAGCCTGCATTGCCCCTTGACCGCGGCAACGCGCAATATGATCGACGCGCAAAGGCTGAACATGATGAAGCCCGGTGCGATCCTGATCAACACGGCGCGCGGCGGGCTGATCGACCTTGAGGCACTGGCCGATGCGTTGGAGGCGAGGCGCATTGCCGGGGCCGGGTTGGACACATTTCCTGTAGAGCCACCGCAATTGACAGAACGCCTGCGCCTCCTGCCCAATCTGGTGGTCAGCCCGCATATCGGCGCCAGCACCATCGAGGCCGGCCGGCGTGTGGGCATGATGGCGATGCAGCAGGTGCTCGACCATCTGGCCGGGCGCGCGGTTGACCGCGCGGTCGTCGTGAACAGGCCGCCGCAAGCCGCCTGAGCCGCCGATCAGAGCGGCGCCTGCAAAGCCCGCAAAAAGGCCGCCTCTCCGCCCAGCTGGCGGCTGAGCGAGAGGGCCGAGGACAGCATCAGGTCGCTGTATTCCTCGGCCCTTTCGGCATTAAGCCGGTTGCACGGCCCGGCCAACACCAGCGCCCCGAGTAAAGCTCCGCCGCTGTGAAACACCGGGATCGAGAGCGAGGCTGCATAAGGGTCCGACACGCCCTCGGTGAACAGCGGCAATTTGAGCGCGACCTTATGCTCGCCATTGTCGCCAAAGCTGCGCAGGATGATCGCCGAGGAGGCCTCATCCATCGGCCGCACATCGCCGGGCTGTTTATGCACCCCCAATTGGTGCGGCGAATTGACCCGATATTGGCACAGGCGATAGCTGCCATGGCGGATATAGATCGAGGCGGTTTCACCCGTATGTTCGACCAGCGATTGCAGCACGGGGATGACGTAATGCTCCACCCGCATCGCTTCGGTATAGATAAGGTTGAGCCGAGCGATTTCCGGCCCGAGGCGATAGTTGCCTTGCGTATCGCGCACCAGAAAGCCGGTTTCCAGCAGAGCCACCGACAGACGCAGAACGGTGCTTTTGATCAGCCCGGTGCGGCGCGTCACCTCGGCCAGGCTGAGGGCCTCGTCGCCGCGTTCAAAACACGACAGGATTGTCAAAATGCGTTCCGCACTCGCGCGGCCTGGGGGTAGGGTGTCCGGTCCAGAATTCATGAAAACGAGCTAAGCCATGAATGCAATTTTGTATAGGGTAGGAAGTGGCTTTGGCCAGATTCTGGCACACATGCTCTGCTGATTTTAGTCAAAAATGCATCAGAGGCCGCTCTTGCTGGGCTGAGATACTCGAACCATGCGAAGCGACCTGATAATTTGGTCGAGTACTGCGGGTTCCAATGCTGCCCGACTTGTCGCCAGAATCGCCCTCATTCCAGACGTTCAGGGACTTGGGTTGCAGTGTCAGAACCCGTCGTTCGTTCACCGGCCCCGCGAGGCGCTTGAATAATGAGGTCTGGGACAAGTACGAACATAGTGTAATCGCGGAAGCGCTGGCTGGCCTGCTGCCGGTTTGATGAAAACACCTTTATCTCGGTGTCCATCAAACCGGCAGCAGGCCACATTGATGGAGGGGTTGACCGGTGTAGTTACTATCCATGCTTCCATCAAAGGCCAAATTTCTGTCGCCAAAAGAGAGCCTAAAAGCCATCCCTTGACGACAGAGCACAAACAGCGAGCAAGCTTACTTGCCCAAAGCCTTCTTTGCCGCCGCGTCCAGTTCGGCCGCAGTCATGCCGATATACAGACCCTGCGGGCCCATGCCGAAAGCCTTCTTGGGAAGCGAAACAGCGCCCCCGGTGCGGTCCAAAACGATCAGATCACCCTTGACCTCCTTGATCGTGCCGACTGGCGTTCCGGCCTTGCCCTTCACCTCGGCGCCTGCAACCAGAGCTGCGTCAAGTGCGGCAGCGGCTTTCCCTGCGGCGGCGGCAACCTGTTCGTCAATTTGGGCCTTGGTGATGCTCACCATCGGCCCCTTGGGGCCTGATCCGATAGAGGTCTTGGGCAGCGCCGCCTTGTTGGTCCCGGTGTTAACGACCACGGTGGTGTCGGCAATGCTGTCGATCGTGCCGACCTCTTCACCCTGCGCGTCATAGATCGTGCCACCGACCGCCAAGTTTGGAGCAGCAGCTGCAGCCGGCGCTTCCTGAGCGAAGGCGGCGGCGGGCAGACAGAATGCGGCCGAGGCGGCGATAAGAAGATGGGAAACTTTCATGTCAAGCGCTCCTGATCATCCAGAGGCTCTGAAAACAGCGCCGGGTTGGGCAATGGACGAGCCGGGCGGACACATCGCCGCGCGGCGGGCCCTTGCGCCCAACCCGACCTCCGTTTCGATCAGAGCCGGTTATTCAGGCTCTTTCGCCAAAGGCCCGGAAGGGTCGCGCCTGGCGATCCCTTAGGGGCGGCAAAATCACCTGTTGATCAGGAAATGCGCGAGCGGGCTGTGCTGTTTCCTGAACGAAGGCGGGGATGTGGTAAGTCAGGTACGGCGCTGTGTTGCACGGATGAAACCTTGAATCCCAATCAATCTATTGTTTTTTAATACTAAAATTTCCTACAGCCCTTCAAGAGGCCCTTTCCTGCCCTCCAGGGCGCTCTGTAAATATACCACCAGCCGCCCGAAATTTGCGATGACCCGGTTTGGACACATCAGGAAAGATCCTCGATTTCAAGCTGATACCGATCTCGTCTTTCTGCCCGTGCCCAGAATGTGCTGAAGGGCAGCGAGCGAACGCCCCCTGCCCTTCACGCGTTGAATGAAGCCGCAAATAAGCCCGCCCCAACTAGGAGCGGGCAAAATGGCTTAGAACTTGACGCCCAGTTCCAGCCCGAATTGCGACAGCGCGCCGGGCGCGATAAATGATCCGCCAAATTCCACCGCCGGGATGACCTCGGCCAGATAGCGCTTGCGCAGCACGTTGGTGCCAAAGGCGGTCAGGTTCCAGCTCTTGCCCGACAGGCCCGCGCGCAGATCCAGAATGCCATAGGCATTGCGCCGAGTGCCGGTGTAATTGCCCGGCGCGCCGAAGATCGTCGGGTTCGACTGGGCCTGAACCACATGGAACCACGTCGGCCCCGTCAGGCGGTAATCGGCGCGCAGCAGCAGGTTAAGCCCATCGCGGATCGGGGTTTCAAACTGGCTGCCCAGATTGACCGTGTAATCGGCGGTATAGGGCGATTTGTTGCCCACGGTCGAGGGGCGCACGCTGTTGGCCTTGATCTTGGAATCCATCACATTGGCCGAGGCAAAGGCGGTCCAGCCCGGTTTCAGCCGGACATTGATATTGCCCTCGATGCCCTTGAGATCCACCTTGTCGATATTTTCCACCACGCGCAGCAGGCCAAAGCCGCCCACGAAGAATTCAAAGAACTGCATATTGGTGACGCGGTTGTAATAACCGGCCAGCGTGTAGTCGACCGGGCCAAGGCGGCCCTTGACGCCCGCTTCAAAGCTGCTCGAACGTTCGGGCTTGTAAATGTCCTCGATCCGGGCCTCCGAACCGATGCCGCCGAAATAGCTGGCCACGATGGCCGAGGCGCCCTGATTGTTGAAGCCGCCCGATTTGAAGCCCACGCCCCAGTTGGCATAGACCGTCGCCTCCGGCCCAAAGCGATAGCGCAGCGTCACCTTGGGCTCGAACTGTTGAAAGGTGCGGCTCTTGGGCGTGATCGGGGTGCAGGTGCTGCCCAGCCCTTGCCCCGGATTGAGGCAATGCCCGCTGAAAGGATCAAGCAGCATCGGCACATTGTTCCTGACGTGCCGCTCTTCCACGTCGTAACGCAGCGCCACCCCGGCGTTGAACGCCTTGCTCACGCTGTAATCGGCCGAGGCGAAACCGGCATAGGCATTGGTGCGGAAACTGTCGTCAAACAGCTGGTTGGTCGGGCTGATCCCGCTGGGCGGGGTATAGGCGGCGGCAGCGGCCCCCTGCCCCTTGTCGCCCTGCGAGGTGACGACCGCGCGGCGCTTGATGTTGATGTAATAAAGCCCCGCCTGCCAGTTGAGCGGCCCGCCGTTCTTCGAGGCGATGCGGATTTCCCCGCTGATGTCGCGCTGCTCGCGGCGCTGATACTGGCTGCCGTCGCAGGTGGTGGGCGAATAGGGGCCGAACAAAGATCCCGCCGAGGTGCCCGCAAGATTGGTCGGGCTGGCCATCGGATAGCCCGCCAGCGCCGCCACGGTCGAGGCGCAGGAGCTTACCACGCCCGACACCGCCGGATTGACCGCCGAGGTGAAGAGCTGGAAATCGGCCGAGGTGCCGTCCGCAATCAGCCAGTTGCGGATGTCATTATAGGCCAGCCATGCCGTCAGCGTGGCGCCTTCGAAATCATGCGTCAGCTTGGTCGAGAGTTCGAGCGTCTTTTGCTCGTTCTGGGGCACGATGTTGCCGTAGAATTTGAACGGATGGTCGTTCACATTCTCGTTGAAGGTGGGAATGCCGGTGGCGGCGGCAAAACCGGGCAGGGCAAAGGCCGCATTGAACGAAAGCGATGCGCCCTTGGTGCGCCCGAAATGGGCCTTGGTGTCCAGCGTGGTCTGGTCGCCCAGATCGGCGATCACGCGGGCGTTGATGTTGAAACCGTGCTGATAATCCACCAGTTTCGCATTGCCCAGAAACGTGTTGCGATAAAAACCGTCGGTGTTCATGTAATCGCCCGACAGCACAAAGCCCACTCCCGGCATCAGCGGGCCGGACACCCATGCCTCGCCCTTGGCGGTGTTTTGCGTGGCATAGCTGAGGCGTGCGCCACCCTGAATGGTGTCGGTCGGTTTGCGGGTCTGGATCACGATGGCGCCTGCCGTGGCGTTGCGACCATAGATCGCGCCCTGCGGACCTTTCAGGATTTCCACCTGCGTCAGCGCGCCCTGCTGCTGGTTGAGCGAGGCGGTGTTGGTCTTCAAAATGCCGTCAACCACCAGCGCGATCGAGCCTTCGGCATCGCGCGCGCCATTGACGCCGCGAATATTGATCTGCACGTCCGAGGCGTCGGTGGTGCTGGCCACGATGGTCACGCCGGGCGTGACCTTGACGAAATCCTCGGTGCTGCGGATGCCGCCCTTGGCCAGTTGCGCTTCGGAGAGCACGCTGACCGAACCGGGCACATCGCTGAGCCTTTCATTGACGCGCCGCGCCGTGACCACCAGTTCGCCCTGACCGTCGGGCTGGGCTGCGGCGGCCTGCTGGGCCATGGCCGCCTGCCCCTGCAGCGCCAGCCCCAGACCGGAGCCGACCAGCAGCATCCGCTTCATGCAAATTTTACGCATAAGTTTCCCCTGTGCTTGAAATGGGCCACCAAGGCCCGAACCACCCCTGCGAACGCACATCATTGGACAGGGCAAAGGTGGCCCGCACCAAGGGGGCGGGCACCGGTCGCGCTGTCATCGGGGATTGAGAGCAAAGGGAAATTTATCGCCAATACAGAGGTTGAAAATGCCCACCTGTCGGTCATTTGCGGCGTGGCGCGGCGGCGTGGCGAGACATGTTACATGAGGCCGAGAACCCCACCTTGCCGCGCATAATCCCTGAACGCCTCAAAGCGCTCGGTTGAAGAAATGACCGGCGCGAAGCCGGGATGATCGCCGATGACCATGGCTTTTATGCCTTTCGTTTGCGAGGCTGGCGGCCATGCGCCGTTCGGGCCCGAAGGGTTGCCTTTGCGCATAAAGGCGATGAGCAGATCCTGCCACTGACGGCTGATCTTCGCATCACCCGCGCTGAAATGGCGGTTGCCCAATCCCAGATTGCCGAAAATATACGGAATCTGCGAAGAGTGAAACGCGCCATAGGCCTTGCCCTGCGGCGCGGGCGGGTAGGGGTGGTCATAGAGATAATCAAAGACCGTCTGCCCGCTCGTCTTTTGGCGCGCTTTGGCCCAGATGAGGACGCCCGACATATAGCGGTCGCGCGCCATCAGGAGATTGGATGCTTCGGCCTCGGCGCGTGTCGCATGGGGGTAAAGCCGGAGCAGGCGATCGGCAAAATCGCCATAGCGCGCGCGAACGGCCGTCTCGAATTTCTCCGGAGTATCAATGGAGAAGTCGACCATTTCGGCGGCATTATAGCCGGTCATGATCGCGACGTTGCTGGCAATGGGTCGATCGCCTATGGACGGATCGTAAAGAACGACCGCGCCATCGACATGGGGGACAAAGAGCAGGGGCGGCGCTTTGCCGCCGGGGTCGGGAATGGCGCGGGTGCGCTCGACAAGTTGGGCGGCAGAAACATTGCGCAATTCATCCGGCGTGCTCTTCCCAAGATCCTCGGCCAGCTTCACGCCGACGGCCTCCCCCTCGCGCAAGGGGGGAACAGGTACCCCCATGCTGGCGCCGCTGAAGGCCACCGCTTTGGCAAACAGGCCCTTGGCAAGGGGCGAGACGACCAGATGCGAAACCGATGCCGCCCCGGCGGATTCCCCCGCGATGGTGATGTTTGCCGCATCGCCACCGAAACGGGCGATGTTGGCCTTCACCCATTTAATCGCCTCGATCTGATCGAGCAGGCCATAATTGCCCGAACTGTGGATCGGCGATTCCGCGCTCAACGCCGGATGGGCCAGAAAGCCGAAGACGCCCACGCGATACTGGATGGTAACGACAACGACGCCGCGTTTTGCCAAAGTGGCGCCATCATAGATCGGCACATTCGCGCCGCCTCCGCCAAAGCCACCGCCATGGATGAAAACAAACACCGGCAGCCTGCCGGTCTTGCGGGCGGGTGTCCAGATGTTGGCGGTCAGGCAGTCTTCGGCAAAGGGGCCAGGGGCGATGAATTCGGCGGTGTAAGGGCCCCATCCCGCCCCGCCATCGGCCTGATAGCAGGCGGGGCCTGCGCGCGAGGCGTCTCGGACGCCGGGCCATGATTGGGCAGGTTCGGGCGCGCGCCAGCGCAGATTGCCCTCGGGCGCCTGGGCATAGGGAATGGCGCGATAAGCTTCCACGCCATCCTTGACGATGCCTTCCACCTTGCCCTGCGCGACCTGCACGGTCGGCCCTGCCAGCGCGGAACTGCCCAAGGCGGCAGCCAGCATGGCCAACCCAAATTTATGAACAATAGACATAAAACCGGCGCCTTTGTCAGAAGTTGAGATTGATCTGAAGGCCCACAGTCGGCTGTGAATTGGGATCGGGCAACTGGCACAGGCCGTCTGTTGCGCATGCGCCGATCCTGACATGCGTAAAACGCTCTTGGGCATCGCATCCATACTCCCGTTTGCCACCATTCATGCGATGGGGCTTGATTTATATAGAACCAATATTCTTATATTTATGTGTAGTCAATCGTCTCCTCTCCTGGTTGGTTTGCAATGCGGATAGGACGAGTATAGGCCCTGTGATCATGAGCGAGACAACGACCTCTTCACGGCAAAAGCGCAAACAGCCCGCGAGCCTGGGCCAAGCCGGCAAGGTGGAACGTCAGCCGCAGCAGTCGCGCAGCCGTCAAACGCGGGACAGCATCCTGCTGGCCGCCATCAGATTGTTCAAAGATGCGGGGCCGGCATCGCTCAGCTTTGCCGGCATTGCCAGCTCGGCCGGTGTGTCGGTCGGCGCGGTTCAGTTCTATTTCGCGAGCAAGGACGCGATGATCGAAGCTGTCATCTCACGCATACTGGATGACAATCTGCAGGCCGAGGTGGTGCTTTTTCAGAGACTTGAAGCACAATGCGAAGATTTTGATGCATATCTGCGCGCCTATATCGACGATTATTACAACCTTTTGGCGCAGTTTAATCCAAACTTTGTCAAATCCATTGATATCATCAAACAGAACCCTAACCTCTCCGTCAAAGGGCGCGATATTGGTTTCAAGGCCGAGGCTTTGGCCAAGGCTGCTCTTCGCCGGGCGCTGGAGGTCAATGGCTTGATTGCTGTCGATGATCGCATTGATGCGGTTTATCACATCATTCTGTCCTTCACGATCCGCGAACTCAATTGCCCAAGCGGATTGCCCGGATCGCAGGATGTGCTGCGCCGCCGCGATGCCTTGCGCGAGATGTGCTTCGCCTATCTGACCGGCAGCAATCAGACCCATTCGGCTGTCAAATAAGACCGCTGCCATCTCCGGTTTTGATCCGGAGTGAATGAACGGAAGCTGCCGCCAGACCGGGGCAGACTTTCACAGGCGCCGCGCCATAGTTGCGCGCTGATCGCCAACGCCCGCCCCCCAGCCTATTCGTGTCGCACATGATGCGTGCGGGGGTGCGAAGCGGTGCCGGCCCATAACCTTCCGATAGCGGTTTGCGCGCAGGCGAATCCGGTAGGAAGGCTTTGCCCCATTGGGATGAGCAAACCGCCCGAGCGCCTCAATAGCCCGGCGACAACAGCGACTGCATCCATTCAAGCCACGGTTTTATAGACGTTTTTCTCGTTCCCCCAAAAATCGCGACGCTTCTTGACTTGGCCCAAGGTGCGAGATACGATTTTACGAGAATAAAAATTCGTTATCCGAATAACATAAAAGGGGACAGGATGTGAGGACTTTCAAGCTGACACTGTTAGCGAGCGCGGCCACGTTCAGCGCCGTGGCCGCCAGCCCGACCATGGCCCAGAGCGCCAAACCCAAGAACACCGCCGCCCAACCCACCACCCCATCGGCCGCAAAGCCTGATGATCCGTCCACCCCCACCGTTCAGGACATCATCGTTACCGGCAGCCGCATTCAAAACGCGGGAACCCAATCGCCCACGCCGCTGACGGTGGTGGACGCAGCCAAGATGCTGCAGACCGCGCCGTCCTCGGTGGATGATGTCATCAACCAATTGCCCGCCTTCCGTGCCAGTTCCGGCCCCAACCAGGTTCAGCGCAACGCCGGTTCGACCTCGACCGGGCAAAGTCTCGCCAATCTGCGCGGCCTTGGCGCCCAGCGCACGCTGGTTCTGATCGACGGCCGCCGCCCGGTGCCCACCAATCCGCAGGCCACGACATCAACCAGCATCATCCCGGTGGGTCTTATCAAGCGGATGGAAGTGGTGACCGGCGGCGCCTCGGCGGCCTATGGTTCGGATGCGGTGGGCGGCGTTGCCAATTTCGTGTTGCTCGACCGGCTCGAAGGCATCCACGGCTCGATCTACAGCGGTATTTCGCAACAGGGCGACAACAAGGAATTTGGCGGCAATCTGTCCTTTGGCCTCAATCTGGCCGAGGATCGGCTGCACATTGTCGCGGGCGCTGATTACAACAAGAATTACGGCGTGGGCAATATCTACACCCGCGATTGGAGCGCCGTCGAGCCGGGCAATTCGGGCAATCCGCTGGCCTTTGGCGCGACGCGGGCCGCTGGGACGGCCGCGTTTGGATGGGCCAACGGTGTGGAATATGCCACGCAAACCCCCGGCGGCGTGATCACCGGCGCCACGACCACGGGCGGCGCTGCCTCAAGCGCGCTCAACTTGCTGGCCTTTAACCCGGATGGTTCGACCTACACTCTGGCCCGCGGGCCAGTGCTGGGCAATCTGATGATCAACTCCTCGTCCAATCGCGGCGCAGGCCCATTGTCCCAGTGGAACCTGAAGCAACCGATGGAGCAATTCGCCGGGATGGTGCGGCTGTCCTACGACCTGTCGGACAATGTGAAGGCCTTTGCCGACATCAACTATGCGCGCAGCAACGTTTTCACCTTCTCCCAATATCATCAGTCTCCCACGATCACGATCATGGCCGATAATCCCTATCTGCCCGCCGGTATCAAGGCCCAGATGGCAGCGGGCAATATCGCCAGCTTCAATATGGGCCGCATTGACACCGACTGGCTGGGCACCTCGGCCAACAACACTTACACCACATTCCAGCTCGCGACCGGTTTCAAGGGCAAAATCTTCGACCGCTTCAATTGGGACGCGACCTATATTTACGGCCGCTCCACCATCGACTCGCAGGTCTATGGCACACGTGAAGCCAATCTCTACGCCGCACTCTATGCGGTGAAGGACAGCAGCGGCAATATTGTGTGCGGGCCGATCGCCTCGAACCCCGGCTTTGCCGCCAACCGCCTCACCAATTCGGTACAGATGGCGAATGTGCAGTCCGGCTGTGTGCCGATGAATCCCTTTGGCGCGGGCAATGTGTCGCAGGCGGCCAAGGATTACGTTTCCGGCATTGAATATACGATGAATTACATGGTGCGCCACGACGCGGCGCTCAACATCAGCGGCCCGCTGTTCCGCCTGCCCGGTGGCGATGTGTCGGCGGCCGTGGGGGCCGAATTCCGCCGCGATACGCTGACCCAGACCGCCGATGCCGCCCAGATTCAGGGCCTCTATTCCTCGGGTAACAACAAGTCCTATGGCGGGGCGGCCACGGTCAAGGAATTCTACGGCGAGCTTGAACTCCCGCTGCTCAAGGATATTACCGGGATCCGATCGCTCTCGGCCAATGGCGCGGTGCGCCGCACCGATTATAACCTCAGCGGCGCCGTCACCACATGGAAAGTCGGCGGGGTCTATGAACCGGTGCAGGGCCTGCGTTTCCGCGCCACGCGTTCACGCGATATCCGCGCGCCTTCGCTTTCCGAACTGTTCCTCGTGGGCGGGGTTTCGGCCACGGGCTCCTTCGTCAACCCGTTCAACGGCCAATCCGCCCGCCTGCCGCAACAGACGGTGGGCAATCCCAACCTGAAGCCGGAAAAGGCCGATACTTTCTCGGCCGGTGTGGCCTATCAGGGGCATGGCGCGCTGGGCGGCCTGCGCTTCTCGGTCGATTATTACAATATCAAGGTCAAGGACGTCATCGCCTCGGTGGCGGCGACGGACGTGTTGGCCCGGTGCTATGCCGGCCTGACGTCCTATTGTTCGGCCATCACCTTTGACAGTTCGGCCTTTGGCATTTCAAAAGTGTTCGTCCAGCCCTTCAACCAATCCCTGCTGCAAACGCAAGGTATTGATTTGGAAGCGGGCTATCGCACCAGTCTGGAACGCATCGGCCTGCCCGGCAGCATCGACGCCACGCTGTTTGTCAACAATCTGATGCATTACAAGAGCACCGACATCGCCGGGCCGAACGGCGTCACGCTCGACTATGCCGGTTATCAAAACGCCTCGTCCAAGTGGAACTGGACCGCCTATATCAATTACCGGATCAAGGCGTTCAACATCGGCCTGCAAATGCGCGCCTTCAGCTCGATCAAATATTCGCCGCTCTACAAAGGGCCGGGCGAGGCAGGCTATGATCCCGCCGCCAGCAACAGCATCAGCAAAAACACGTTCGAAGGACAGGCCCTGTTCAACCTCAACATGGGCTATGATTTCGACATGCGCGGCAGCAAGGCGCAATTCTTTATCAATATCAGCAACCTGTTTGACAAGAACCCGCCCCAATATGCAATTGCCGCGATCAACCTTGGCGGCAACCCCTATGACTATGTCGGCCGCAGCTTCAAGGTCGGCATGAGGTTTGGCCTGTGAGCGCGCGCCGTTTCAAAGCCGCGCTGGTGCTGGCAGGAGCGGGGCTTATCCTCGCGCCTGTCGTCAGCCACGCGCAGACCGTGCTTTCGGACTACGAAAGCTCGGATCAGGCGCAAAAGGCGCGGGCCAATGCGCTCTGGCGTCTGGCCTTTCGCCCCACCCAGCAAGTGCTGGAGCAGACCGTGGCCAGCCTGCGCCCCGGCGCAAAACTGACGCCGGAGGACAGCGCCAAGGTTGATGCCCTGCTGGCCAATGCCGCCAAACAATCCCCCGCCGAGGCAAGGCGCAGCGCATGGCAGGCGGTCGCGCTGGTGCTGGGCCACCCCTGGACTCCGGCGCAGGAGATGATCGGCGCCCTCACCCTGAAAACCTCCGAGCCGGTGGTGTCGCAGGATCAGGCCAAGCTGGAATTGACGGCGCTCTATCCCGTAACGCCCCCCTCGGGCGCACGCTACGCGGTCAGCCTGACGCGGGGCATCACCACCAGTTCGGCCACGCCCCAGCGCGGGGCGGTGATGCGCGAATTGGCCGCAGGGTCCATCGGCGGCGCCCTGCCCCAAGCCATTGCGGTCAACTTCAAGGGTGTGCCGGACGGCTTCTATCTGCTGACCACCACGATCACCGCCCCCGACGGCATGCGCGACGAATTGGCCACGCCTTTCACCATTATCCACGGTCTGGCCGAGCGCCGCGCCGCGATGATGGCCAAACTCTCGCGGATCAAGGGGCATGAAGCAGCCAAGCAGACCGCAGAATATCCTTTCGCCTTGGCCAAGGCGATCAACGCGGGCACACGCGAGGTCATTTCCTATGACTTCAAGGCCGCCTTGGCGCGGTCCGAGGCGATTGCCGATGCTCTGGCGAAGGGCAAGGACCCGGTCGCTCATGCCACGGGTCTGCAAAACCGCGCCTATCGCTTTGCCGAGACGGGCGAGCTGATCCCCTATCAGCTCTTTGTCCCCTTGAACTGGACCCCGGATCGCCGATGGCCGCTGGTCGTGGCGCTCCACGGCGCAAACCTTGATGAAACCAACATGCTGGGCCGCGCCGGTGGCCGGATGCAGCAATTGGCCGAGCAGCACGGCATGATCGTGGTGGCCCCCTTGGGCTATCGGATCAACAGCGCTTATGGAGCGGTTCCCACGATGGGCCGCCTGTTCGGCGCCGATGCCCAGCGCGTCAAGCGCAGCGAGGCCGATGTGCTGGCCGTCACCGACAGTGTCGCGGCGGAATATCATGTCGATCCGGCGCGCCGCTATCTGACCGGCAATTCGATGGGCGGCGGCGGCACATGGTGGATCGGCGGGCATTATGCCGAACGTTGGGCCGCGATTGCGCCCGCCGCGATTGGCGGGGTGATCGGCGAGGACGTAACAGGCCTCGCCCATATGCCGATCATGGCCGTGGTGGGCGACCGCGACGAATTGGGCATGCTCAACCGGATGAAGGCCGACATGGCCATGCTGCGCGCCAAGGGCATCGAGCCCACCTATGTCGAGATCAAAGGCGGCACCCACTCCAGCGCCTTTGACACGGCCATGCCGCAAATTTTCGACTTCTTTGAAAGCCACCGCAAGTGAAGGCAACCGCTCCCGCTTTGTGCTCCGGCCTGCGGCTGGTAGAGACCGGCCACAGGACAAGCACTGCCGGGAGCCTCATCGTGAGCGATGAAAAGAATGAAAAGAATCTGGTCAAATCCATCGTCAAGGCCTTTGCCGTTTTGCAAAGCTTTGGCCCCGATGCCGAAGAACTGGTCATTGCCGATGTCGCCCGCGCGGCGGGGATGGACAATGCCACCGCCTTTCGCATGCTCAACACGCTGGTTTCGCTCGGCTATGTGGAAAAGGTGCCCGACAGCCGCCGCTTCCGGCTGACGTTCAAATGCCTCGACCTGGGCTTTAACGCGATTGCCCGATCCGATATCCGCTCGCTGGGGCGGCCCCTGCTGCGGCAATTGGTTGGCGATCGGATCGAGGCGGCTTCGATCGGTGTGCTTGACGGGCCCGAAGTGGTCTATGTCGAACGCATTCAGGCAGGGCTGCAACGCCTTGCCGTCGATGTGCGCGTGGGCAACCGCGTGCCCGCTTTCTCATCGGCGCTGGGCCGGGCCATTCTGGCGCATCTGCCCATCGACGATGAACGCGCCATTCTCGAGGCCCATCCGCCCAAGCAACTGACGCAATATACCGTCGTCGATATCGACCAGATTTTGACGGAGATCGCCAAGGTCCGGCGTGATGGTTTTGCAGTCTCCGATCAGGAAACGGTGACGGGCCTGCGCGTGCTGGCCGCACCGATCACCGATATCGACGGCATCCCGATTGCCGCGCTCAGCGTGGCCTCGCCCGCTTTTGGGCAAAGCCTTGACGAATTTATCGAAGCGGCCCGCGAAGTGACCTGCGAAGCGGCCCGTCGTCTCTCACTGGCCGTGCGCGCCGCCGGCGCCACCGCCGCCCATCCATTGACCCCATAGACATTTCACACAGGAGATAACCACCGGTGACCACCCAGCTTGACCTCAAGGGCCTTATTCCCGCCATCGCCGTCCCCTTTCGGGATGATTACAGCATTGATGAGCAGGCTCTGACCCGCTTTGCCCGCTGGCTTTCGGGCCAACGGGGCATCAAGGCCCTGATGACCAATGGCCACACCGGCGAGGTCTTCTCCCTGACCCCGCGCGAACGCGCCGAGGTAACGCGCATCACCGCCAAGGCGGTGGATGGCGCGGTGCCGATCATCTCCTCCATCGTGTGCGAGGGCACGATCGATGCGGCCGAACAGGCGATCATGGCCCGCGATGCCGGGGCCTCCGCTCTGGACATCATGCCGCCGCACCACTGGCTGCGCTTCGGCTTCCGCCCCTCGCATGTGATCGAATATTTCGAGGCCGTGGGCAAGGCATCGGGCCTGCCGCTGGTGGTCCATGTCTATCCGGCCTGGACCAAGGCGTCCTTCTCCTCCTCGCTACTGGCGGAACTGGCGCAGATGGATCATGTCCATGCCTTCAAGATCGGCACGCGCGAGATGAACAAATATGCCAAGGATCTGAAAGAAATCCGCGCAGTGGCGCCGGACAAGGCGCTGCTCACTTGTCACGATGAATATCTGTTGGCCTCGATGGTCCAGGGCATTGACGGCGCGCTGGTGGGCTTTGCCTCGCTGATCCCCGGCCTCATCATGGACCTGCTCGATGCGGTCAAGGCGGGCGACCTCAACGAGGCGCGCCGCATTCAGGGTCTGATCGATCCGCTGAAAGATGCCGTCTATGGCGATGGCGAGCCCACCGGCGAAGCCCATGCCTGCATGAAGGCCGCGATGGTGGCCGCAGGCATCTTTGCAAACGCCACCATGCGCCCGCCCACGGTTGCCCCCAGCACCGAGGAGCTGGCCCGCATCAAGGCCGCCGTTGCGGCAGCGGGCATCGCCCACACGGTCGGGGCCTGAGCGCCATGGCCACCCTGCCCCCCAAAAGCGTGGCCGTGACAGGCAGCGCCTCGGGCATTGGCGCGGCCATTGCGCGGCGGCTTGCCCGCGATGGCTGGCATGTGATCGGCGTGGACCGGGTGGAGGCGCAGGACGCCCCCCATCTGGCCGCGCAGATTATCGCCGACCTGTCCGACCCGGCCCGGATTGCCGATGTGGCGGCCCGGCTGCGTGGCGTGCAGGGTCTGGTCCATGCGGCGGGGCTGATGCGGACGGGGGCGCTGGATGCCATCTCGGTCGATGATGGCGATGTGATGTGGGCGGTCCATGTCCGCGCGCTGACCCTGCTGATGCAGGCGCTCTGCCCCGCCATGGGCGCAGGCGGACGCGTCGTCGCCATCGGCAGCCGCACCAGTCGCGGCGCCGCGGGCAAAGGCCAGTATGCCGCAACCAAGGCGGCGATGGTGGCGCTGATCCGCTCCTTTGCCGCCGAACTGGCGCCGCACGCCATCACCGCCAATATCGTGGCCCCCGCCGCCACCGCCACCGGCATGTTGCAGCGTGCCGACCGCGCGGATGTGCCGCCGGTACTGCCGCCGATTGGCCGCTTTATCGAACCCGATGAAATCGCCGCCTGCGTCGCCTTCCTGCTCTCTCCCGAGGCAGGCGCGCTGACCGGGCAGGAAATCGTGATCTGCGGGGGCGCCTCGCTCTGAGGCCCCCCTCCCCCCATTTTCAAAAGGTTGAACCCGTGACCACTCCTCGCATCATCGACATCGTGGAGGTGACGAAGCCTATCTCGTCGCCGATCCGCAACGCCTATATCGACTTTTCCAAAATGACCGCCAGCCTTGTCGCCGTGGTCACCAATATTGAGCGCAACGGCCGCCGCGTGGTGGGCTATGGTTTCAATTCCAATGGCCGTTATGGTCAGGGCGGCTTGATCCGCGAACGCTTTGCCGACCGGCTGAAGGAAGCGGAACCCGCCGCCCTGCTGGATGAAACCGGCGAGAATTTCGACCCGGCCAAAGTCTGGAAAACATTGATGACCAATGAAAAGCCGGGCGGCCATGGCGAACGCTCGGTGGCGGTGGGCACGATTGACATGGCCATCTGGGATGCGGTTGCCAAGATCGCGGACAAGCCCTTGTTCCGCCTGCTGGCCGAACGCAAGGGGCGTGAGGCGAACCCGCGTGTGTTCGTCTATGCGGCGGGCGGCTATTACTATCCGGGCAAGGACGACGATGCCCTGCGCGCCGAAATGCGCAGCTATATCGACCGCGGCTATAATGTGGTGAAGATGAAGATCGGCGGGGAGAGCCTTGCCATTGACGCTCGCCGCATTGAATCGGTGCTCAAGGAAATCGGGAATGATGCGCAACTGGCGGTGGACGCCAATGGCCGTTTCGATACGCTGACCGCCATCGAATACGCCAAGACCCTGCGCGAATATCCGCTCTTCTGGTATGAGGAGGCGGGCGACCCGCTCGATTACAAACTTCAGGCCGCGCTGGCCGAATTCTATCCCGGCCCGATGGCCACGGGCGAAAACCTGTTCAGCCATCAGGATGCGCGCAACCTGTTGCGCTATGGCGGGATGCGACCGGATCGCGATTATCTGCAATTCGACTGCGCGCTTTCCTACGGTCTGGTCGAATATATGCGCACCTTGGAGGCGCTGGATGAATGCGGCTGGTCGCCCTCGCGCTGTATTCCCCATGGCGGGCATCAGATGTCGCTGAATATCGCGGCGGGTCTGGGGCTGGGCGGCAATGAGAGCTATCCCGACCTCTTCCAGCCCTATGGCGGTTTTCCCGACACGGTGAAGGTGGAAAACGGCCATATCACCATGCCCGACCTGCCCGGCATCGGGTTTGAGGGCAAAAGCGACCTGATCCGCGTGATGCGCGATCTGGCCGAATAGGCCCGGCGCCGAAACAAACGGCCAGACCAAACGGAACGCGGGGCAACACCGCGCCGATAGATGAGAGGTTTCCTGATGGGCAATGTTGCCTTGCGTCATGCCATTATCGTTGGCTCGGTGGTGGTCTATATTCTGCTTACCAGCCTGTGGGCCTGGCATTTGCGCAGCCGGACCAATGCGCAATTCATGGTGGGCGGACGTTCGCTGCCCATGGCGGTGGTGGCGGTGCTGTTGATGTCGGAATTCATCGGCGCCAAATCCACCGTCGGCACCGCGCAGGAAGCCTTTGAAAAAGGCATGGCGGCGGGCTGGTCGGTGCTCTCGGCTTCGGTGGGCTTTGGGCTTTTGGGCCTGTTCTTTGCGCGCCAGATCTATTCATCCCAGCAGCACACGATCTCCGGCCTGGTCGAGCAACGCTTTGGCAATGGCGCGCGGATCGCGGTGTCGCTGGTGATGATCTATGCGCTGCTGCTGGTCAATGTCGGCAATTACATCAGCGGAGCGGCCGCCCTCTCGCAGGCGCTGGGTTTGGGCCTGACCGCCTCGACCTTCGTGGTCGCGGGGTTCAGCGCGGTTTATTACGTGTTTGGCGGGCTCAAAAGCATCGCCTATGTCACCGTGCTGCACAGTATTCTGAAACTGGTCGGCGTGGGCGTGCTGGTGGCCGTGGCCGCCTCGATGACGGGCGGGCTGGCGCCGATGCAGGCCGCGCTGCCGCCTTCCTATTTCACGATCACCGGGGCGGTAGGGGCCAATACGATCTTTGCCTGGATCATCGGCACGCTGGGCGCAATTTTTTCAACGCAATATATCATTCAGGCCATCGCCGCTAATCGCAGCCCCGAGGCGGCGCGCGGTTCGGCTTTTCTGGCGGCGGTGCTCTGCCTTCCGCTGGGCTTGGCGCTGGCGTTCGTCGGGGTGGCGGCGCGCTATCTCTTTCCCGATCAGGCCAGCCTCTACGCCCTGCCCGTCTTTATCGGCAAGATGCCGGTCGGGCTGGCCTCGCTGGTCACACTCTCGCTGGTCGCTTCGGCGCTGGTCAGCGTCAGCACCGTGGCGGTGGCGACAACGGCGCTGGTGATGCGCGATTTCTATATCCCGTGGTTCCGGCCGGAGGGCGAAGGTGAATTGCAGGCCACACGGCGCGTGGCGCTGGCGGTGGGTCTGTTGCCCCTGCTCTGCGTGTTCTTTGCGCCCAATATTCTGGAACTGTCTTTCTTTACCCGCGCCCTGCGGCTGTCCATCGCGATCATCGCACTGGTGGGGGTCTATCTGCCATGGCTGGGCTCGCCCCGCGCGGCGGTGGCGGCGCTGATCTTCAGCGGGTTTGCCACCACCGCCTGGTATCTGGCGGGCAATCCGCACGGCATCGACAATATGTACGTCGCCGCGCTTTCTCCCGCGCTGGTCCTGCTGCTTTCGGCCATCTTTCAACGTCGCGCCGCGACGCAATCATAAGGAAACGAGGGAATGAGGAATTTCGTTTCAATGCTGGCGGCGGCCTGCTGCCTGTCGGGCGGGGCGCTTCATGCCCAGGCGCTGGACATCGGCCCCTCGGGCGAGACCCATGTTCCGGCCATGACCGTCCCTTCCAGCCCATTGATGAGCGAGGAGGGCAACCGTTCGCGTATCGAACACATCACTACCGAGCGCAGCCTGAAAGGCAAGTCGGTGGCCGAGATCAACGCGGCCCTGTTCGGGCCAAGGCTGGAGCGCACCAAGGCCGCGTTTGCCGTTTCCATCCGTGCGGACCGGATCGGCGGCGTGCCGGTGCTGGTCTATGAACCCAAGGCCGGCGCGGCCAAGGGCAAGGTGCTGATCAATGTCCATGGCGGTGGCTTTGTCGGCTGCTTTACCGAATGCGGCGGGATGGAATCGATCCCCGTTGCGGCAATGACCGGCATGCGCGTCATCAGTGTTGACTACCGCCTTGCCCCCGCGGCGCAATTTCCGGCCGCATCGCAGGATGTCGCCAATGTCTATCGCGAGGTGCTCAAGACCATTCCGGCGCGCAGCATCGGCCTTTACGGCTGCTCGGCGGGCGGCCTGTTGACCGCACAGTCCTTGGCATGGTTCCAGTCGCACAATCTGCCCGCCCCTGCGGCTGCGGGGATTTTCTGTGCCGGGGGCGATCCGGGCATGGGCGGGGAT
This sequence comes from Novosphingobium sp. KACC 22771, assembly GCF_028736195.1. Taxonomy (GTDB): domain Bacteria; phylum Pseudomonadota; class Alphaproteobacteria; order Sphingomonadales; family Sphingomonadaceae; genus Novosphingobium. Next base: position 516,119 of record NZ_CP117882.1, on the reverse strand, counting down.
TCGCGCTTTACCGGCATGGCTTTGGGCGATGGCGATATGCCGCCCCTGCCATCGGCTACCCCCTCTCCTCCGCTTGGTTATATGCGCGGGGCCGATGCGGGCGATGCCAATGCCTTTCCTGCCGCCGATCCCAAGGTGCTGGCGCATTTCCCTCCCACGCTGGTTATCGTGGGTACCCGCGATTTCGCCATGAGCAGCGCCGTCTATCTGCACAGCAAGCTGGTCAAGGCCGGGGTCGATGCGCGCCTGCATATGTGGGAAGGTGGACGCCACGCCTTTTTCTATGACATCCGCGTGCCCGAAGCGCGCGAGGCCTTCTCGGTCATCGCCAAATTCTTTCAGGCCCATGTGCATTGAGAGTGATTTTGATCGTTCTGTTTAATAGAACATAGTTCTTTTTATAGACAGGAGTCGAAAATTTTGCCACCGTGAACCCTCGACAGTGATGGCGAGGGCTGACGGAACCTGACCGATCAACCCGCCTCGGTTAGGATGCGCATGATGGAATTCACGAGATTGAACCCGGTGACGGGCGATGTTGCCTCGTCGGCGTTGGCGATGCAGGCGGGCGAGATGGCGGGCATTGCGGCGCGTGCTGCGGCGGCCCAGCCTGCATGGGGGGCGATGGGCCCGAACGCGCGGCGCGCGGTGCTGCAAAAGGCGGCCGATGCGCTTGCCAGCAAGAAGGATGATTTTGTCGCCGCGATGATGGGCGAGATCGGGGCGACCGCCGGTTGGGCGATGTTCAACCTTGGCCTTGCCGTTTCCATGGTGCGCGAGGCGGCCAGCCTGACCACCCAGATTTCGGGCGAAGTGATCCCCTCGGACAAGCCCGGCTGCCTGGCCATGGCGCTGCGTGAGCCGGTGGGCGTGATCCTGGGCATTGCGCCGTGGAATGCGCCGATCATCCTTGGCGTGCGCGCGATTGCCACGCCCTTGGCCTGCGGCAATGCGGTGATTTTGAAGGCGTCGGAACAATGCCCGCGCACCCATGCGCTGATCATCGAAGCCTTTGCCGAGGCCGGTTTCCCCGAGGGCGTGGTCAATGTCGTGACCAATGCGCCTGCGGATGCCGCCGATGTGGTGGGCGCGCTGATCGACGCACCGGAAGTCAAGCGCATCAATTTTACCGGCAGCACGGCCGTGGGCCGCATCATCGCCAAGCGCGCGGCCGAACATCTCAAGCCCTGCCTGCTTGAACTGGGCGGCAAGGCGCCTTTGGTGATCTGTGCCGATGCGGATCTTGACGAGGCGGTCAAGGCGGCCGCTTTCGGCGCCTATATGAACCAGGGCCAGATCTGCATGAGCACCGAGCGGATCATCGTGGTCGAGGCCGTGGCCGATGAATTTGCCGAGAAATTCGCCGCCAAGGTCAAGACCTTGACCGCAGGCGATCCGCGTCTGGGCAACACGCCGCTGGGCGGGGTGGTCGATGCCAAGACGGTGGCGCATTGCCTTTCGCTGGTGGACGATGCCGTGGCCAAGGGCGCGACCTTGCTGACCGGCGGGGAAACCACGCTGAACGTCGTGATGCCCGCGCATCTGGTGGATAAGGTCACGCCGGACATGAAGCTGTTCCGCGATGAAAGCTTTGGCCCCGTCGTCGGCATCATCCGCGCGCGAGACGAGGCGCACGCGATCGAACTGGCCAATGACACCGAATATGGCCTGTCGGCTGCGGTCTTTACGAAGGACATCGCCAAGGGCCTGCGCCTTGCCAAGCAGATCAAGTCGGGCATCTGCCACATCAACGGCGCGACCGTCCATGACGAGGCCCAGATGCCCTTCGGCGGCGTCGGTGCTTCGGGCTATGGCCGCTTCGGCGGCCGTCAGGGCATCGACAGCTTCACCGAAACCCGCTGGATCACCGTCGAAACCCAGGACGGGCATTTCCCCATCTGATCGCCCGCATACTCTTCAAAGTAAAATCAGAGGATTCCATGCCCCATTATCCCGAACTCGCGATGGTCATTGCCGGAGAACGCATCGGCATCGACCACCGCTCCACTTTCACCGTCCGCAATCCCGCCACCGATGATGCGCTGGGCCAATTGCCCCTTGCCGATACCGCCGATCTTGACCGCGCGCTGGAGGCCGCCGCTCGCGGTTTCGCCCTGTGGCGCCATGCCAGCGCCCACCAGCGCGCGCAGGTTCTGCAAGACGCCGCCGCCCTCATGCTGGAACGCAAGGAGGAATTGGCATGGGTCGCCACGCAGGAGCAGGGCAAAACTCTGGCCGAGGCGCGGGTCGAAGTGATGATGAATGTCGAACTCTTCCGCTTCTATGCGGGCGAGGTTCATCGCCTCTATGGCCGCCAACTGGTGCGCCCGACCGGAATGCGCTCGACCGTGGTGCACGAGCCGGTGGGGCCGGTGGCCGCCTTTGCGCCGTGGAATTTCCCGCTGGGCAATCCGGGGCGCAAGCTGGGCGCGCCGATTGCGGCGGGGTGCAGTGTCATCCTGAAAGCGGCGGAGGAAACGCCCGCCTCGGCGCTGGGCGTGCTGCAATGCCTGTATGACGCAGGCCTGCCCGGCAATGTCGCGCAGGCGGTGTTTGGCGATCCGGCGCAGGTGTCGGACTATCTCCTCGCCTCGCCCGTCATCCGCAAGCTCAGCTTCACCGGATCGACCGCCATCGGCAAGCATCTGATGAAACTGGCCGCCAATGATCTGAAGCGCACGACGATGGAACTGGGCGGGCATGGGCCGGTGCTGGTGTTTGCCGACGTTGATCTTGAAGCGGTTCTGGACAAGGTGGTGCCGCATAAATTCCGCAATGCCGGGCAGGTCTGCGTCGCGCCCACGCGCTTTATCGTCGAGGATGCCATCTATGACCGCTTCGTCGCCGGTTTCGCACAAAGGGCAGCGGCCATAAAGGTCGGGCCGGGATGGCACAAAGGCGTGCAAATGGGGCCGATGGCCAATCCGCGCCGTCCCGAGGCGATGGAAAAGCTGGTGGGTGATGCGGTGGCGCGCGGGGGCCGGTTGATGACGGGCGGGGCGCGGATCGGCAATCAGGGCTGTTTCTTTGCCCCGACCGTGCTGGCCGATACGCCGCTGGATGCCGAAATCATGCAGGAGGAGCCTTTCGGCCCGGTCGCTCTGATCAACCGCTATGCCGATGAGGCCGCGATGATCGCCGAAGCCAACCGCCTGCCCTATGGCCTTGCCGCCTATGCCTGGACGCAGGATTATCGCCGCCATCGCCGTCTGGCCGCCGAACTGGAAACCGGGATGCTGGCTATCAACACCACCACGATCGGCGCGGCCGATGCGCCCTTTGGCGGGGTGAAATGGTCCGGCCACGGCCATGAAGACGGCCCGGAAGGCTTGCAGGCTTGCCTTGTTACCAAGACCATCCACGAGGGATAAGGCAGGACGGCGCCGGAGGGATCATCCTTCCGGCGCCGTATCCATCAGCCAAAGCGCCGCGCAAAACGGGCAAACAGACCGCCATCGCGCAGCAGGGCAATCTGGCCCGCCGAACCCACATCGGCCCGGGCGGGGTAATGGGCTATGCCCTTGCCCGGCGTGTCGATGGCGATGATCAGGTCGCCGCAATCCGCGCCAAGTCGGTCGATGCCGAGAATGGCGATGCGGCTATCGGCCCGAACCAGCCCCGCCGCATCCTGATCCCACACAATCGGCAGCACACCCATCGCCACCAGATTGGCGCGGTGGATCCGCTCAAAACTGCGCGCGATGACGGCGCGGATGCCCAGCAGCGCGGTCCCCTTGGCCGCCCAGTCGCGGGCCGATCCGGTGCCATAGCGCGCCCCGGCAAAGACAAGCAGAGGCACGCCTTGGTCGGCATAGGCCTGCGCCGCCGCGAAAACAGAGCCTTCCGCGCCATCCGGCCCCGGCGCCCGGTTGCCCGGTCCGCTCGCCAGATGGTTGAGCAGCCGCGCATTGTCGAAAGTGCCGCGCAGCATCACGCGATCATTGGCGCGCTGCTCGCCATAGCTGCCCGGATTGTGCTGTCCATGCGCTCTCAGCCATGCGGCGGCGGGCGATGACGCCGCGATCCGCCCAATGGGCGAGATATGATCGGTCGTCACATTGTCGCCCAGCACCAGCAAGGCCCGCGCGCCATGCAGGTCGCCAATCAAGCCGCCGGCCGCGCATTCAAAAAACGGCGGCGGCAAAACCATGGTCGAGGCCGGATCCCAGGGGAATTGCGGCCCGTCGGGCGCGTCCAGATCCGCCCATGCGCTGTCCACCGCTCCTTCTTGGAGCGTATCGGGCAAACCATGCAGGACCGCCGAAACCTCCACCGCATCGGGCCAGAGATCGCGCAGGAACACCGGCGCGCCATCGCGATCCGTGCCCAAGGCATCCTGCGCCAGATTGACGCCCATCCGCCCCGCCAGCGCGGCGGCCACCACCAGCGGCGGCGAGGCCAGATAATTGGCCCGGATCGCGGGATGGATGCGGTTTTCAAAATTGCGATTGCCCGACAATACCGCCGCCAGCAAGCGCCCCTCGCCCGCCTCGGGCTTAAGATCGCCCGAATTGCCGACGCAGGTGGTGCAGCCGAAGCCGACCACATGAAATCCCAGCGCGTCGAGACTTTCCTGCAATCCGGCCTGCTCCAGCAAGGCCGCAATGCGCGGCGATCCGGGGGCCAGCGAGGTTTTGACCCATGGCGGAACCGACAGACCGCGCTCCACAGCCTTTTGCGCGACCAGACCCGCGGCCACCATCAGCGCGGGATTGGCGGTGTTGGTGCAACTGGTGATCGCGGCAATGGCGACAAGGGCATCCTCCTCCTGCGGGAAATGTTCGCGCAGGGAAGCCGAAACCGCCGCCAGAGGGACTATCTGCTGCGGCCGGCTAGGCCCGGCCATGATCGGCCCGACCGCACCCAGATCGAGGACAAGGCGCCGCGAATAACGCCTTGGCGGCCCGGCATCGCGCCACAGGCCGGTTGCGCGCGCATAGGCTTCGTAATCCTCCACCGGACGCCCCATTGCCGCCATATAGGCCAGCGTGGCCCCATCCACCGGAAACAGCGCCGCCGTTGCCCCGTATTCAGGGCACATATTGGCCACCGCCGCCCGGTCGGGCAAACTCATGTGATCGAGCGCCGTGCCGGAGAACTCGACGATCTGATCCACCACATCGGCCTCGCGCAGGCGGGCAGCGATGAACAAGGCCGCATCGGTGGCCGTCACGCCCTCCGCCAGACGACCCTCCAGACATACCTCAACCACGCGCGGCAGAGGAATCGGCACCGGGGCGCCCAGCGCCGCCAACTCCGCCTCGATTCCGCCCACGCCCCAGCCCAGCACGCCCAGTGCATTGACCATCGTGGTATGGCTGTCGGTGCCGATCACAGTTTCGGCCATCCATCGGCCGTCACGGCGAACGCAGCCGCTGGTCAGGCGCTCCAGATTGATCTGATGACAGATGCCTTGCCCCGGCGGCACGATATTCAGGCGGTCAAAGGCGCGCTCGGCCCATTTGAAAAAGCGGTAGCGTTCGCCGTTGCGGGCATATTCCAATGCCAGATTGCGCGCCGCCGCATCGGGGACGCCGCTGTAATCGACATGGACCGAATGGTCGATGACAAGGTCGATGGGGATCGCGGCATCGACCGCCCCCGGGGCAAAGCCATGAGCGGCGGCATGGTCGCGCAGCGCCGCCAGATCGGCCAGCGCGGCAACGCCTGCGGTATCCTGCATCAATATGCGCGAGGGACGAAAGGGGATCTCCGCCTCCGCCGCGCCATGATCGAGCCAATGCCGGAAATGGGCGATATAGGGCGCGGGATCGGCCTCATGGGCCAGAATGTTTTCCAACAGGATGATCAGCGAACGCGGCAGAGCGGCCAGCGCCGCGCGGTCGGCATCATGGAGGCGCGAAAGCATGGATCAGGCCGCCGCGATGCGGGCACGCAGCGCGCGCAGGCTGCCCCCGGTCTTGATCTTGCCGGGCAGCGGATGGCCAACGATGCTTTCGGCCAGACGCGCGCATTCGGCCAGCTTCTCAAGGTCTATGCCCGTTTCGATGCCCAGTTCTTCGCACAGGAACACAAAATCCTCGGTGGCAATATTGCCCGCCGCCCCGCCATGCGCGGCAAAGGGGCATCCGCCCAGCCCGCCCACCGCCGCATCATAATGGCGCACACCCATCTCCAGCCCCGCCATCGCATTGGCAATGCCCAGCCCGCGCGTGTCATGCAGATGGAGCGAGAGTTCGAGATCAGGCCAGCGTTCACGCACCGCCCCCACCACGCGGCGGATGCGTTCGGGTGTGGCCCATGCCATCGTGTCGCCAAGGCCGATCAGGCTCAGATTCTCGCCATGATCGGCGGCAATCGAGAGCATATCGCCCACCAGCCCCACCACGCGGGCCGGATCGACATCGCCCTCGAAATTGCAGCCAAAGGCGGCGGTAACAAAGCCGGTGCGCACCGGAATGCCATGGGCCTGATACATCGCGATCAACGCGGGCTGGGCCTCGCGCTGCTGCTCGGGCGTGCGGTTCTGGTTGCGTTTTAGAAAGATGTTGGAAGCATAGAGCGTCAGCTTGCCCTCCAGATCGAGGCGGCCGGTGGCAATCGCCCGCTCCAGCCCGCGCTGGTTCAGCCACAGCCCGCTGTAGCGCACCCCCGCGCGCAGCGTCATGCCCGCCACCACCGCTTCGGCATCGGCCATGCCCGGCACTTTTTGCGGATGGACAAAGGAAGTGACCTGAATAAGCCCGACCCCGGTGTCGGAAAGCGCATCGACCAGCCGGATCTTGTCGGCGGTGGGGATCGGGGCGCGCTCGATCTGGAAACCTTCGCGCGGGCCTTCTTCCTTGATGAAGACACGGGGGGGCAGGGTGGTCATTTTTGTTCTCCCGTAACGGAAATGGAGCAAAAGCGGGCGGGGCCATTGACATTTCGCACCCTTGTTCTGTTATACAGAACACAGGTACAAACGGCTGCAAGGCGAAACCGAAACATGAATTCAAAGCCTGGGGTGGCGGCGGTCGATCGCGCGCTGGATATTCTCGAAGCCTTTCGCGCCGGCAAACCGGTGCTGACGCTGGCCGAGATCGCGCGGATCACCGGGCTCTACAAAAGCACGATCCTGCGCCTGCTGGGCAGTCTGGAGCGCTATGGTTTGATTTGGCAGCGCGCCGACGGCACCTATCAACTGGGCGCAAGTCTGCTTTCCTTTGCCTCGGTGTTTCAGGATTCCTTCGACCTGCGTCATTTTGTTGAACCGGTGCTTGAACAACTGGTGGCCGATACTTCGGAAAGCGCGACGTTTTATATCCGCGACGGCGAGGATCTGGTCTGCCTGTTTCGCGTCGACGGCAGCAATGTGGTGCGCGATTACAGCGTGCGTCCCGGCTCGCGCCGCGCATTGAACAAGGGCGCGGCCAGCGTCACCCTGCTGCAATTCGACGCCGGATTGCGTGCGCCCATCACGCGCGAGGCAATGGTGGTGGTCTCGGTGGGCAATGTCGATCTGGACATGGCGGCGATCGGCGTGCCGGTGTTCGGCGCCAATGGGGTTCTGCAGGGGGCGATCACCCTGTCCGGCCCCAGCCTGCGCTTTACGCAGGAGCATGTCACGCGGCTCGCCCCGGTGGCGGTGGAGGCCGCGATTGCACTGTCGCTGCGGCTGGGGGCAACGCCAGGCCTGCTCCCCCCTCTGGCCACCGCCGAATAAGGCCGCCATAGTTCAGATCGCCCCGCTGGCCTTAAGGCGCTCCAGCGCTGGGTGATCGCGGCCCAGTTCGCCGTAGATCCGCGCGTTATGCTGCCCCAGCCAAGGCGGTGGGCAGCGCGCGGCGGGCTGGCTGTCGGCAAGGTCAAAGCCTGCACGCACCACGCGCACGCCGCCGAAATCGGCCTCGGGCATGGCGATGTCCTGCACCAGATCGCGCGCGGCGATCTGCGGATGGGCCAGGATTTCCGGCACGGTCAGGATGCGCCCCGCCGGAATGCCATGGGCGTTGAACAGACTTTCCCACTCCTGCGCGCTTTTGGCGGCCAATGCCTGTTCCAGCTCGGCATTGATCGCGGCGCGGTTGGCCTTGCGCGTCTCGCGCTCGGCAAAGCGGGGGTCCGTGGCCAGATCGGGGCGTCCGATCAACTCGCACAGTTTTTCAAATTGCTCCTGCTTGTTGGCGGCAATGTTGATCGGCCCATCGGCGCAGCGGAAGGCGCCCGATGGCGCGGCAGTCATGTTCTGGTTGCCGATGGGCCGTGCCTCGACCCCGGCGATCAGGTAATTGGACACAGCCCAGCCCATAGCCGAGAGCGTGGCGTCCAGCATGGACAGGTCGATAAAGGCCCCCTCGCCCGTCCGCCCACGCTTAACCAGCGCACTGACCACCGCGAAAGCCGCCGCCATTCCGCCCAGCGTATCGCAGAGCGGATAGCCCACGCGCAAAGGCGCGGTGTCGGCGTCCCCGGTGATGCTCATCACGCCCGACATGCCCTGTACGATCTGGTCATAGGCCGGATTGCCCGCCAGCGGCCCGTTCTGGCCAAAGCCGGAAATCGCGCAATAGATCAGCCCCGGATTGGCCGCGCGCAGCGCCTCATGGCCAAAGCCAAGCCGATCCATCACGCCGGGGCGGAAATTTTCCACCAGAACATCGGCGCTGGCCACCAGTTCGCGGAACAACGCCTTGCCTTCGGGGTGTTTCAGATCGACCGTCACCGACAGTTTCCCCGCGTTCTGCGCGAGGAAACTGGTGCCCATCAATTGCCCGTTAAGCGAGGGCGAAGCGCCCAGCTTGCGCGCCAGATCGCCGTCCTTCGGGTTCTCGACCTTGATGACCTCGGCCCCCAGCAACGCCATCTGATAGGTGGCATAGGGGCCGGAGAGAATATTGGTCAGATCGAGAACCCGCAGCCCCGACAGCAGATCGGCGGGGGGCCGCTGCGCATGATCCGTCACGCTCAGATCTCCGCCGTATTCACGTCATAGCGATAGAGCCAGTCATAGCGGTCGCGGATCGGATCGCGGCTCCATTCGCTTTCCATATAGGCAATCGCGCCCTCTTCGGTCGCTAGCGCCGATTCATGGAAACGGGCGGTGTTTTCCTTGGCCCCGCGCACCATGGCGCTGGTGCGCTCAACGCGGGCCTGTTCATAGCGGTGCAGCGCCTTGACCGGATCGGCATATTTGTCGAGGCAGCGGCCCAGCACCACCCCATCCTCAATCGACATCACCGCGCCCTGGGCAAGGAAGGGCAGCGTGGCGTGACAGGCATCGCCCAACAAGGTGGCGCGGCCGACGCTCCACGTCTGGCGCGGGGCGCGTTCCATGAACGCCCATTTCATCACCGAGGGCGCGGCCTGAATCAGCGTCTGCACATCCTCGTGCCATCCGGCGAAATCGCGGGCGCATTCCTCGTTGGACCCTTGCGTGTACCAGCTTTCCACCTGCCAGTCGTTGCGCTCGATGGTGCCGATCATGTTCATCAGCTTGCCCCCGCGCAGGGGATAGTTGACCAGATGGCCGCCCGGCCCGATCCAGGTCCAGCCCAGCATGTCGCGCAGCCGTTCGGGCAGGCGCTCCATGGGGATAACCGCGCGCCATGCGATCATGCCGGTAAACTGCGCCTCATCATCGCCGAACAAGCAGCGGCGCACGGTGGATTTCACCCCGTCGGCACCCACCAGCAGGTCGCCATCGGCATGGGTGCCATCGGCGAAATGCAGGGTCACGCCATCCTCGCGCACGTCAATATTGCTGACCGCCTTGGCCAGATGGACCGCGTCGGGCTTGATAGCGCGCACCGCGTCGATCAGCGTGGCGAGCAGGTCAGGGCGATAGACCGTCAGATAGGGATAGCCATATTTCTCAATCGCCTGCGGGCCAAGGTCGAACATCGGCCATGCGCGACCCGTGTTCCACAGGCGGAATTCCTTGCGGCGCGGCGCGCAAGAGGCGGCCTTGAGCGTTTCGAACACGCCCAGCGCATCCAGGGCGCGCGATCCGTTGGGGCTGATCTGAACGCCTGCGCCCACTTCGCCCAGTTCGGCGGCCTGTTCATAGACCTCGACATCATAGCCCCGGCGCAGCAGCGACAGCGCCGCCGCCATGCCCCCGATACCGCCGCCCGCGATCAGCACTTTGAGAGATTGTTTCATATATGCTCCCCAAACTTATGAATTCTTGAAAGGAATAGTGCGGATCAATCGGCCTCGCAGCGCAGCCAGTCGAAGGCGGCCATCACCGGCGCGTCCGAAACCTTGAGCAGCAGCGCGTCGCTCTGGGCGCGATGGCGATAGGGCCGCCATGCCGGGATCGCGATCGTGTCGCCAAAGCTCCAGTCGAAACTCTGACCGTCGATTTCGGTCCGGCCTTGGCCTTCGACCACGGCGTAGATGATGTTGGCCGTGGTCCGGCATCGCGCGGTTTCGCGCCCGGCGATCAGCCTTTGCATATCCAGCCGAATGGTCTTGAGCGCCGGATCGCCCATTTGCACCGAGGCATGGGCATCATCCACCGCCCCCGCCACGTCGAGCCGCGCCAGTGTATCCTCGCGCCGAAAGGCCAGCGGCGAACTGTCCACCGCCGTCGGATCCGCCTCGACCCCATCGGGATGCGGCTGATAGAACATCGGTTCAAGCAGATGGACCAGCGGAACGTCGAGAAAGTCCATCCAGTAGCAATCATCCGGCCCGACATTGTCATGCGAATGCCAAGCCCAACCGGGCGTGAGCAGGACATCGCCCGGCCGCATCTCCACCCGATGCCCATCGACCACCGTATGGGTCCCCCGCCCCTCAAGGATAAGGCGCAGGGCGTTGGGCGTGTGGCGATGGGCGCGGGCGGTCTCGCCGGGGCGGATCATCTGATAGGCCGCCACCATAGAGCGCAGCGTCGAATAGACATTGCCCTCGACCGGATTGAACATGGTCAGATTGCGCCGCTCGGCCTTGTCCGTGCCGATCAGCTCGCCCGCGCGGGCAAGGATCGGCTTCACATCGCCATAGCGCCATTGGAAAGGCCGAAAATTGGCGCGCGGCTCGCTCCACAGTGCGGGAAAGCGGCGATGCCAGCCCCCTTCCATGTTGAGCGCGGTGAAGGCGGCGTAAAGGTCATCGAGCGTGGCAATGTCGGCCATGATGCCCTCAATTCTGCTTGATGATGGGCGGGACATAGGGCGCGGCGAAGACCTCGCTGGCCCCTTCTGTGCCCTGCACCACGTCCACGGTCATCTCGCCAAGGCGGGTGATCGAGATGCGCACCTTGTCGCCATCGACGATGGGGGCCACGCCCTGCGGCGTGCCGGTGGCGATGATGTCGCCCGGCTGAAGCGTCATCACTGCCGAAGCCGTCTCGATCATGCCGGGAATGTCGAGCACCAGATCGCGCGTATTGGCATGCTGGCGCAGTTCGCCATTGACCCAAAGGTTCATTTCAAGCTGGTCGGGATCGGGCACTTCATCGGCCGTGGTGATCCATGGGCCAACCGGGCAGAACGTGTCATAGGCCTTGCGGAACACGCGCTCTTCGCGGCCGCGCACCACCATGTCCATCAGGCAAGCATAGCCGAACACCGCCTCGCGCCAGTTTTCGCGCGGGACCGAGCGGCAGATCTTGCCGATGATGATGCCCAGTTCCGCCTCATGATGGACTTCGCGCCCCGGCACATGGGGCAGGACGACCGGATCGTTCGGACCCGAAACCGAGGAGGAGGGCTTGAGGAAAAAGCCCTGATTGGTGGCGCGATAGCCCGCCTGCATTTCGCGGCCATGGGCGTGATAGTTCACCGGATAGGCGATGACCTTGTTGGGCCAGGGCACCGGGGTTTCCAGCCGCACATCAGCCAGAGCCTTGCGCGGGGCGGTGGCCAGCGCAGCCTCGATGCGGGGGCGCAGGATGACGAAATCGCGGATCAGCACCAGCGGACCAACCGGGGGCCATTGCGCGGTATCAACGCCGCAAACATCCGTCACATCGGCGATTTCTTCGCCCACACAGACCCCGATCCGGCCACCATCAAATCTTGCGAGACGCATTGGCAATTCCTAGTTCTATCTAAAAGAACGATGTTCTTTTTATAAACGAGTCGATGATGAAATCAACTGTATTCACGCCGAGGAAAGTGGGATTTTCACGTGCCCGCGCCATCGCGCAGGGCCAAGCAAAAGGGCGCGCGACAGCGGATCGCGCGCCCCTTCACCTCCCCCTTTCGCCGGGGCTTCAGACTTTAGAATTTGGCGCGCAGGCGGGCGCCCCAGGTGCGGGGCGGCGCAATGTCATGGCCATTGTAATTGGCGATGAAGGGATATTGCTGGGTCCCGGTGTAAACCGCCGTATTGCCGATGTTGCGGACAAAGGCCTGAACCGAGAAACGGTCGCCCGGCGCGTAATAGGTCAGGCTGGCATTGAACAGGGCATAGGCTCCGGCGCGCGCATTCTCGACAAATTCGGCCGAGAGCCAGCGCGATGAGGCAAAGCTCATGTCCGGCGTGAATTCCACGCGGGCGCCGTCCTTCATATCAAACGTGTGCGTGTAATTGACATTGCCGGAGAACTTGGGCGTACGCGGCAATTGGAAGCCATTGCAATTGACCGTCCAATAGCCGATCCGCGCATTGCCGCCTGTAATCGGGGTCACGCCGCAGGTGGTCGTCGGATCGGGGCTGGCCGCGCGATAGACCTGATAGGAGAAGTCCTTGTACTTGCTCTCGGTATATTCGACGCCGACGTGGAACGAGTCGTTCATCGTCGGACGCAGCGTGGCCTCCAGCGTGATGCCCTTGGCCACGGCCTTGCCCGCGTTGAACAGCGAGGAAACCTGCGCGCCGCCACGGTCGAGCTGGGAGAAATTCTCCTGCCGGTTCTTGTAATCCATATAGAACAATTCGGCGTTGATCAGCAGCAGACGGCCAAAGAAGCGGTTCTTGGAACCGATCGTATAGGCGGTCACGTCCTCCGGCTTATACGGGTCGATGTCGGCATTGGATTGGCCGCCCGATTTGAAGCCGGTGACGACGCTGGCGTAGAGCATGTTCTGGGGCGCCACGTCGAATTCGACGCCCGCCTTGTAGTTCAAGCGCTTGGCCGAATAGGTGCCCTCAACCCATGTGCCCGACGAGGTCAGGATCTCGCAGGAGCCGCCAATCGCCGTGCCGCCCGCGGGGCAAGCCAGGCTGCCCGCGATGGCATAGCGGTGGCCGTCCACCGACTTGGTTTCATCGGTATAGCGCAGGCCCGCCGTGGCGCGGAACCGGCTGGTGAGCGAATAGGTCGCTTCGCCAAAGGCGGCATAGGCGCGGGTGTTCAGTTTCGCGATAAAGGCCGTGTCGGAGGCGCGGCCAAGGCGGACGGCATTGAAGCTGTCCTGATCCTCGTTGAAATAATAGCCGCCGATCACCCATTTCACGCGGTTGTCGGCATGGCCAAGGCGCACTTCCAGCGTCTGTCCTTCGGACACCGAGGGCGCGCCGGTGAAATAGTTGTTCGTGCTGAAATAGAGCGCGGGCATGACCAGCGAGTCCTGCGTCACGCGCTGATAGGCCGGGATCACGGTCAGCACGGCGGGACCAAGGTTCCAGTCGATATGGCCGTTGATGCCCAGCACATCGACGTTCTGATAGACCTTGCTGGTGTCGAGCGGATAGATGCCGGGAGGCGCGGTCACGCTGCCGATCAGAGTGTTGAGCGACTGGTTGATCGAGGTCCAGCGGTTGGCGGGCAGGATCGGCTGGGGGTTGGTGATGCCCGGCGCGTTGGGGGCGGTGGGTTCATACACCACCTTGCCCGGGCCGCGCCCGCCCAGATGCTGATAATTGACGCCAAGGCGCAGGGTCAGCGCCTCTGTCGGCTGGGCCTTTACCTGCAGGCGCAGCGAGTGATGCTTGTCATCATCGGTGCCGTCGGTGATATAGCCATCGCGCGACACGCCCTGGAACGAGGCGCGCACGGCCACCTTGTCGCCCAGCGGGATGTTGAGCGCGCCTTCGGCATTATAGCCGTTGTAATTCTGGAAACCGGCGCTGACATAGCCCTCGAACTGGCCCAGCTTGGGCTGAACCGGGATGATGTTGAGCGCGCCGCCCGTGGCGTTGCGGCCGTAGAGCGTGCCTTGCGGACCTTTGAGCACTTCGACGCGCTCAAGGTCATAGAAGGTGGCGGCAACGAACTGGCTGCGCGCGGCAAAAACGCCGTCATAGGCCTGCGCCACGGCGGGGTTGGAATAGCCCGTCGTCGAGAAGTCACCCGCGCCGCGGATATAGACCTGCAGCGCACTGCCGCCCTGCGTGATCTGTACGCCGGGCGAGAGGCGGGCAAGATCGGTGGCCTGGGCCACGCCCGCGCGCGTCAGCGTTTCGGCCGAGAGCACGTCGATGGAAACGGCGGTCTTTTGCGCGCTTTCCTTGCGGAATTGCGCCGTCACGACGATTTCGTCATTGGACGGGGCCGGCGGCGCCTCGGCGGCCTGGGCCACGGCGGGCAACAGGGCGCTGGCCGCAACGCCCAACAGGAACATCGCCGCGCGATCGCAACGTTTCATCTCAATCCTCCCCAATTCTTTCACGGTTATCACAATTCGGCTTCATCAGCAGACGCGGCTTTAGTCTCGTTCTTTCTGATGGAATGCCATTCTTATAAATCGCGATTCAGCGCCTGTCAATGAAAGATGATTACAGGCGTATTCACAATCAATGATCTGAATCTAAGGTATTTTATCCCTTTCACGCCCCATCTGGACAGCTTGCCCGACTCACGATAGAACATCATTCTATTTTCAGCGCGACTCCCCCAACGCGCCTTTGGGAGACGATGACATGACCACATTCCCCGACGTTCCGGCCTTCACCGGCTTCAACACCCCGTCGCGGGTGGAAGCGAACGTCCATGACCTTGATGTGCGCGGCACGATCCCGCCCGAAATGGACGGCTGCTTTTATCGCGTTCAGCCAGAGCATCAGTTTCCGCCTCTGCTGGGCAATGACATTGCGTTCAACGGCGATGGCATGATCTCGATGTTCCGCTTCAAGGACGGCCGGGTGGATTTCACCCAGCGCTGGGCCAAGACCGACAAGTGGAAGCTGGAGAACGAAGCCGGACGCGCGTTGTTTGGCGCCTATCGCAATCCTCTGACCGATGATGACAGCGTCAAGGGCAAGATTCGCGGCACGGCCAACACCAATGCCTATATCCACGGCGGGCGGCTCTATGCGCTGAAAGAAGACAGTCCAGCGCTGGTGATGGACCCGGTAAGCCTCGAAACGCAGGGCTACACCGATTTCGACGGGCGGATGAAGGGCGAAACTTTCACCGCACACCCCAAGACCGATCCGGCAACCGGCAATATGTGCGGCTTTGGCTATGCCTCCAAGGGCCTGCTGACCCGCGACATGACCTATTACGAGATCAGCCCCGAGGGCGAGCTGCTCTATGACGTGTGGTTCGAGGTACCCTATTATTGCATGATGCATGATTTTGCGATCACGCCCGATTATGCGCTGTTTTCGGTCATGCCGATGACCAGCAGTTGGGAGCGACTGAAGGCGGGCAAGCCCCATTTCGGCTTTGATACCTCGCAGCCGACCTATCTGGCCGTCATGCCGCGCAAGGCCGGAACCACCGCGCAGGACATCCGCTGGTTCAAGGGCGGCAATTGCTTTACCGCCCATGTCATGAACGCGCATCAGGACGGGACAAAGCTGCATCTCGACCTGCCCGTGGCGGCCAATAACATGATGCCCTTCTTCCCCGACATCAACGATGCGCCCTTCGATCCGGTGGCAGGCGCAACCTATCTGACGCGATGGAGCGTTGATCTTGCGCAGAATGAGGAGGAGTACCGATCCGAGCGCTTGTCGGACATGATCGGCGAATTTCCCCGCATCGATGATCGCTTCACCGGACAAAAGAACCGCTATGGCTGGATGGTCGTGATCGACCCTTCGCAGCCGGTCGAACTCAAAGGCGGCAGCGCGGGTGGCTGGGTGATGAACACGCTAGGCTTCGTCGATCTGGAAAGTGGGGCCGAGCAGAAATGGTGGTGCGGGCCGGTGTCCTCGATCCAGGAACCCTGCTTCGTCCCCCGCCCCGGTTCGGACCGCGAGGGCGACGGCTGGATCGTCATGGTCTGCAACCGTCTGGAAAACCGCAGCAGCGACCTGCTGATCTTCGAGGCCACCAATATTGCCGCCGGGCCCATCGCCACCATCGCCATCCCGGTGCGCCTGCGCTTCGGCCTGCATGGCAATTGGGCCGAGGCCAGCGCGGTCAAGGCTTTGGAAGAAGCGTGAATTATGGGGAAGAGCGGGGGCTTTGGCTCTCGCTCTTTTTATAGGGAAAGGATGCCTCCGGCGGGCAAAGGGTCTCGACCCTTTGCAATCCCATGAATGGGGTGGTGTTCGGTTGGGCGCCGCGCGCGAAATCATTAAAGCCTGCGGCGCGGCGAACTCGTGCTTGTTTGCGCCGCAGGCTTTAAAATTTCCGAGGCTGAAGCCATCAACCTCGGCTGCCACCTTGGAGCAGCTTAGACAGTAACGGGATTGCAAAGGGTCGAGACCCTTTGCCCGCCGGAGGCCCTTTACCCTTTACCCTTTACCCCTCAATCCCCCGACACACCATATCGGCCAACATCCCCACCGCCTCATTCCAGTCGAGCGAGGCCAGATCGAACCCCATCACCCCGGCCAGACGCTCCCCGCGCGCGAGGGGGTAGATATAGACGCCCAGCACCACATTCATGGCGAGGAAGAAACGCGCCTCGTTGAGATCGGGCAGACATTGGCGCAGCAGGCCGATCACCCGCCGCCGCACGGGCTCGGCCAGTTGGCGGGTGATGACGCGGGCTTCCTCGGATGGGTCGACAAGGGCGAGGCTGTAGATCCGGTGGCTTTTCTGCACATCGGCGCCCTCGCCCAGCATGGCCGAACCAAAGAAAGCGGCAATAACCGCTCGGGCCGACAGTTCGCCCGAAGCCTCCAACGCATCGAAACCGGCATTTTGCGCGGCATGGATGGGATCGAAATGGCGCCGGAAAACCTCGGTGAACAATTCCTGCTTGCCGCTCCAGTTGCGGCTTAGCGAGGCAAGGCTGGTGCCCGCCCGCGCGGCGATGGCGCGGATGGTGCAGCGGTCATAACCGCTTTCGATAAACTGATCGTCAGCCGCGATCAGAAAACGATCGCGGCTGCTGCCTTCGGGCATGTCAGCCATTCACGGCAACCCGGCCATAGCGCCCATCGACATAGACCAGCGGTTCGCCGCCGCCCACGGTCACTCTTTCCACCACACCCGTCACCACCCTATGGCTGCCGAAATCGGCCGTCTGTTCAACGCGGCACAGGATAGTGGCTACGCAGGATTCCACAAGCGGCAGGCCATCATCCATCCACCAGTCCAGCGTGCCGAAACGCTGGCCCGGCGCGGTGGTGACAAAGGTCTGGCAGGCTGCGGCCTGATCGGCGGCCAGAATGTTGACGGCAAAGCGCCCGTTGCTTTCCAGCGGCGCCAGCAGCGAGGCCGTCCGGTTGATCGCCAGCAGCAGCGAGGGCGGATCCATGCTGAGCGACATGAAGGCCGTCATCGCAATGCCGCAGGGCGCCCCCGCCTCGTCCAGCGTGGTGACCAAGGCCACCCCGCTGGCCAGCAGGCGCATGGCGGCGCGGAAGTCTCCTTCCAGCGCCGCGATATTTTCTCCGCTCATTTCCAGTCAACGTTGGGCATGGCGCCCGACTTGGCCAGAAATTCGCGCACCTGGCCCCATTCGCCGTCGCGCTGGGCATACATATGGTCGCCGATACGGGCGCGGCCCTGGCTGGTCAGATAGAACATTTCGTAGAGTTCGATGCGGCTGCCCAGCGCGGAACCCGCAAAATCCCATGCCGTGCGCATGATGCTGGCGCGTTGCTCGGCGCTCATGCCTGCCGCGCCGGGCAGGTATTTGCGCAGCATGTCGCCGATTTCGGGATCCTCGAACAGGGCCAGCGACGGCGTGCAAAGCAGATTGTGCGAACCGATGGCCCGGATGATCTGGTTCACCCGCGTCATCCAGCCGGGCATCACGCAGCGCAGCACCGAGAGGTCGCGATGCGGGAAGAAGGCCCCCGCCCCCCAGTCATGCGCCCGCGCCTCGGCCGCCACGATCGCCGCACGGGTCAACGAGAGATAGGCGTGGATCTCGCCCAGCATTTCGGCCGCATCGGGGCGGGCGATGCTGTTTGAAACCTTCAGGATGCTCGAACACAGGTCATAGGCGAATTCCAGCTTCACCATCGCGCGGATTGCCGTCTGCTGCAGCGTGTTGCCCGGCGAAACGCCCTGGTTGAGGTTGTTGTAAACGTTGAGATCGCCTTCGCAGAACACACGTTCATAGGGCACTTCGACATCGTCAAAGATGACAAAAGCGTCCTGTTCGTCAAAGCGCGACGAGAAAGGCGCGTCCTGAATGCTGGCATTGGTGCCGTAATGGTCGCGGCAGATCTGGATCACGCCCTTGGTGTTGACCGGAATCGAGAAGATCAGCGCATAATCTTCACCGCCCGATGGGATCGGCGATGAGGAATAAACATAGAGTTCATCGGCAAGCGGCCCCAGCGTGGCCAGCACCTTGCCGCCGCGCACGATGATGCCGTTTTCATTGCGGCCCACCACGCGCAGCGTCAGATCGGTGTTCATCCCCGCCAGATCGCCCACGCTCTTGTCGATATTCGCATGGACGATGGTGTGAGTCATCGAAAGGTCGCCCTCGATCACCTCGCGGTGGAATTTCTTCAGGCGTTCATAGCCCTCCGGCTTGCCCCGCGCCCAGATGTCGGCGCGCGCGGTATGGCCCGAGAGCACCACGTTCACATAGTCGGGCGTGCGCCCCAGCATGCCATTGGAATAACGCGCCAGACGCTCCAGCCCGCGATGGCGGATCGCCAGATCCTCGGCGCTTTTGGGCAGCATCAGGCTGACGCTCATCTTTTCGCCCGACCGTTCGGGATCGGGAATCAGGCAATCCTCGGCATAGGTGTGCTGCCAGTCGAAATAGCCGGCCATGCCATCAACCGACCCGGCAAGGCGCGGATCATTCGCCACATCCACCTTGCCTTCGCCCAGATAAACCACCCGGTCATCCTTCAGCCCAGCCTTATATTCGGCCCCTGTGCGAGCAGCCATTGCATCTTCTCCCAAGACGTGGAAACAAGTGTATTCACGAATCGTCAAATGCTCAATGAAACCCCATTCTGTCAAGTGGAACTTTGGGCATTGACGACAAGCGGCGCCGTTCATAGAATGGTGTTCTATTTTGCAAGCCTCCGGCAATGAGAGGCGCAAACATTTGGGAGAAGCGTTTCATGTCAGCCGCGATTGCGCCCGCTGTGCCGGATCTTGCCGCGCTGTCCTCGGCGCGCGAATGCTTTGCCGCCTTGCTCGGGGCCGAGGGCGTGGTGGAGAATGGCGGGCGTCAGCGCGCCTTTCACGATCCGTTTGAAGGCCCCGCCGCCCATGGCCATCAGCCCGCGCTGGTCGTCCAACCGGCCAATGTCGAACAGGTTCAGGCGGCGCTGCGAGTCGCGCGCGAACGGGGCCTCCACGTCTGGACATCGTCCAAGGGGCGCAATTACGGCTATGGCGGTTCGGCCCCGGTTGCCGATGGCGCGGTGGTGATCAATCTCTCGCGGATGAACCGGATTCTCGACATCGACGCCACCCACGGCACCGCCGTCATCGAACCGGGCGTCAGCTTTGCCGATCTCTATGCCGCGCTGCGCCGGGACAATGTGCCGCTGATGATGTCCGTACCCGATCTGGGCTGGGGCAGCATCATCGGCAATGCGCTGGAGCATGGCATCGGCTATAACGTGATGGGCGATCATGCCTCGGCCCTGTGCGGGATGGAGGTGGTGCTGCCCGATGGCTCGCTGCTGCGCACGGGGCAAGGCGCCCTGCCCGACAGCCCGCTATGGCACAGGCACAGACGCGGTTTTGGTCCGGCGGTCGATGATCTGTTCAAGCAATCCAATCTGGGCATCGTCACCAAAGCCGGGCTGCATCTGATGCCCCGCCCCGAAGTGATGGCCACCGGCACGATCCGCTGCGAGGCCGAGGGGGACATCGTGCCCCTGATCGCCATGGTGCGCCGCCTGCTGCAATCGGGCGTGCTTCAGGGGGTGCCGATGCTGGTTTCCTCGCCGCCCATGGCCACAGGATCGGGCGAAGGGCACTTTACCGCCGAAAACCTGCGTCAGGTGCTGCGCCCCGGTCGCTGGAATTTGCGCTTCGGCCTTTATGGCCATGAAGCGCTGGTTTCCGCCCGCCGCTCCGTGCTGGAGCGCGAAGTGGCCGCCATTCCCGGCGCGATCATGGAACTGCGCCAATATGCAGGCGATGCCGGTCCCGAGGATGTCGAACCGCGCGACCTGATCGCTGCGGGCATCCCCAATCAGGTATTGCTCGACCGGTTGAAAGGCGTGTTTGGCGACAGTTTCGGCCATATGGATTTTTCGCCGGTCCTGCCCATCGATGCCGATTACGCCCGCCGCACCGAAACCCTGCTGGGCGAAACCATGGCGCGCCACGGGCTGATCGGCGCCTTTGGTCTGCTCTGTTTCCCGCGCAGCATGGTCAGCGCCAGTCTGGTGATGTTTGATGCCGCCGATCAGGCCCGCGTCGATGCCGCCCGCGTGGCGGTGCGCCATCTGTGCGATGAAGTGGCGACATGGGGCTGCGCGCCTTATCGCGCCCATGTCGCGCTGGTCGATCATGTGCAGGACAAATTCGCCTTTGGCCAAAACGCGATGGCCCGTTTCTATTCAAAGCTCAAGGATGCGCTGGACCCACAGGGCCTGTTGGCGCCGGGCAATCACGGCATCTGGGCCGAAGGGCAGCGCGGGGCATGATAGCCAACAGCCAGATAGAAATATCATTGAATTATAAAAACATATGGGATGGGCGACAAGCAAGCTCCACCCCGCGAGGAGAAAGACCATGACTGGAGATCGCATCTCCGTTGCCCAGGCGCATCGTCAGGCGCGCATGAATATCATCGCCGGATTCCTCGTGTGGGGCATCGCCTTGGCGGGCGTGTCGATGATGATGCCCGTGATGTACAAACCCATTCTGGAATCGATGCATTGGACCATTGGCGAAACCACCCGCTTCATGGCCATCAAATCGGCCACCTCGGCGCTGGGCGGATTGGTGGCCGGGCCTTTGCTGGTGCGGGTGGGGGCCAAGAAGGTGCTGGTGCCCTCGATTTTCGTGATCGGCATTGCCACCAGTATGCTCTACTTCGCCCAATCTCTGACATTTTACTACGCGCTGGCCGCCGTGTCGGGGGTCTGTTCGGTATGGAGCGTGATCGCCGTTCAGGTGACGCTGGCCCGCTGGTATTCGGCCAGCCTTGGGCGCAACACCGGCTTTGCCATGCTGGGCGGAGCCGTGGCCGGATTTATCGTGCCGATGAGCACGCGCATGGGCGTTACCCATTTCGGATGGCATGCCACGGCGGGCGCGGCAGGCTTGATCGTGCTGGTGCTGGTGGGTCTGTCGATCTCGCTCCTGGTGCATGAAACGCCCGAGGCCTATGGCTACACCGCCGACGAACTGGACCCCGGCAAGGGACGCCCCACCGGCGCCGCGCCCGATCTGGGCGAGGATTTCGCCTCGTTCCGCAAGACGCCGCAATTCTGGATGCTGATTCTCGCCACCGCGCTGTCGGGCGTGATCAGCAACGGCATCAATGAATATATCCCGCTGTTCATCGAAAAGCACACCACGCTGGGCGCGACGGTGGCGGCGCTGGGCTTTACCATCGTCATGCTGATTTCCGGGCTGGGCAAGATCCTGTTCGGCTGGGTGTTCGACCGGCTCTCGACCAAGGGTGTGGCGCTGTGCTGGGCGCTGTGCGGCGTGGCGGCGCTGGCCACCTTCCCCCTGGCCGGTTATGCCACTTTCCTTGTTTTCACCATCCTGCGCGGCGTTTCGCATGGCGGGGTAATCGTTCAGGCGCCGGTGCTGGCGCGCCATATCTATGGCGTGCGGGCGCTGCCACAGGTCATCTCGCTGCTGACGGCGGCCTTCCATCTGGGCGCGGCGGCCGGGATCGTGGCCATCGGCGCTGGCGTGGACAAGACCGGCGGCTTTACCGTGCCCTTCATCGTGGTGGCGGCCGTGGCCTTTGTGGCGGCGGGCATCGGCTGGCAATTCCACCCGCGCCACTGGGCCGGCCAACAGGCCGCCGCCAAGGCGTGAAAGGAGACACCATGTCGATCCAGTTGCCCCATGGCATGAATGCCGCGACCTTTGACAAGGCGCTGGCCGATTTCCGCCGCGCGCTTGGCGATCAATGGGTGCTCTCGGGCGAAGAGGACCGCCAGACCTACATCGACCCCTATGCCATGGGCGACGGGCTGGACCATGATTGCAGCGCGATCCTTGCCCCTTCGACGGTGGAGGAGGTGCAGGCCATCATCCGCATCGCCAATCAGCACAAGACCCCGCTCTGGCCGGTCAGCCGGGGCAAGAATCTGGGCTATGGCGCCTCTTCGCCCAAGGAAAAGGGCGACCTCATCCTCGATCTTTCGCGGATGAACCGCATTCTGGATGTGAACGAGAAACAGGCTTCCTGCCTGATCGAGCCGGGGGTCGGCTATTTCGACCTGTTCCGCCATCTGCGCCAGCATGCCCCCTCGCTGTGGATGAGCGTGCCGGGCAATTCTTGGGGCAGTGTGATCGGCAATGCGCTCGATCGCGGCATCGGCTACACCCCCTATGGCGACCACTGTGAAACGCTGTGCGGGTTGGAAGTGGTGATGCCCGATGGCTCGCTGCTGCGCACCGGCATGGGCGCGATGGCCGGGGCCAAGGGCTGGCAGAGCTATAAATACGGCTATGGCCCCGGCTGGGACCAGATGTTCATGCAGTCCAATCTTGGCGTGGTGGTCAAGGCGGGGGTGTGGCTGCAACCCGAACCGGAAATGACGGCCAAGATCACGCTGGCCCTGCCCCGGTTCGACGATGCGGAATGGGCGCTCGATATCCTATGCGACCTGCGCCGCCGCGACATCATCCAGCACAATATTGTGTTCGGTTCGCCCGTGCGCGCGGCATCGACCATGTCTCAGCGCGCCGATTGGTATGATGGCCCCGGCGCCCTGCCCGACAGCATTTCGGAAAAGATGATGGCCAAGCTGGGCCTTGGCTGGTGGAATGCCAAGATCAGCCTGTTTGGCGATGAGGGCAGCGTGATGGCACAGGTCGCGCTGATCCGCCGCCTGTTCGAACCGCGTCTGGGCGGTCAGTTGCAGTTCGAACTGTGGAAACGCGGCGATCCGCTGGAAAAATCGGCCACCGGCATCCCCACCACGATGGGGCTGCAATCGGTCAACTGGTATGGCGGACGCGGCGGGCATCTCAGCTTTGCCCCGGTTCTGCCCCAGGACGGTGCGATGGCGCTGGCCTATGCCAAAAAGATCAAGGCCTATTATGAAGATGTCGGGCAGGATTATTACGCCAGTTTCACGATCGGGCGGCGCCACATCAACAATGTCAGCCTTATCCTTTACAACCGCGACGAGCCGGAAGCCATCGCGCGCGTGGACAAGCTCTATCGCCACTTGCTGAAAGAGGCCGCCGCCAGCGGCTTTGGCGAATATCGCGGCCATATTTCCTATATGGACGAGGTGGCCGCCACCTATGACTTTGCCGATGGCGCGCTGGCGCGGCTCAACAACCGCGTCAAATCCGCGCTGGACCCCAACAACATCATCGCGCCGGGCCGCAACGGTATCGGCAGCCGCGCCCATGGGGGAGACCGGCCATGATCCGCATTTCTGCCTTTGTGTCCGCCCTGACGTTGATCGCCATGCCCGCCGCGGCGCAAGGCCCGTCAGCGCCTAAATCAGCCAACGCCACGCCCATCGCCACCACCGCGCTGGGGGCGATCTTTTACGGCGCGCAATCGGCCAATCCGGGCGAAAAGCTGTTCGGCCAGAAATGCGCCTTTTGCCATATCGGCCCCAGCACCGGCAAATTCATGCTGGCCCGCCGCGTGCCCAAAGGGCAGGCCGAATTGCCCGACCGGCGCGATCTGACCGCCGATTATGTCAAGGCGGTGGTGCGCAACGGGCTGGTCAACATGCCCACCTTTACCCGCGTCGAACTGACCGACCGCGAATTGGCGCAGGTGGCCGACTGGCTGGCGCGGAAGGGGCGCAAATGAGCGGGCCGCAGCTTTCCCGCCGCTATATGCTGGGCGTAACGGGCGCGCTGCTCGGTCTGGCCGTCGCGCCGCCAGTCATGGCGCAAAGGCGAGCGGGCGCGATGTTCCTTCTCGACGCCCGCCTGCCCGAGGCCGCCGCGCTGAGGGCAAGGGCGGACGCCTTTGGCCATAGGTCCATCGATCCGCAGGGCGAGATGATCCGCCTGCTGACGGGCGAAAAAGCCAGCCTTGTGAACGGGGCCGCGACGGTGATCGGCCTGACGACCTATACCGACCTCATGCTGGCCCGCGATGTGTTGCGGGGGATGGGGCGCCCGATCCGTCACCATCTGGCGCTGCCCGATGGGCGGGCCGACGATCCGCTGCTGGCGCTCCTCCATCAGAGCTGCACCCGAAATTGCGGCTCGCGGGCCACCTCCTTTCTCTGGCTGGCCTGAAGCGCCGCCGACCCAAGGAATCCCAAAGTGTCCAAACTGGAATTCGACTATATCATCGTGGGCGCCGGATCGGCGGGCAGCGTGCTGGCCAACCGGCTGAGCGCCGATCCGCAAAACCGCGTCCTCCTGCTTGAAGCCGGGGGCAAGGCCACCCATCCCTATATCCGCATGCCGCTGGGCTTTCTTCAGGCTTTGCGCAATCCCGCGCTGACTTGGCAATTTGCCTCCGAGCCTGAACCGCATCTGGGGGGCAAGGTCTTTCCCCTGCCGCGTGGGCGGGTGCTGGGCGGGTCATCCTCGATCAACGGCACGGTGCATTTCCGGGGCCATCCGCTCGATTTCGACGATTGGGCGGCGCTGGGCTGCACGGGTTGGGACTACAAAAGCCTCCTGCCCTATTTCAAAAGGAGCGAGGACCATTGGACCGGCGGCAATGCGCGGCGCGGCAAAGGCGGCCCCATCGGTGTGCGCCCGGTCGATGTCTCGCGCCTGATGGCCGAGGAATTGCGCGCCTCGGCCGCCCTGCAGGGTTATGCCTATAATCCCGATTATGACGGGATCGACAATGAAGGCTGCGCGGATGTGCAGGTCGCGCTGAAACATGGCGAGCGCTGCGGCGGGGCCAGAGCCTATCTCGACCCGATCCGCGAACGCGCCAACTTGCGCATCATCACCCATGCGCAAGTCAGCCGAATCCTGTTTTCCGGCAAGCGCGCCACGGGCATCGCCTTTGACAAGGAAGGCGTCGAGCAGACCGCCACGGCCCGGCGCGAGATCGTGCTGTGCGGCGGAGCCTATGGGTCGCCGCAATTGCTGATGTTGTCGGGCATTGGACGGGCGCCCGATCTGGCGCGCCATGGCATTGGCCTTGTCCATGAATTGCCGGGCGTCGGGCAAAATCTGCAGGAGCATGTCCGCCTTGCCCATCAATATGACGCCGCCCCGCCCCACAGCTTTGCCCAGCAATTGCGCTTTGACCGCGCCGCTTTGGCCTTTCTGCGCTGGTATTTCCTGCGTTCCGGCCCCTTTGCCAATCAGATCGCGGCGGCCTGCATCCTTGCCCGTTCGCAGGACGGGCTGGATCGGCCCGATCTGCAGATTATGTCCAGCCCGGTGCGGGTGGATGCCAATATCTGGTTCCCCGGTTTTGCTCGCCCTAAGCAGGACTGCTTCTACAATTCCATCTGCCTGCTGCGTCCCAAAAGCCGGGGCAGCGTGTCCTTGCGCGATGGCGATTTCCGGTCGAACCCGCGCATCCATCTCAATCTGCTGGGCGATGGGCGCGACTGGGATGTGCTGAAAAAGGGGCTGGCGATTTCAAGGCGGATCTTCACCCATGGTCCGATTGCCGATTACATCATCGAGGAAACCCTGCCCGGCGCGCATGTTGCCAGCGATGAGGCGCTGGACGCGATGAAAGCGCAATTGTCGGGCGTGGTGCATCATCCTGTGGGCACATGCGCGATGGGCACGGGCGCGCAAGCGGTGGTCGATCCGCAATTGCGGGTGCATGGCATAGGCGGCCTGCGCGTGGCCGATGCATCGATCATGCCGCTGCTGGTGGGGGCCAACACCAATGCCGCCGCCGTGATGATCGGCGAGAAAGCCAGCGACCTCATTGTCCAATCCGCGCGTCAGGAGCGAAAAGCATGAACCCGATCTTTGAAACCGCAAGCCAGCGGATCGCCGCCCTTTCGGGCCATTTCATCGACGGCGCCTGGCGCAAAGGCTCCGGGGCGACCATCCCGGTGCTCGATCCCGCGCGTGAGACCGCGATCGGCGCGATTGCCGCCGGCGGCGCGGAGGAGGTGGATCAAGCCGTGCGTGCCGCGCGCCGCGCCTTTGATGCCCCCTCATGGTCCGCCATGCCCGCGGCCGAGCGCGAAAGGCTCCTGCTGCGCCTTGCCGATCTGGTCGAGGAAAACCGCGACGAACTGGCCGCGATGGAAACCATCGATAATGGCATGCCCTATGGCATCTCGCGCATGATGGCCGCGGGCAGCGCAATCAGCGCGATCCGCTATCACGCGGGCTGGCCCCGGCGCCTGACGGGCGAAACGGTCCCCATGTCGGTGCCGGGCAACTGGCATGGCTATAGCACGCATGAGGCGCTGGGCGTGGCGGCCCTGATCGTGCCTTGGAACGCGCCCTTTGCGATCACCTGCACCAAGGTTTCGGCGGCCTTGGCGGCGGGCTGTACGGTGGTGCTCAAACCTGCCGAACTGGCGCCGATGACCGGGCTGCGTCTGGCCGAACTGGTGGCGCAGGCGGGATTTCCCGCAGGCGTCGTCAATGTTGTGACCGGCCTTGGCGCCGAGGCGGGCGCAGCCTTGGTGGCCCATCCCGGCATCGACAAGATCAGCTTTACCGGATCAACCGCCACCGGCAAGGCGATCCTGCATCAGAGCGTGGGCGATCTCAAACGGGTCAGCCTCGAACTGGGCGGCAAGTCGGCCAGCATCGTGTTTCCCGATGCCGATCTCGCCCGCGCCATTCCCGCCGTGGCCATGGGCATTTTCGGCAACAGCGGCCAGGTCTGCGCGGCCGGATCGCGCCTGTTCCTGCACGAAGCGATCTTTGACCGCTTTATCGAGGGGCTGGTCGCCTTCACGCAAAACCTGCGCGTCGGGCCGGGAACCGAGGAGGGCGTGGCGCTCGGACCGCTGATTTCCGGGCCTCAGCGCGACAAGGTGATGGCGTATATCGAGGCGGGCCGGGGTGAAGGTGCCACGCTGATTACGGGCGGCGATGCGCCATCCGGGCCGGGCTATTTCGTCAACCCCACGATCTTTGTCGATGCCGATCCCTCCATGTCGATCGTGCGCGAGGAAATCTTCGGCCCGGTCCTCTCGGTCATGAAATTTGGCGACGACGATCTCGACGCTCTGGCCGCGCGGGCCAATGACAGCATTTACGGCCTCTCGGCCTATGTCTGGACCGCCAATCTGGCCAATGCCCATGCGATGGCGAAAAAGCTGCGTTCGGGGTCGGTCAAGATCAACGGGTCGGGCATGGAATTTGCCCTGCCCTTTGGCGGGTTCCGCCAATCGGGGCTGGGCCGCGAACATGGGCGGCATGGGGTGGAGGCCTTCACCGAAACCAAGTCGGTCATGGTGGGCTGGTAAATTTTGCGGCACAGGGGCGGGCCGAGGCGAAAGGAACGGCGCGCCCCCTTGAACTTCAATCCTCCAGCAGCGCCAATCCGGCGGCCAGCAGGTTTTCCACATCCTGTTGGGCCGAGGGCAAGGCCGCGCGCATGTTGACATAGCCGTGGATCATGCCCTCGGCCTCGATCTGCACCACTTTGGCGCCTGCCGCCCGCCCCTTGTCGGCATAAAAGCGCGCCGGATCGCTCAACGGATCAAGCGCGGCGGTCTGGATCAGCAGCGGGGTGGAAGGAACAGGCCCCAGCAACAGGTTGTAGCGTTCATCCCCCTCCGGCTTGCCGCACAGCGCATCGAACCAATCCATCGCGGCGCGGGTCAGCATATAACCCTCGCCAAAGGCGTGGAACGAGGGCCAGTCATCGCCCGCGCCCAGAAAGGGGTAGAACGCCCATTGCGCCAACACCGGACGCTCCGCCGGGATGGCTCCCAACCGTTGCGCCACAAGGACCGCCATATGTCCGCCTGCGCTGTCGCCGCAGGTTATCAGCCCGGTCGGCGCATGGCCCAGCGGTTGCGGCCCGGCGGCAGCCCAGCGCGCAACCTCTTCGGCATCCTGCGCAAAGGCGGGAAAGGGATGCTCGGGGGCAAGGCGATAGTCGACCGCCAGCACCGGCAGATCGCAGCGCTGCGCAATAAAACGGCAAAAGGAATCATGGCTGTCGAGATCGCCAAAGACGAAACCGCCGCCATGAAAGAACAGGATCAGCGGCCCGGGATCACGCACCGCGCGCGCATCATAAAAGCGCAGCGGGATCGCGCCGCAGGCCAGATCACGCACCACCGCCAAAGGTTCGGGAGGAAGATCCATCACCCGCCCCATGGCGCGAATGGCGGCACGCGCCTCGGCCACGGGCAGTTCGTTGATGGCGGGTGCGCCGCTCGCCTGCCCGGCGGCAAGAAAGGCGGCGACATCGCTGCGCACATAAGGCTCTGTCATGAATATCCCCTCCCTTGCCGGTTCAACCCTTGGCGACGTTGATGATCTTGGCCTGCGTGAATTCCAGCAGCCCTTCCATCCCCTGTTGCCGCCCCAACCCCGACTGCTTGGCCCCGCCAAAGGCCACATCGAAAGGCAGGTCGAGATGGCGGTTGACCCAGACCGTGCCGCTGTCGATCAGCATCGCCACCCTTTCGCCGCGCTCGGCATCGCCGGTCCAGATCGTGCCGCCCAGCCCATATTCGCTGGCGTTGATGGCCGCGACAGCTTCGCCCAGATCGTCATAGGGCAGCACCGGCAGCACCGGTCCGAACTGCTCCTCGCGCACAAGCCGCGCATCATCGGGCAGGTCGCGCACGATGGTGGGGGCGATGAAATAGCCCTCGCGCTCAATCGCGGCGCCCCCGGCCACGATCCGGCCCTGCTCGCGCGCCTCGGCCAGATAGTCGATCAGCTTGGCATATTGGGCCGCATTCTGGACCGGGCCGATCTGGCTGCCCTGATCCAGCCCGTCGCCCACCACGGCCGCGCGCGCCAGATCGCCGAGCGCATCGCACAGATCATCATACATCGCGCGCGGGGCATAGACGCGCTTGGCCGCCAGGCACACCTGCCCGGCATTGACCATGGCCGCGCCAAAGATGGCGGGCGCCACCTTGGTCACGTCGGCATCGTCCAGCACCAGCGCCGCATCATTGCCGCCCAACTCCAGCGTAAAGCGCTTGAGCGTGTCGGCCGTGTTGGCCAGCACCTTTTTGCCGGTGGCGGTCGATCCGGTAAAGCTGACATGGGCAATGCCGGGATGGCTGGTCAGCGCCCCGCCCAGATCATTGGCATCGGCCAGCGTCTGAAACACGCCCGGCGGCAGAATGTCGGCGGCCACTTCGCCCAGCATCAGCGTGGTGAGCGGGGTGGTCGGCGCGGGCTTGGCGATCACCACATTGCCGGTGATCAGCGCGGGCGCCAGTTTGACCACCAGCAGGATCAGCGGAAAATTCCACGGCGTGATCGCGGCCACCACGCCCAATGGGCTGCGATGTTCGGTGATCCGCTCACTCGGCGTATCGCGGATGATGTGGGGCGCGATCTCCTGCGCGGCGAACCAGCGCAGCCCGGCAATCGTGCCGCCCACCTCAAAGCGCGCCTGATCCAACGGTTTGCCCTGCTCCAGCGTCATCAGCCGGGCCAGCTCCTCGAACCGCGCCTCAACGCCATCGGCAAAGCGCTCAAGAAATGCCCGCCGCTCGGCATAGGAGCGCGCGGCCCAGCCCGGAAAGGCGCGGCCTGCCGCCGCCACCGCCGCGTCCAATTGCCCCGCATCCGCGCGCGGGGCCGTGGCAAACACCTGCCCCGTGGCGGGGTTGATAACAGGCATCGCGCCCGCCCCATCCACCAAAGCGCCATCAATCAACAGACGAAACGCATGATCCATATCACATTCTTTCAATCAGGCCGGTCGCCACGCTATTGACCAAGCCATGGCGCGGGACAAGGGCGTTGGACCGCAAAAGGCAGACTTCAGAACTTCATGCCGTAGCGCAGATACCATTCGCGCGGGCGGTTATAGGTGCCAAAGGCCGTGCCCGCCGCGATATTCAACCCGCCGCTGGTAAGATAGCGGGTGTCGCTCAGATTGGTCCCGCCCAGCGTGAGCGACCATTTGGCATCGGGCGCATTATAGGTAAGGCTGGCGTTGAACATATCATTGGTGGGGCGGCGCAGCAGCAGGGCGCGGGCGATATCGTTCCACACCTCGGTCGTATGCGTCCAGTCGCCCAGCACCACGAAGGAGCCGCCATTGCCCAGCTTCATCTCATAGCGGGGCGAGACATTGATCTTCCAGTTCGCCGTTTTGGGCAAAGGCGCGCCGACATAGATGCCCGCCTGAATGCCGGGAATAGGGCTGGCATTGACCAAAGCTGCGGGCAGCAGCGAGGTGTAATGGGCATCGATATAGCCCACCGCGCCATTGATGGTCAGGCCCCGCACCGGGGCGGCCACGACCTCCAGCTCCAGCCCCTTGATCCGCGCATCGCCCGCATTGGCGATGGTGGGCGAAGTGCCGATCTGGATGTTGAGCTGAACGCCCTTGTAGGCGGTGGTGAAGGCGGCCATGTTCACTTGCAGATGGCGGTCGAGCAGGCTGGATTTGATGCCAGCCTCGATGGTGGTGGCCTTTTCCTCGTTGAAATCGGGCGCGACATTGCCCTGCGGGTTGGTCAGGCGCGTTGTCCAGCCGCCGGTCTTATAGCCTTTCGACCATGAGCCATAAATCATGATGTCACGCGAGGGATGCAATTGCACCCCCAGCTTGGGCGAGAAATTGGAAAAGCTCTTGCGGTTGACGCCCGGCACATAGACCTGCACCGGATTGGCGGGATTGGGATAGGACAGCGCCGCATAGCAGGGCGGTCCGCCCGCCGCGACCGGCGGGGCCAGCGGGAAACTGCCATAGGGCGCAATCGTGCCATCGCCCGCGGCGCAGCCGAACAGCTTGTAATTGCCGCCGTTCAGATCTTGCTGCCCGCCCTCAAACAGCTTGCGCTCCTGCGTGTAGCGCCCGCCGGCGGTGAAGCCGAGCAGATCGCTGGGACGGAAATCGATCTGGCCGAACAGCGCCCAGTTTTCAGTGTTGAATTTGTTGGGGCCGTCCACCTGCAGCAAGCCCTCGGCAAAGTTCACATAGTCATGCAGATCGCCCTTTTCCTTGAAATAATAGGCGCCCAGCACATAGTTCAGCTTCTTGTCAAAAGCGCGGCCCAGCAATTGCAGTTCCTGGCTCAATTGCCACTGGTTCTGGGTAAAGCTCAGTTCAAGGAAGGAAAGCGGCGAGCCGTCGGCATCCACCCCGCCCTTCCAGTTGGTCTGGCGATAGGCGGTGATCGATTTGATGGTCAGACTGGGGCTGACTTCGGCCTGCACCGTGCCGCCAAGGCCCCATGCCGTCAACTTGGTGAAACTGGGACCGTTGGCATAGCTCAGATCCGGGTTGGCGATCAGGAAGCGCGAATCCCACGGCAGCCGGTCATTGAATGGATTGCCGTCAACATTGACGCTGCCAAGGCCTGCCATTTGATACTGAGGATTATATTGCGTGCCGCGCGGGCCGCACAGGGCCTGCGCATTGCGCGCGGCAATCTGGGCGGGCGTGCTGGCGATGCAGAAATTATAGAGACCGGCAAACAGATAGCCCGTGGTCGATGTGGGATCAAAAGCGGTGCCGGGCAGATGGTTTGCCCCCGCAAAGGGGCCGAGCACATTGGGGAACACACCCAGCAGCTTGGTCGCCTGCGCCGGGCTGTCCTGACGCGTATAGTCGCCGGTAAAGGTGGCGGTAATCGCCCCGCCATTGTCCCACTTCAGCTTGCCGCGCAGGCTGACACTGTTGTCGCCGCCCTCGCGCGAGCCATTGGCATAATCGGCATTGGCAAATTTGGTATAGGAATCCGAATTGCCCGCGCGCTGGTCGGGATAGGGAATGCGCTTCAAAAAGCCCTGACGGTTGATGCCCGAGACCGTCAGCGAGGAAAACAGGCCGTCGGTCAGCGGCACATCGACCGTGGCGCGCAATTTGACCATGTTGAAACTGCCCGTGGTGGCATCGAAACTGCCCTTGAACTCCTTGCCGGGATCATGGGTGACGATGCTGATGGCGCCGCCGATGGTGTTGCGGCCAAACAGCGTGCCCTGCGGCCCCTTGAGCACCTCGACCCGCTCCACATCGGGCAGATCCTGATTGGCGCCGACCGTGCGCGCCAGATAGACGCCGTCGAGATAGATGCCCACGCCCGGATCGATATTGAAGGCAAAATCATCCGACCCGATCCCGCGGATCGTGGCCGAAAGCACCGCCGAGGACCCCGAAAAGGGCGTGCCGCCATCCAGATTGACATTGGGCGCCAGCGCCGAAAGCGAGGCGACCGAAGTGACCGAACGCTCTTTGAGCGCCGAGGCGGTGAAGGCGCTGATGGCGATCGGCACGTTCTGGACATTTTCCGAACGCTTTTGCGCGGTGACGACGATTTCGCCAATGGCGGGCTCGGATGATGCCTGTTGCGCCATGGCCGGGGCGCCCGCCAGTGCGAAAGCCGCCGCGCTGCACAGCAAGAGATGGTGTCGCATGATGTTTCCTCTCCCCTTGGACGGTTTGCCCGCCCTGATGGAGGAAACGTTATCGTTTATAGCATTGCCTGTCTTGAACGACCGGGCGCGCTTTGCTTGAACGAACGGCCCTATGCGCGAAACCGGGTGGCATAAAAACTGGGTGTTTCGCCAAAGCGCTCGCGGAAGCGGCGGCTGAAATGGGCGGCATCGGAAAAGCCCAGTTCATAGGCCAGATCGCTGAGCGAGGCCCCGCGCGTTCCCTTGCGCAAACGGTCGGCGGCCAGCGCCAGACGGCGCGTATTGATATAATCGCTGGCGGTTGTCGCCATTTCGGCAAAGACCATCTGCACCTCGCGCGCGGGTACGCCGAGGGTCTGGGCAATCGCTCCGGTGCGCAGCGCGCCATTGGCCAGATTGTCCTCGACAAAGGCCAACACGCGTTCGCGCAGATCAGCGCCCGCCCCGGACCCGCTGTCCTGCGCCTGCATTGCGTTGCACAGCAGGCGCATCAACACCTCACCCAAGGCATCAGCTTCGGCGGGCGCATGCTCGTCGCTCCAGTTCTGGGCAAAGATCGAGGCGATGAAACCGCGCAGCACGCCCAGCGAAGGCGCCCTGTGCCGCAGTACCATGCCGGGGCGTCCGCCGAAGCGGCGTAGCGCTTCCCAGGGAAAATCAATCACAAACATGGCGTTGCGGTCGGAAATCTCGATGCCATACGGCTCATCGGGCGCGCAAAAGGTCAGATCGCCGGAAAACAGGGCGGCATGGCGGCCGCATTGCTCGGTTGCGCTGAAACCCTGCGACTGGAAATGGATCAGCCCGCGTTCACCCCCGCCTTGCGGCGCGGCGCCCGCCCAACGCCGCACCGATGAGCGTTGCGAAAGCGCAAGGCTGAGCCCGAAATCGCCCAATCGGCATCCGGTCCAACTGGCGTCGATGTCGCGCGCGCCATCGACCGTCATGCCTGGAAACATATCGGCAATCAGGTCATTCCAGTAATCCAGCCTCTCATCGGCGCAAACCGAGCCTGTAGCGTGCCTTGTCAGCATCGCGCTCTCCCCGTTCCGATGCGCTCTGAACGGCGCATTCATCGCCTTTCATAGCCCCATCGGCCGGTTTTGGAAAGAATGCTTCAGTTTTCGCGCAACCGTTCCGGGCCATCGTCAAGCGCGCCCGCCACCATGTCGCGCAACGGCAATTGCGCCTTCATCCGCACGGCCAGCATGGCGGTCCCGCTCACCTTGCGTTGGACAAACAGAGTAGGCGCGGGAGGCACGTGCCATGTTGCGCGGTCGCGCGCGATGCCCTCGCCCAGATGGCGGACATGGCCCACAAAGCTGTGGTCGGCAAAGTCGAACAGGCCAGGGCGGTTGAGGTGCCCTATCATGAAATCAACCATTTCGGCCAATGCCGGGCGATGCTTGCGGCTCATGGCGGCGCCGACAAACCCGCCCTCGACCAGCGCTTCGATCAACCTGTCGCGATTCCCCGCCAGTCCGGCGGCAAACATCGCGCGATACGCCCTGCGGGTTTGCGGCGATACCGGCCGCGCCGCGCCAAAATCCAGCAGCACGATGCGCCCGCTCTCGGCCTGCCAGCGGTAATTGGCAAAATTGGGGTCGGTCTGCATGGCGTCAAAGACAAAGATCTCCTTGAGCACCAGATCAAACAGCGCCGCCATGGCGCTGTTGCGCTGCGCCTGCGTGGCATTGGCCAGGGTTTCAATCGGCGCCCCGGCGATATAGTCCATGACCAGCACCGTTTTGCCCGACAGCTCGGCCACAGGCGAGGGGACCACGAAGCGCGCGTCGCCCGCCAGCCTCTCGCCATAGCCGCGCATCTGCTCGGCCTCGCGCTGATAATCGGCCTCCTCGTGCAGTTGCGCTTTGGCCTCGGCCAACAGGGGCGCGATATCGAGCGTTTCGGGCAGCAGCCCGGAGAGCCGCAGCAAGGTCGCGACATTGTCTATATCGGCATCAATGCTGGCCGCGACGCCGGGATATTGCACTTTGACCGCCACCTCGCGCCCGTCATGCAGGGCGGCGCGATGCACCTGTCCGATCGAGGCCGCCGCCAAAGGGCGCGGATCAAAGCGGGCAAAGCGGCCCCGCCAATCACGCCCCCATTGCGCGGTCAGCACGCGGTTGAGCTGGCTCGGCGGCATCGTATCCCCCGCTTCGCGCAGGCGGGCGAGGATGGAGGCCAGTTCGGCGGGCAGCAGATCGCCCGCGTCAAGCGAGAGCATCTGGCCCAATTTCATCGCCGCGCCGCGCATCCGGGCCAATTGATCGGCGGTGCGCAGCGCATTGGCCGGGGTCAGCAACACGTCAGACAATGAAGGCCGCTGCCCCTGGGCCAGACGGCGCACCCCTTCGGCCAAGGCGCCGCCCACGACGCCGCCCGCCAATTGCCCCAGTCCGGCCAGACGCGCCAGCCTTCCGCTGGGCACGGAACGCGCCCGGCTCATCGCACAAGGCCGTTAAAGGAAGGGGCTTTTTTCAACGTGCAATTGCTCATCATCCCAACATGGTAACGCCCTGGCGCCTTTGCCAGATGGCACAATGGGCATGGGCGGGCCAAAACGCCTCCGACGATTGCCCCTATGCGCAGGGCCATTTTGTTCATCTCCGGTTGCTGATTCGCGTGCCACAAAGTTGGTCAGCAAGAGATCAAACATCCAATAAAGGAATACCAAACCCATGCGCAAACTTGTTCTTTCCGCCGCCCTTGCGGCCGTGATGCTGCCCATCGCCACCCCGGCGCTGGCCGATCCTCCGCCTTGGGCGCCCGCCTATGGCCGCCGCGGCCATGACGAATATCGCGAGGATTACCGGGATCATGGGCGCCGGATGGAATATCGCCGCATGTCGCGCAATGATCGCATCTGGCGCGGCAATGACGGGCGCTATTACTGCCGCCGCAGCAACGGCACGACCGGCCTTGTGGTCGGCGCGGCGCTGGGCGGCGTGCTGGGCAACCAGATCGCGGGCAATGGCGACCGCACGCTGGGCACGATCTTGGGTCTGGCCGGCGGCGGCTTGCTGGGCCGCGAGATCGACCGGGGCAATGTGACCTGCCGCTGATCGGATCGGGTTGGAGGGCCGCATGAATTTGCGGCTCTTGCGCCTTTGGAAAAACCTGTAACGCAACCTAGAGGTCGAACTGCATCTGCGGGATTTGCTCGCGTTCGGCCTTTCGCGCGCTGGACTGGGCCTCTTTCTTGCGTGCGGTGGTGCGTTTGCGGCTGCCATGCCGCCGTTGGACGCTGTCCGCCTCGGCCCGCGCCTCTCGCGTGGAGCGCAGCGCGGCAATGGCCTGATGCGCGGCCCTCGCCGCCGCGCCGTGATCCACGATGGGTACGGGGTAGTCGGGGCACAAAGCCTCTCGCTGGGCGCGGTCCATCTTGTCCATGGCATGCAGCCATGCGCCCGGCACATTGGACAGTTCAGGCACCCATGCGCGGATAAACCGGCCTTCCGGGTCCTGATCCATCCCCTGCTTTATGGGGGAATAGATGCGCACCGTGTTAATCCCGGTTTCTCCCGCCTGCATCTGGCATTGGGGCCAATGGATGCCCGGTTCATAGTCAATGAAGGCGCGCGCCAGCACCAGCCCCGCTTCCTGCCAGGGCAGCCATAGGTCATAGGCGGCAAAGCTCATCAGCATGGCGCGCATGCGAAAGGTGGTCCATCCCGTGGCTTGCAGGGCGCGCATCACCGCATCGACAAAGGGATAGCCGGTGCGCCCCTGCGCCCATGCGGCCAGGCGCGCGGGATCGGCGGGCGGACGCAGGCCGACATAGCGGCGGGCAAAAGGGCGAAACTCGGCCTCCGGCTCGCTCTCCAGTTTCTGGATGAAATGGCAATGCCAATGGAGGCGCGCCATGAAGCTGCGCAGCGCCTGACGCCAATGGCGCGCCTCATCGGGCAAATCGGCATAGCGTTGACGGGTGGCCTGCCACACTTCGCGCATGGACACCGAGCCATAGGCCAGATGCCAAGACAGGCGCGAACAGGCATCGGGCGCGCTGAGCGGAGAGGACATGGCTTTGGTGTAATGCTCGCCCCGTTCGAACAGGAAACTGCCCAGCGTGGAGAGCGCGGCGGCCCGCCCGGCCGCTTCCGCAGCGCCCGCATCATCGGGCACCAGCCCCAAGGCTCCCGCGCCGGGCAAGGCATCACGCCCCGGCGCCGATTGCCACACAATGTCGGGGACCGGCAACAAGGGCTGGGCCATCATCGCATCCCACGCGGCGGCCCAATGATCGCGGTTAAGCCCCCGCCCCCGGATGACGCCGAACTGGCGCAATTCGACGAAAGGCACACCCTGCGCCCGCGCCCAGCGACGCACCGTCCGATCCCGCGCAAAGGTGAAAGCATTGCCCGTCTCCTCATGCGCCCAGAGCGCAAAAGGCCCGATCTGGGCGCGCAATGCTTCGAGTTCACCCACCGCATCGCCCACGCGCAGGCACAGCCGCCCCCCGCGCCGGGCAATCGCCTCGGCCAGATCCGCCATGCAGGCGCGCCAGAACCGCCATTGCCGCCCGGATGTATCGGGGCCGCGCCAATAATCAGGCTCGACAATGACGAGAGCAACAACCGGCCCCGCCATCGCGGCGCGGTGCAGCGCGGCATGATCCTCCAGCCGCAGATCGCGTTTGAACCAGACGACTTGGGGTAAAGGACCGCTGCTCATCTTGCCGCACCGACAGGGGCCGTGGTGGCCCCATGCAAAAGTGGCGAATAGGATGCTAATGGCTGACGATGGCAAGCTGGCCCCAAGGGCAAGCCGCATTTCCCGAAGGATCAGGTGGTGGAGAAAGGCCCAAAGATTATGTCTGGCCCATGATCGAAGCGCTGCGCAATCCCTCCCGCCAACCCAGGCTCAAGGTGTGGTATGACGGCGGCTGCCCGCTGTGTCTGCGGGAAATCGCAGTGATGCGGCGATGGGATCGGGCCGGAAACATTGCCTTTGTCGATCTGGACGATCCGGTGCAGGCCTGCCCGCTCGACCGGCGGCTGATGCTGTCGCGCTTTCATGCGCAGGAGGATGGCGTGATGCTGGTCGGGGCGGCCGCCTTTGCCGCGATGTGGCGCGCAATTCCCCGGTTGCGACTGTTGGGGCAAATGGCGCGGTTCGGGCCGTGCTTGTGGACGCTCGAGCGCGCCTATCGCGCTTTCCTGAAAATCCGGCCCACCCTGCAAAGGTTGCTGCGATGAACCGGGCCAACCTGTAATGGCAAAGATGCGCAAAAAGAGCGAGTTGCCCACCAAAGTCTGTGCGACTTGCCAACGCCCCTTTGCATGGCGCAAGAAATGGGCGCGGGATTGGGATATGGTGCTCTATTGCTCCGACCGCTGCCGTTCAGCCAAGGGTGGCCAGAAAGGCCTCGGCATCGCGCCATAGCTGCGCCTGCTTTTCGGGCGCGAAATTGGCCCATGTGCGCAACATATGCGCCATGCGGGGGTTGCCGCGCAAACGCTCGGCATGGCGCGCGATAAAGTGCCAGTAGAGCAGATTGAAGGGGCAGGCCCGTTCGCCCTCTTTGGCCTTAACATCATAGGCGCAGCCGCCGCAATAATCGCTCATCCGGTGGATATAGGCGCCGCTGGCCACATAGGGCTTGCTGGCCAGCAGGCCGCCGTCGGCAAACTGGCTCATCCCGATCGTGTTGGGCAATTCGACCCATTCAAACGCATCGGCATAGACCGCCAGATACCATTCATGCACGGCATGCGGATCAATCCCGGCCAGCAGCGCGAAATTGCCGGTGACCATCAGGCGCTGGATATGATGGGCATAGGCCTCCTCGCGCGTTTGAGTGATGCAGGCGCGCAGGCAGGCCATCGGCGTCTCGCCGGTCCAGTAAAACCACGGCAGCGCCCGGTTGGCCTCCAGCGCATTGCCTTGGGCGTAATCCGGGCCGCGCCACCAATAGATTCCGCGCACATATTCGCGCCATCCGATGATCTGGCGGATAAAGCCTTCGGCGCTGTTGATCGGCACGCGCCCCGCGCGCCACTCCTCCTCCACCGCGCGGCACATGGCCAGCGGATCGAGCAGCCCAAGGTTGAGATAGGGCGACACGACCGCGTGATACAGAAACCGCTGATCGGTCAGCATCGCGTCCTGATTGCGCCCGAATTCGGGCAGCGCCACGCGCAGGAAATGGGCAAAGGCGGCCTCGGCCTGGTCGCGCGTGACGGCAAACCAGAAAGGCTCCAGATCACCAAAATGGTCCGGAAACCGCTGCGCCACCAAATCCATCACCTCGCGCGTGATCGCATCGGGTTCGAACCGCATCGGCTGGGGCATACCCAGCGCGCCGGGTGGCGGGGCGCGATTGTCATGGTCGAAATTCCATTGGCCCCCGGCCGGCTTGTCGCCCTCCATCAACAGGCCGGTCTTGCGTCGCATCAGGCGATAGAAATGCTCCATCCGCGTGCCGCCGCCGGGCCGCAGGCGATCCTCGGCCCATTGGGCAAAGCCCTCGCGATCGGCCAGAAAGCGGCTGTCGGGCAGGAGGTTGGCCCAATCGCGCATATCCTGCATCAGCCGCCATTCGCCCGGTTCGGTGGCGATAATGTCCTGCGCGCCCCATCGCTGGCGCGCGCGCTGGGCCTCGCCGCGCAGGCTGCCGGTGTTGGCCGGATCATCAAGGCGGACATAATCGACCCGCCACCCGGCCCCGCGCAATTCCTCGGCAAAATGCCGCATGGCGGAGAGGACAAGCGCGATCTTCTTCTTGTGATGGCGCACATAGACCGCCTCTTCGGCGACCTCGGCCATCAAGACGATGTCACTGACCGGATCCGCCGCCGCCAGAGCAGAGAGAGACAGGCTGAGTTGATCGCCAAGGACGAGGATAATGCGCGCCATGCGGCGGGCCTAGCCCGCGCCCGCCGCGCATGATGCCTGTTTTTTGGGGCAATGCCTCATCAGAACCCCGCCTCGATCGCCAGACGCACCGCATCGGCCGCTGTCTGCACGCCCAGCGCCTGAAACATCGCGGCGCGGTGCATCTTGATCGTGCGCTCGGAAAGGCCCAGTTCATAGGCGATTTGCTTGTTGAGCCGCCCGCGCGCCATGGCCAGCAGCACCGCCCTCTGGCGCGGTGTCAATTCCTCGACCTTGGTACGGGCGGCGTTGGCGCGGCCCAGTTCTGCCTCATCGGCAATCTCGACCTGCGATCCAAGATAATATTCCAGCACGCCCTCATTATCGAAGATCGGCGCCACCATCACGGCATTGCGGAAGGGCTGGCCGTTCTTGCGGTAATTGAGGATCTCGACCATCACCGGCCGATGCTCGCGGATCCCCTCGCGCAGCGCCTCGATCAACTCGGGCTCGGAATCCGGGCCCGTCAGGAAACGGCAATTGCGCCCGATCACTTCATCACGTCCATAGCCGGTCAGCGCCTCAAACGCGGCATTGCATTCGATGATGGGATTATCGGGCAATCTGGGATTGCTGATGACGGCAGCGACCAGACTGCCCTTGATCATATCGGAAATAGCCATAGGCCGAAACACTTCCCTTTCGGCAATTGCCACCATCAGCATCGCCATCCTTGCCGGCTACCCTTTAAGCCATGTTGCTGCTCTGCGCCTCCTGTCTAGAGAGGCAAAGATGTTCAGCCATGGCGCGATCCCTTTCGCGCCACCGGGAGGCCGCCAATGAATCTCCTCACCTCGCTTCACACCTGCGATGCCGTGCTCGATGACGAGCATGAGGACGCTGCTCCCCTGGCCCCAGCGGCCCCCGCGGGCAGCGCCAAGCCCCCCGTGCCCGAGCATGTGCAGGAGGCGATCCGCACGTTGCTGCGTTGGGCCGGTGATGATCCGGCCCGCGAAGGGTTGATCGACACGCCCGCCCGCGTGGCCCGCGCGTGGCGCGAATATTGCAGCGGCTTTGGCGAAGATCCCGCCGTGCATCTGGCGCGCCAATTCGAGGAAGTGGGCGGTTACAACGAGATCGTCCTTCTGAAAGACATCCCTTTCCAGTCGCACTGTGAACATCACATGGCGCCGATCACTGGCAAGGCCAGCATCGCCTATCTGCCCCGCAACCGGGTGGTGGGCATTTCCAAACTGGCCCGCGTGCTCCACGGCTATGCCCGCCGTCTTCAGATTCAGGAGCGGCTGACCGCTCAGGTCGCCCAGTGCATCTGGGACAATCTCCAGCCGCTGGGCGTTGCCGTCACCATTGAGGCGCAGCATGGTTGCATGACCGGGCGCGGCGTGCGCACCCCCGGCGTCGGCATGGTGACCAGCCGGATGATGGGCACGTTTCTCGATGATCCACGCAGCCGCAAGGAAGTGCTCGCGCTGATGGGTTACTGAGCGAGTGGCGGCGATGCGGATTGTGATTATCGGCGCGGGCATGTCGGGTCTGGCCTGCGCCCAGTCTTTGCACCAGATGGGCCATCAGGTTGATCTTTTCGACAAGGGGCGCGGGCCGGGCGGGCGCATGTCGACCCGCCGCGTGGCCGTGGATGAGGCGCAGATCGCCTTTGACCATGGCGCGCAGTTCTTCACCGCCCGCGACCCTGCGTTTCGTGCTCAGGTGGAGCTGTGGCACAAGGATGGGGTGGTCGCCCCATGGCCCGCCGCAAAGGGGGATGCCTGGGTGGGCACGCCCGGCATGAACGCGCCGATCGCCCACATGGCCCGCGCCCACAACACCCGTTTTGCCAGTCATGCCATGGGTCTGGTGCGCGAAGGGGCGGAGTGGCGCGTCCTGTTGAATGACGGCAGCCGCCACGGCCCGTTTGATGCCGCGATTCTGGCGCTGCCCGCCGAGCAGGCGGCGGCATTTCTGGGCACCTATGACCTGACCATGGCGGCCAGCGCGATTACCGCCCGATCTCAGCCTTGCTGGACCGCGATGATGGCTTTTCCCGAAAAATTGCCTTTTGAGGCCGATGTGCTGGATCCGTCCGGCCCGGTCGGCTGGGCGGCGCGCAACAGCGCCAAGCCCGGACGCCCCGCTGCCGAAGCATGGGTGGTTCAGGCCAGCCCCGCATGGTCCATCCAGCATCTGGAGGATGACGCGGCAAGCGTGGCCGATCATCTGGCCCTCTGGCTGGCACAGCAGAGCGAGCGGG
This sequence comes from Novosphingobium sp. KACC 22771, assembly GCF_028736195.1. Taxonomy (GTDB): domain Bacteria; phylum Pseudomonadota; class Alphaproteobacteria; order Sphingomonadales; family Sphingomonadaceae; genus Novosphingobium. The sequence continues at coordinate 474,222 of NZ_CP117882.1, read as the reverse complement.
CGTCACTTCCCTCCCCTATCCATCTCTCTGCCCATCGCTGGCGCTATGCCCTCGCGCCTCATTCGACCAAGGGGGCGCTGTGGAATGCCCATCTGCGGCTGGGCGCCTGCGGCGACTGGCTGCTGGGGCCAAGGATCGAAATGGCCTGGCTGTCGGGAACGAGACTGGCCGAAATTATCGGGAAGTGATGGCGAATAACGGCGCAATTCGCTCCGCAAGCGAGTGTTGAGGCGGGCAGAAATACAAAGATCGGGCGCAGAAAATGGCGCTGCCCTTACAATTGGGTCCACTATGAATTTTTTAAGTCAATGATTTTACGTGACTTCGTTTAACCTGTAACATAGCTTGCTGTTTTTTAACGACCCGGGGGCATCCGAGTGATCGAAAACAACAGCAAGCGTCGCCGTTTTCAGGCGGCGCGTTTTGTCGCGCAGGCCAGCACCTTTGCCTTGGTGGCCGCCCTGCCCGCCCACGCCTTGGCCCAGTGCAGCCCGGATCCCACACAGGCCAACACCGCCGTCACCTGTTCCGGCACGGACAGCGATGGCATCACGGTCACCAGCAATTACTCGCCCTTGACCGTCAATGCGGGAGCCAGCGTCAGCAATTCCGGTGCGACGGCTATAGATGTGGCCATTCCCTCTGCGGGCCTCTCCTATTTCCGTTCGGCCAATATTACGGTCAACGGATCGGTTTCGTCCACCGGCGGCGCCGGGATACGCGTGCTTTCCCGTGCTCCGGGCTCCTTGGACCCTGACTATTACGGCACGTCGGGGATAATCACGGTTGGCGCCGGGGCGTCAGTCAGCGGCACCAATGGCATCGCGCTTGAACCGGCACCCGGCTTTCCCAGCAGCTCGGTCTATATCAGCCTTGACAATGCAGGAACGATCAGCGGGACCAGCGGCGTGGCGCTGCTGGCCGGAAACGGCTATGCTTCTTATATTTCAAATATCAACAACCGGGCAAGCGGAACCATCGGCGCGATTCAGGGTTGGGTCTCGTCGATCACAAACGATGGCACCATTGCCGGCGGCGGATTGAACGCGATCTACAGCAGCTACAATTTATCCTCCAATATCACAAACAACGGGACCATCAGCTCCACCAGCGCATCGGGCACGATCGCCAATTTCTCAGGCTCCATCACCAATAGTGGCACGATCACGAATGGCGGCACTGGCCAAGCCATCAACTCGCTTTATCTCAATCTTACCAATCGGGCGGGCGGATCAATCACCGGCGCGGGCAACAGCGTGATCAGTTCCAATCTGAGCAGCACGCCATCCAATGGGATAAGCCTGACCAATTCCGGCTCGATCATCAACACCGGCACGGGCATGGCGCTCTATGGCGGCCAGATCATCGCGACCAACAATGCCGGGGCCACAATCGGCACCAGCGCAGGCGGTACGGCGATCAATGCCGGCACATCGTTGAACCTGACCAATGCGGGCACGATCAACGGCGATGTCATCGCCGGGTTCATCCCTGCCTATTCCTATAATCTGGGCAGCACCATCGATTCCATCGACGGTACGATCAATGGCAATCTGACGCTTGGCAATGGCAATGACACGCTGGTCGCCACGCTCAAGAACGGCAGCCTCTACACCGGGATTACCGGAACTATCGACGGCGGCGGCGGCATCAATACGGTCAGCCTGCAAATGAAGAGCGATGCAACCCTGTCGTCGGCTCTGCCATTGCCCAATGGGTTCTCATCGTTAGCTTTTTCCGCCACCTCGGGCACAACACTAACACTGGCCAATGGCTTTACAAACAGCGGGGCGATCATGTTTAGCGGCCCCGGCTCGTTGGTCAACCAAACCAATTTGGGCGGCACCAGTACAATCGTCAGCGCGTCGGAAGGCGTCTTCACCAACAATGGCACGATCAATAGCAACAATTGGGTCGGCAGTGTAGCGGTCACGGTTGGCAGCAATGGCCGCCTGAACAACACAGGGACGATTTCGGCCGAAGATAAAGCCGTAAACGTATCCGGCGGCGCGATAGTCAACAGCGGCACAATAACGGCAGGCATGACGGCCGTGACGGCCTTCGGCGGCTTCAACAACAGCGGCACTATCAGTTCCGCCTACAGCATCGGTGCTGCGCTGTCCGGCTCCTGCACCTGCTCGACCGCGACGAACAGCGGCACGATCAGCGGTGCCTCGGTTGGCGTGGCAATGGGCGGCGGCATTCTGGTCAACACCGGCACGATCCAGTCGGGCAACACGGCGTTTCAGATCAGTTCCTATTCCACGCTCGACAATCGCGCAGGGGGCGTGGTGACAGGCACTGGTTGGGCCGTTGGCAGTGTGGGCTATGGTTTTGCCAATCGCATCATCAATGCAGGGACCATTAATGGCAACGTCAACCTGGCAAACGGCAGCTTCAGCAGCAACAACGTCTATTATGCCGTTGCCGGCGGGGTGCTGAACGGCAATCTGACGCTGGGGCAAGGCGACACGCTGATCACCGATCTGATCAATACCGGGCCGGGTGCCTTTGCCGGTATCAACGGCAGCGTGACGGCCAGCAATGCCAACCTGATCTATAATGTCGGGGCCGATGCCAGCTCGGCAGCTGCCTTGCCCAACGGATTTTCCACATTGGGCTTTCAATTGGCCAACAAGGCCAATCTGACGCTGACCGGGCAGAGCGCGCTGGCCTCCTCTCTGACGCTTGCAGGGGTCGGCTCGGTCAATCTCAACGGATCGCTCAGCAGCAGTTCCGGCCCCGTCATCCTGACGACCTCATTCCAAACGCCATCGGGCGGCGGCGGCGATGCGGCGGCAACGGCGCTGGCCATCACCAACAATGGCACCATCAGCGCAGCGCGCGCCGGTTCGGCCCCGTTCTCCCCCAACGTCATCAGCATGGGCCAAGGCTCCAGCCTGACGAACAACGGCTCGATAATCGTGACCGACACGCTCAGCCATCCGGTTTCGGGCTCGGCGGCCATCATGCTCTACGGGGCTTTGGTCAACACCGGCACCATTTCGGTCGATGGCGCGCAAGGGATCGCCATCGGCAGCACATGGAATACCGGCAACACCCGCCCCGACACCACATTGGCCAACAGCGGGCTGATTACCGCGGATGGTTCGGCCATCGTGATGTACGGCAAGGTGGACATCACCAATTCCGGCACGATCACCAGCCGCACCGCCCCGGCCATCCTTCAATCCTATGGCTATAATTCCATCATCACCAATTTGGCCGGAGGCACGATTTCCGGCGTGGGAACCGCCATCCTTTCAACAGGCGGCGTGGTGGACAATGCCGGGACCATCAATGGCGATGTCAATTTCGCCTATAACAATGGCGGCACCTATGTTGCCAATGGCGGCACGCAGAACGGCAATCTCAATCTGGGCGGGATTTACAGCACCGGGCTGCTGGTTGAAACCGGATCGGGCTTTGGCATCAACGGCATGATCTCGGTCGGCACCGGCTTTATCGGCCATCAGCGCCGCGGCGTGGCAACGGTCACGCTGGGGGGCGCCCTGCCCGCCAATTTCTCGCGCGAATTCACCGTGGCGGATGGGGCAAATTCACGGGTCACCATCGCCGGTCCGACGGGATATGCCGGCAACATCAACGTGGGCGGCAATGGCGCCATCGTGAACCAGCTCTCGACCACTGGCGCCATTTACAGTTTGGCCAATGCCGGAATCAGCTACCTCCCCTATATCAACACCGATCTGAGCAGTTTTACCAACCGCGCCAATGTCGGCGGCGCCTTTGTCGCCACCAGCCTGTTTGACAATTCGGCCACCATCGGCTCGTCCCAGCTTGCCGCATCGGCGGTCAATGTCTCGGCGATGTCGGGTCTCAGTTTCGTCAACAGCGGCACAATCGCGAACGCAGGCGTATATCCCGCGCTAGGCATTTCAACCGGGTCGATCGGTGGCAACAGCACAATTGCCAACAGCACGATCGCCAACAGCGGCACGATTGCCGGGGGGATGAGCATCTACGCCAACGGCGATGGCAACACGACGTTCAGCATCGCCAATTCCGGGACGATCACGGGCTATCGGCAGAGCTATTATGTCTTTTCCCCCACCCCGCCCTATTACTCCATCACCAGCCGGACCATCGCCATCAGCGCGACCGCGCAAGCCGTCAGCAACCTGAGCCTGAACAACAGCGGGACCATCACGGGCGAGATTGTTCTGACGGGCGCGCCTGTGCTGCTGACCAACACCGGCACGATCACAGGCAATATCACCACCGGCACCGACAATGACAGATTTGCCTTTGGCGGCACTTTTGCGGGCGCGCTCAACGGCGGGGGCGGCACCAACACTCTGGCGATCAGCGCGGGCAATCAGAGCTTTTCCTCCATCGCCAACATCGCCGCGCTGACGCAGAGTGGCGGTTTGGCGACGATTTCCGGGTCGGCCACGCTGGGCTCGGCAAATCTGACGGGCGGGCGGCTGGTCGGTCTGGGCGGATCGGTCATAAATGCCCCCTCTATCGTGGTAGGCAGCGGGGCCACATTTGGTTCGGCCGGAACGGTCAACGGCAATATCTCGGTCAGCGGCATCCTCAGCCCCGGCGCATCGCCCGGCACGATGACGGTCAATGGCAATGTCGCGCTGGCCTCCGGCTCGACCTCGCTGTTTGAAATCGCCCCCACGGCGCAGGACAAGCTGAACATCAACGGCGCGCTGGTCATCGCCCCGGGCAGCACATTGCAGATCGCGGCCACCACGCCAATCCGCGTGGGCAGCACGCTCAACCTGATCAGCGCCACCGGCGGCGTCACGGGCAGCTTCGATGCGGTGACTGGCCTTGCCGGGGTGGTCAAGCCGCAAGCGAATGGCGATCTGGGCCTGCTGGTGCAATTCGCGAATGGCCCTGCCTTCAATCCGCAGGTGCGCCGCACCATCGCCTATGTGAACAATGCCATGGCGGCCAATGACGCGCCCGCCGCGCTGTTCCCGGCGCTGCTGGCGCTGCAGGATGGCAATGGCGCGCCGATCAGTGCCGCCTTTGCCCGGATTGCGCCAGAGCCTTTTGCCGATGCAATGGAAATCGGCACGGAAACCGCCTTGTCGCTGTCCGCAACCGGCCGGACCTTGGGCATGGGCGAGAACAGCGGCGAGGGTCACGTCTTTGCCTTTGGCCAGACGCTGGGCAGTTTGCGGCAATTTGCGGGCGATCCGGCGCAGGGGATCAACCGCGCCACAATCAATGGCTATGGCGTTCTGGGCGGATTGGGCATCGGCGGCGAGGGCTATGCGCTGTCGGCCTATGTCGGCTGGGTCGATCAGAACCAGTCTCTGGGCGCCATCGGCGCATCGACCAACGCGCGCGGCGCGGTGGGCGGTGTCGCGCTGCGCCTTGGCACCAAGCAGACCAGCGTGACCCTTGCCGCAGCCTATGACGCGGCGCGGGCCACCACCCGGCGCAACGTCCCCGATGCCGGACAGATTGCGGTCGGTTACAGCCTGCCCAGCTTCTCGCTTGACGCCTCGATCAGCCATGCCTTTGCCCTGTCGCAGGATTGGATCGTTCGCCCCCATCTGGGGGCGACATGGGTGCGCACGCATCATGGCGCGGTGCAGGAGGCAAGCGCCCATCCTTTCGCGCTGAACGTACAAGGGGCAACGCGCAAGCAGGGCTTTCTTGACGCCGGGTTGAGCTTTGAAAGCCCCGATGAGAGCAAGGGGCCATGGCGCCGTTTCCTGACGCTGGGGATGCGCTATCGGTTGCAGGATGATCAGGCCACCGCAACCGCCGCTCTGGCCGGTGGCGGCTATGGTCTGGTGGCCTACGGGTTCCGGCGCGATCCGGTCAGCGCGATGGCCACGATCGGTGGCGAATATCGCCTTGCACCGGGCGCGGCGCTGTTTCTCAACGCCACGGGCGAATTGGGGCAGAGCGGCAAGCGCGAAAGCGTGATGGCCGGGGTACGCTGGCGGATGTAAGGGCGGCATCAAGGGGGCGCGGTGGTTTCGTCGCGCGCCCCCTTTCGCTTTTGCCCGATTTGTATTAAACCACGCTTAGTCGGCATTGGGCCGGTAACGACAGGGAGTATGAAATGGACCGGAAGACGCGCTGAAATCGCCCGTCCCACATTTGCTTTCCGGTACTGTCATGCCCTCATTTCTCACACTTGATTCCGTGGCTCTGGCCACGCCTTCCGGCCAACCGCTGTTTTCCGGCCTGACGCTGCATGTCGGGCGCGAACACATTGGCGTGGTGGGCCGCAACGGCTGCGGCAAATCTACCCTGCTGCGCGCGATCATGGGCAAGGTGCCCTTGCACGCGGGCGCGTTGAGTCTGGCGGGTTCTGTCGGCCTGCTGGAGCAGATCGTCACGCCTGGCGAAGAAACGGCGGCCGAGGCGCTGGGAATCCGCGACTCTTTGGCCAGACTGGATCGCATTCAAACCGGGGCAGGAAGCGAGCAGGATTTTGCCGAAGCGGACTGGACCCTGCCCCAAAGGCTCCACGATGCGCTGGCCGAAGCGGGGCTGCCGATGGTTGACCTTCGCCGCCCGCTGGCCAGTTTCAGTGGCGGAGAGCGGACCAGGCTGGCTATTGCCCGCCTGCTGATCGCGCGGCCCGACCTGCTGCTGATGGACGAACCGACCAACAACCTTGACGAGGATGGCCGGGCGGCGATTGCCTCCCTGCTGGAGAATTGGCGCGGCGGCGCGCTGGTCGTCAGCCATGATCGCGCCCTCCTCGAAGGGATGGACCGGATCGTGGCGCTTTCGCCGGTCGGGGTGTCGGTCCACGGCGGGGGATGGTCATCATGGGTGACGCAGCGCGATGCGGCAAGGACAAGGGCCGAGGCCGAGGTCGAGGAAGCTGAACGCCAGATCCGCGCCGCCAGACGCGAGGCGCAAAACGCGCGCGAAAGGCAAGCCCGGCGCGATCGCCAAGGGCGTGCCTATGCGGCGAGCGGCAGCGCGCCCAAGATCCTGCTGGGCCGCCGCCGCGAGAACGCGCAAAACAGCGCGGGCCGCGCCCATTCGCATGCCGAGGAGCGTATCGAGGCCAAGGCCGAGGCCCACCGGACCGCCCGCGCCCATGTCGAGGTCATCACGCCGCTCAGACTGGACATCCCGCCCTGCCATTTGCCGCCGGGGCGGCTCGCTCTGAGTTTTGAAAATATCGATTGGTTTGCCGGGCCGCGACCGATCATCCATGGCCTTTCTTTCGCCATGCGCGGGGCCGAGCGCGTGGCGCTGACCGGCCGGAATGGCGCCGGCAAGACCACGGTGCTCAGGTTGGCCGCCGGGTTGGCCGCGCCTGCGGGCGGGCGGATTGAACGGCCTGTACCCTTCGCCCTGCTCGACCAGACGGTCAGTCTGCTGGACCGCGAGGCGAGCCTTGTGGACAATATGCGGCGGCTCAATCCGGCGCTGGACGAGAACGGGCTGCGCGCCGCTCTCGCCCGATTTGCCTTTCGCAACACGCAAGGGGATAGGCGGGTGCGCGATCTGAGCGGCGGAGAATGTCTGCGCGCGGGGCTGGCCTGTGTGCTCTCGGCCATACCCGCGCCGCAACTCCTGATGCTGGATGAGCCAACGAACCACCTTGATCTTGAATCCATCGAGGTGGTCGAACATGTGCTGCGGGCCTATGATGGGGCGCTGCTGATCGTCAGCCATGACGCCGCCTTTCGCGATGCTGTCGGCATCACGCGCGAGATCGCCCTGCCCGGCCCCACCGAACCAGTTCTTAACGCCTGATGGCGTAGCAGAAACGGGTTCGGGGAGCAGACATGCACAAGCGCGATGGCAGCGAGAGATTGGCAAGGCTGGATGGTCTGCGCGGTTTGGCCGCGGCCGGGGTCGTGTTCTATCACATGGCCAACTGGCCCGATCTGCCCGTCCATCTGGATCGGGTGACCGGCTGGGTCTTTCGCGAAGGCTGGACGCTGGTTGATCTGTTTTTCGTCCTGTCGGGCTATGTTTTTGCCCATGTCTATGGCGCGCCGGGGCTGTTGCGTCAGCGCGGCGCGATGCGGACTTTCGCTGTGGCGCGTTTTGCCCGCCTGTGGCCTTTGCATGGCGTCACGCTCTGCCTGTTTGCGCTGTTTTCATGGGGCGGCGGCAACAATGCGTCGCATTTTCTTGCCCATGCCCTGATGCTGCAAGGTTTTGATCTGGACGCCGCGCGCAGTTTCAATTCGGCAAGCTGGTCGCTGAGCATCGAAATCCTGTGCTATGCGCTGTTTGCCGCCGGGGCATGGTTTGGCGAAAGAACGCTGCTGTGGATCACGGTTCTCGCGGTGGTGGGCTGCGGGTGGTGGCTGGCGGTGCTGGGCCATCCGGGCGGGCCGTGGTTTGGCGAGACGATCCCGCGCGGCATCTTCGGTTTCTTTACCGGGCAAATGCTGTGGCGCAATCGGGCATGGGGCGCTCGCCTGCCCATTGCGGCGCTGCTGGTCATGGTCTGTGCGGGCCTCTGGCTGGATAATGGCCGGATCAGCCCGCTGGTGCCGCTGGGGATGCTGACATGGACTGCGGCGGTCTTACTGGCGCTGCGCATGCCGGTGATGGAGAGCGCCGCGATGCATTGGCTGGGGCAGCGCTCTTTCGGGCTATATCTGGTCCATATGCTGTTTATCCATGCGATCGACGCCGTGTGGCCGCCGCAGAATTTGCATGGGCCCGCCTTTGTCCTCGCTCAGGCCGCCATTGTGCTGGGCACGTTGATTGCTGCCGACGCCGCTTATCGCTGGATCGAAATGCCGGGGCGACGGGTCATCCGAAGAGCCATGGGGGCAGCATCGGGCGGAATGGATCAACAGCCCATCACCCGCCTCCCCCAAACTGCAACGCTATAGATAGGTGACCCGGCATCCCGCGCGGGCGAGCATACCGGCAGCCTGACCATTTTCGCGCTCCGCTTGCGAATTGACCGCGCTGTTGAAAAAGGCCGCTATGGCGCGATAGTCGCCCGGATGCACCAAGGCCGCCTGTTTGCCCCCGACACAAAGGCGCAGCGCCATTTCCGGGCCGACCGCATCGCGCAGCAGCCGGATTGGCCCACGATCAAGGCGGGGCGGATTATACACAAGGTCCTTGGCATAGGGCGCATCGACAGCACCGATAAGCACATAGGCGGCTGGAGAGGACAGCAGTCTTTGGTCCAGTTCGGCATAGGGTCGGTATTGGCGATAGGCCATCCACGATTGCATCGGCAGGATCACCACACATGCCAAAGCGGTTGTCACCAGCAACAGGCCGCGCCAGATGGGTGTGGCATCTTTCAACTGTTTCCAGCCAAAAGCGGCAACCAAAACCGCATTGCCGATCAAACCGTGGAAATAACGATAACCGAAGCCATGCCCCTGATCGGGCAGAATAATCGTCATGATAATGAGCGTGAACCAAAGCCCTCCCGCAATCGCCCGCGCAAGCGCATCATGGCGCGTCGCCGCAAAACCAAGCATCAACAAGGGCAGCAGCAGAACATGCTGCCACGCGAAGAACCGCAGCAGGTTGACCGCCATGTCGGGCAAGGCCTTGCCATAATTGCCCTGAGACAGGACCATCAGCAGGCGCGAGAGGAAATCCACTCCCGCCGGGCGCGCCGTGGCCGGGCCTGCCTGAACCAGATGCCATATCCAATTGGGCCACCACAGCCAGAACAGTCCCGCAAGCCCATAGAAAAATGCGAAAAATGCCGCCCGCTGCCATTCTTTGCGGCGGACAAGCAGATAGAGCAAAGGGGCCGCAAACATCGGGTGCATGATCGGTTGATGCAGCCCCATGGCCACAAAGCCGACAGCCGTTGCCGCCGAGTCGGCGGGCCATCTCCCTTTGAGATAGAGCCATAGCCAGACCATGTTCAGCGCCAGATGTGCGCTCATCGCATAGGAGGTCATGCCCGCGAACAACACTTGGCCCGAGCCAAGGTAGAGCAAGGCGCAAAGCGCGGCCATTTCGCGATCCGCCGGCCAAAGACGGCGCGCACAGCCCCACAGCGCCAGGCCGCCGACCGCCGTCATCAACGGCCCCGCCCAAGCCGGATCCCCCAGCAGGCCGAGCATCGCCCGGATCCCCGCATTCAGCGGGAGATAGGAGGAAATCCAGCCCGCGCGATGCTCGGCCGGATACATGAACAGCGTGTTGAGCGCATCGGCACAATCGCGCCACATCGGCGGCAGCGGTTGGGAAAGTCGGCCTCCGGCCAGAACCGCCGCATCGAAATCGGCCATCTGTTCGTCGCGGCTCAGATCATAGGCGGACAGCAGCCAGCGATGGCCAAGCAGGCAAACCGGGGCCATCAGCGCGAAACCGGCCAGATACAAAGGCGCCTGACCCTCCAGCCTGCGCATCCTGCGCCGCGCGATCAGAACCGCACCAGCCAACACCGACGCCTGGGCCAGCAGCAGCCAGCGGTCCTGTCGATAGAGCAGCGCCCCGGCAATTTCCAGAGCAGGCGGCAGCAGCGCGGCATAGATGAAGGCGACCAGAGCGAGGATGAAGCTCCACTTAACCGCCCTTCGCAGCGGCGCGGCGCCAGCCCCCTGCAAGACCTCTCCTGCCAAAATCTGCCCGATCATCGTCATACCGATGGCATCGCATGATTATGGCTAATGAACTCCTAAAGGCGCTAATCCGGCGCTAAAATCGCTCATGATAACGTAAATTGTCATGGCGACGGATCATTCTGGGCTCTGGCGTGTTATCCAAGGGTCGGGATTGCGTGTGGTGGCAAAAGGGGGCCATTTTTGTTAAATTCAATGCATGTTACGCCATCGCCGGGCGTCGGATTTTTGATGAATGACGTTCGGCTGGCCGCGCCATCGCGCCGTATTACCCGCCGTGTTGGTGGGGAAATCTCCTGGGCCGCTTTGATGATGGGCGGACTGTTGATGGCAGGCTCCGCCTCGGCTCAATCGACCAATTCGGCCCAAGCTGCATCCCCGCCGCCCGCCACCATCATTTCTGACCGCGATTTTGACGCTGCTTTGCCCTCCGTTGATACGCCGGGCGGTACCGCCCCGGCGCAAAAGGCAACGCCCCCCGCCGCTGACCCAGCCACCGACCCCGATCTGGCCAAACCTTTGACCCCGCTCGATGATTTCAACCGCCAACCCCTGCGCGACGATAATGGCAATGCGAAAGGCCAGACGGCCCCAAGCCTGACCTACCGCTGGCAATTGACAGGACTGGAAAACCTGCGCGATGCCGATCCGGTCGCGCCCATTGAAGGCGACGCGCTGCAAGACAGCTTTGCGGCCGTTTCCGCTCTGAAACAGGGCAAGGGCAAGGCGACCAATGCCGCCGCCATTGCCGCGCGCATCGAACAGGATCGGCAGGCGCTTTCCGATGTGATGTCCTCGCAGGGCTATTTCGATGCCAGTGTGCAATCATCGGTGGCCATGCCCGAACAAGGCAAGCCGGGCGATATTGTCGTCTCGATGGCGGTGGCTCCGGGGCCGCGCTATCGGCTGGGCGCGATCCGCTTTGATGCGCCCGCGCTGGTGCCTGCCGATTTGCTCACGCGCCAATTCGGCGTCAAATCGGGCGAACCGATTGTGGCCGAGCGCGTGCTCTCGGCCGAGGCGGCGCTTGGCGTGCTCTTGCCGCAATCGGCCTATCCCTTTGCCAAGATCGGCCAGCGCGACATTGAACTCGATGCGGCCACCGGGATCGGCGATTACACCCTGCCCGTAACGCCCGGCCCGCGCAGCCGCTTTGGCGATATCAGGATCAAGGGCCGCCGCCCGGTATTCGACGCACGCCACATCGCCACCATCGCTCGCTTTCGCAAGGGCGAGATGTATGACAGCCGCCAGATCGACGATCTGCGCAAGGCGCTGGTGGCCACCAACCTGTTTGCCACCGTCACCGTCGATCCCGTCCAGACCGGCACCAGCGCGCCCGAGGGCACCGAATATGCCGATCTGGTCGTCACGCAAAGAGCCGGACCGCCGCGCTCGCTTTCCGCGCAGGCGGGCTATTCCACCGGCGAAGGTATCAAGGCGGTGGGCAGCTGGAGCCACGCCAACCTGTTTCCCCCCGAGGGCGCGTTCATCGCCAGCGCCACAGCGGGCACCAGCGAACAGGGCCTTTCCGGCACATTCCGCCGGTCAAACGCCGGGCTGCGCGACCGGACGGTCGAAATGTCGCTGATCGCCAACCACACCAATCTGAATGCCTATGAGGCCTATACCGGGGCGCTCAAAGGGCGCATCTCGCGCGCCAGCACGGCCATCTGGCAAAAGCGCTGGACCTACAGCTACGGCTTTGAGCTGATCGGGTCCAACGAACAGGATTACGCCTTTGAACAGGCGGGCGAGCGGCGGCGCACCTTCTACATCCTCGCCCTGCCCGGACAGGTCACCTATGACCGGTCGAACTCGCTGCTCGATCCCACGCGCGGCTATCGCCTCTCGGCCACGCTTTCGCCCGAAGCCTCGCTGGGCAGCGGGGGCCAGACCTATGCCCGCTCGATTTTCGAGGCCACCGGCTATTATCCGATCTCGGACAAGCTGGTATTGGCCGGGCGGGCGCGGGTCGGCATGATCGGCGGGGCATCACGTGAATCCATCGCGCCCTCGCGGCGGTTCTATTCCGGTGGCGGCGGCTCGGTGCGCGGCTTTGGCTATCAGGAGCTTGGTCCGAAAGACCCCGACGGCCATCCGATCGGCGGACGCTCTCAGGCCGAAACCAGCGTGGAACTGCGCTATCGCTTCGGCAACTTCGGCGTGGTGGGCTTTGTCGACAGCGGCCAGGTCTTTACCAGCGAAGTGCCCACCTTCAATTCATGGCGCTTCGGTACGGGTGTGGGCTTTCGCTATTACACCAATTTCGGGCCGATGCGCTTTGACATCGCAACGCCGATCAACCGGCAGATCGGGGAATCGCGCGTGGCGGTCTATGTTTCAATCGGGCAGGCATTCTGATGGAGCAGGCAGAAACCCAAGTGGTGCAGGCGCCCTCCTCCTGGCTCGGCAGCGCGTTGCGGATTGCCGGGATTGTCCTTGCTCTGCTGGTCGCGCTGATCGCCGGACTGTGGCTGTGGATTTCGACCCAGAGCGGGCGTGATATGGTGGCCGCGCAGATTTCGCGCCTTTCCTTTGCCAACGGGATGACCTTGCATGTCGACCGGATCGAAGGTTCGCTCCTGGGCGCGCTGACCATCCGCAATCTGGACATTGGCGATTCCACGGGCCGGTTTTTCCATGCCGAAGGGGTTGCGCTCGACTATCGGCCGCTGGCCTATCTGGGCGGGCATGTGGATATCCGCCGCCTGCATATTCCCGCCGCGCGGCTTGAACGCGCACCCCGCCTGAAACCCACCCCGCCCAGCGATGCGCCGCTGCTGCCCGATCTGGATATTGATGTGGGCCAACTGGCCGTGGACCGGCTGGAGATCGCCCCAACCATCACCGGCCAGCGTCATATCGTCAACCTTCAGGGTCAGGCGCATATCGCGGATCGTCGCGCGCGGATCAACGCGCGGGCGGCGGCCTTGGCGGCCCCTGGCGTCGCCGGCGGCGACCACTTGGCGCTCAAGCTGGACGCGGTGCCACAGATCAACCGGCTGAACATGGATTTCGCGCTGGATGCTCCGGCCAATGGCTTGCTGGCGGCCTTGACCGGTCAGGCCGAGGAGCGCCATCTGCGCCTTGCGGGACGGGGCGACTGGACGGCATGGAACGGATCTCTGGCGGCCGGCGCGGGCGGCAAATCGCTGGCCGATCTGGTCATCAACGCCCGCTCGGGCACCATCCACGTGGCGGGCCTGACCCATCCCGACGTCTGGCTCAAAGGCCAGAACAGCGCCCTGTTTCAGCCCGAAACAAAAGTTGACGCCACCGCCGCCTTTGACAAACGCCAGATGCGGATCAAGGCGCAGGTGGGTAATGCCAATTTCGCGCTGGCCGTTGATGGCATGGCCGACATGGGCAACAACACGATGCACCAGATGCGCCTTGCGCTCAAGGTGATGCAGCCGCGCGTGCTGGCCACAAATCTGTCGGGCAATGATATTGCCGCCGAGGCAACGATAGACGGCAGCTTTGCCGCGCCGCGCATCGCCTATGCGGTCAAGGCCGCCACCATCGGCTTTGGCGCCACCCGCATCGATGGTCTTGCCGCCTCGGGCAGCGCGGCGCTCGACAAGGACCACTGGCGCATTCCCGTGGCCGGCAGCGCGCGCTCGATCACCGGCGTTGCGGCCAGCGTCGCGCCGCTGCTGGAGCAGGTGCGTTTTGGCGGCGATTTCGGCTATGCTAACGGGCGCTTGCTCTCGGACAATATCCGCGTTCAATCCAGCCGGGTTGACGCGCGGGCCGTGGTCATCGCCGACCTGCCCCGCGCGCTGTACACCGGCACGCTCAATGGCACGGTCAATGGCTATCGCGTGGAAAGCGTGGGCATTTTCAACCTTGCCTCCAATGTCGGGCTTAAAACGCAGGCCAATGGCGGCTTCCGTCTGGAGGGCCGCGTCAGCGCGCGTTCGACCCGCCTGTTCAACGATGGCGTCAACAGCTTTCTTGGCGGCAATGCGCTGATTACCGCGCGGGTGGGCTATGGCAGCGACGGGGTGGCCACGGTGGATGGATTGACCATCGCCGCCCCCGCCTTCCGCCTCGCCAATGGCCGGGGGCGCTATGACGCCAAGGGCCAGATTGCCTTTGCCGCCAATGCCTCCTCCGACCTTTACGGCCCGATCCGGTTAAGCGCCAAGGGAAGCGTGGCCAAGCCGGTGCTGCATCTTGAGGTGCCGCGCCCGGGCGTTGGCATTGGCCTTGCCGCGCTGGTGGCCGACGTGCGCGGGTCCGACGGTGCCTATCAGATCAATGCCAAAGCGGGCAGCGATTACGGCCCGATTGCTGCCGATCTGCTCGTTTCGACGGCCAAAGGGCCGCTGGCGGTGGAGCTGCGACCCGGCACCAGCCTTGCCGGAATCGCGCTGATCGGGCGGGTTCAGCAGACGAGCAGCGGGCCGTTTGCTGGCGCTTTGGCGCTGGCCGGGGCGGGCGTGAACGGGCGCGTCGATCTCTCCGCCATGGGCGCGCATCAACGCGCGCTGGCCGCGATCACGGGCCAGAACGTCAGCCTGCCCGGCAAGGCGGGGCTGACCGTGGCGCGGCTGGTGCTCAAGACCGATGCGGTGATGGCCGCGCAGCCGCAGGTCAATGCCGATCTGCAACTGGCGGGCGTGCGGCAGGGCGATTTCTATCTGGCGCAGACGCGGGCCAACATCGCCTATCGCGATGGTTCGGGCGATGTAAAACTGCTGACCGAAGGGCGCAACCGCTATCCCTTCCGTGTGGCGGCGCAGGGCAAGCTGTCGCCCGACCTGTGGCGCGTGGCGATCAACGGGCGGGTCAACGGGGTGAATATCGCCTCGCGCGGGCCGGTTGAAATCGTGCCGCAAAAGCCGGGCTATCTGCTGCACCCCGCCACGCTGTCGGTCAACAACGGCAGCCTGCGGATCGAGGGCCGATATGGCGCGGCCAGCACGTTGCGCGCGCGGCTGGATGATGTGGACCTGGCGCTGGTCAATGGCTTTGTCCCCGATCTGGGGCTGGGCGGGCGGATGTCGGGCAGCCTCGATCTCGATCAGGGCGCGGCCGGGGCGATGCCCAGGGTCGATGCCCGCCTGCTGGTCGCGGGTCTGACCCGAACCGGCCTTTCGGCGGTATCGACGCCGGTGGACATCACCATGGCCGCGCAACTGGACAATCGGGCCGCCCATGCGCAGGCGCTGGTTCGTCGCGGCGGCGCTCTGATCGGGCAAATGCAGGTCAACGCCACGCCCGGCGGCGCCGAGACCGGCACATGGACCAATCGCCTGATGGCTGCGCCTTTGTCGGGCGGGGTGCGTTACAATGGTCCGGCCGATGCCCTTGCCTCGCTGGCGGCGCTTTCCGATCAGAGCCTGAAAGGGCCGATCGGCATCGCCGCCGATTTCGGCGGATCGGCCCATGCGCCCAGCATCACCGGCACCGTGCGCGCCGAAAAGCTGATCTATGACAATACCACCTATGGCACGCGCCTGAGCGACATGGCGTTGCAGGGCCGCTTCACCAACGACCGGCTGGAGGTACAGAGCCTGACCGCCAAGGCAGGCGACGGCACGGTCAAGGCCAGCGGCTTTATCTCGCTCAGCGCAAAGGAAGGCTATCCGATCCAATTGGGCATCGACATGAACAACGCCCAATTGGCCAGCGGCGCCGACCTGTCAACGCGGGCCACCGGCGACATCAAGCTGGTCAACGCGCCGGGCCAGCCTCCGACGGTCAGCGGCACCATCGACCTGCCCGAAACCCATTACCGCATCGTGCGGCAAGGTTCGGCGGCGGTGCCGACGCTGAGCGGTGTGCGCCATAAGCCCGCCATCGGGCCGGAGCGGATCAGCGGCGATGCCGAACCGGTGCGTTCGCTGCCCGCCAACTGGAACCTGAATATGCGGGTGCGGGCCGACAACCAGATTTTCGTGACCGGCATGGGTCTGGACAGCGAATGGTCGACCAACATGCGCATCGGCGGGACCACCACCGCCCCGGCGATCACCGGCACGGTGCGCGCGGTGCGCGGCACGCTGGATTTTGCCGGGCACAGTTTCACCATCGACAGCGGTTCGATCACGCTCAATGGTGGCGATCTGACCGATCCGGCGCTCAATATCCGCGCCTCGGGCACGATTTCGGATGTGACGATCAGCATCGTCATCACCGGCACCGGATCGAACCCGGAAATTGCGCTGACCTCCGACCCTGCCCTGCCGCAGGATGAATTGATGGCGCGCATCCTGTTCGGCGGACCGGTGGGCAGTCTCTCCACCCTTCAGGCGGTGCAATTGGCCTCCTCGCTCAACACCTTGCGCGGGGCCAAGGGCGGGCTCAACCCGCTGGGCGCGCTGCAATCGGCCACCGCGATCAGCCGTCTGCGCGTGCTGGGCGCGGACGCGACCACCGGACGCCAGACCGCGCTGGCGGCGGGCAAATATATCACCAACAACATCTATGTTGAGGTGGTGACCGACACGCGGGGCTATATGGCCACCCAATTGGAAATCGCGCTGACCAAGGCGTTTTCGGTGCTCAGCCAGGCGGGCCAGTTCGGCGGCACCGGCGTCACCGCGCGCTATCGCAAGCGATATTGAGGAAGGGCGATGATGAGGCATGATGCGCGCACCGGGCGCAGGATCGGGCTTGCCCTGATGACGATGGCGGCATTGATGGCGGGCGCCTGTCGCCGCGAGAGCTTTGATGATGCATGGCAGCGTCAAAGCAGGCAGGCAGACCAGAGCGCCAGCGCCATGGAGCGCGATATGCAGGCCCGCCTGCGTGTCGCGCAAGCGGCCGGACAGGATATGGCGGCCGGCGCAAGCGAAGCGGATACATCAGCGCCATGACCGCACAGGCTCACATAGCAACCCCCGGCGCTGATGCGAACAGCCCGCTGGAAATGCCTTGGGCGGCCTGGCGCCAGATCATCGTGCGGGTCTGGAAAACCATGGGCGAGCATCAGCTCAACCTGTTGGCGGCGGGCGTGTCCTTCTACACATTTCTGGCCTTTGTGCCGATCATCGCCTCGCTGGTGCTGGTCTATGGGCTGGTCGGCGATCCTCAGGCGATTGCGTCGGGGCTGGATGAACTGCGCGGATTTTTGCCCGATGATGTGATGCGCGTGGCGCGCCCGCCGCTGCTGGCCGCGATCAATGCCGAAACGCCCGCCAAAGGGCTGGGGTTGATCATGGCGCTGGGTGTGGCGCTGTATGGCGCGATGAATGCGGCCTTTTCGCTGCTCTCCGCGATGAACCTGATCTATGAAGAGGCGGTCAAGCGCTCCTTCTTTCGCACCCTGCTGCTGGCGCTGACGGTGACGTCGGGGATGGTGGCGTTGGGAGTGTTGGCGACGGCCGCGATTGCGCTGGTGTCCTGGGCCGGGCCGCTCTTGACGGTGTGGTGGGGCGAACAGGTGCTGATCCTGGCGCGCATCTCGGTCTGGAGCGTGGCGGTGGTGGTGGTCAGCGTGGGCTTTGCCGTGCTTTATCGCATGGTGCCCGACCGGCAACCGGCCAAATGGCGCTGGCTGGCGCTGGGGGCATTCGTTTCAACGGTGATGTGGATGGGGCTCACTTTGGGTTTCGGCGTCTATGTTGATCATATTGCCAGCTATAATGCAGTCTATGGTTCGCTCGCAACCGTGGTGGTGTTTCAGATGTGGCTCTATCTCTCGGCCTATGCGGCGCTGATCGGCGCGGCGGTCAATTGCGAGATCGAGCGGCAGACCATGGTGGACACGACGGTCGGGCCAGACCTGCCCATCGGCCAGCGCGGGGCGGCCTTGGCCGACAAATCGGGCAAAGCGGGGCGCGGGGCGACGTAAACGCGGCGCTACCTCTCGGCGGCTCCCTTCCACAGGGCCGTGGATTTGGGCAAAAGGAAGTGGCTGAAAGGCAGGATGGCAGCGCCCACGGAGGGTGCCTCCTGCGCCAGTCGGGCCTTTATCACCGGGGCCAGCACCGGAACATGATGGCGGTGAGCGCCCAGCTTGGTATTGAGCGCGTGAACCAGATCGTCGATCCAGCCACCGGGCAGGCGGCCGCCGATAATCACCGCCGCCGGGTTAATCAGGCAACTGATCGCCAACAGCGGTTCGACCAATTGATCGGCGGCACGATCAATCCACACGCGGCGCACCCTCGACACAGCGTCCCCATCGCGGTGCAGATCCTCAGGCGTCAGGCCTTCGGCCGCCATCAGCCGATAGAGGCCGGAGAGCGAGACGAGGCTCTGGATTTGCTCGCCTGTGTCACGCGCCGACATGAAGCCGATTTCGCCGCTGCGGCCCTGCGCGCCCCGGATGTAATTGCCCTCAACCACCAATCCGCCGCCAAGGCCCGACGAAACCAGCAGATAAAAGAAACTGGCGGCTTTGAGGCCATGACCCAATTGCTGCTCACCCATGGCCGCGGCGGCGGCGTCATTTTCCACAAACACCGGCAGGCGGAACGGATCGGCCACCAGTGCGGCAATATCGGCGCTCTCCCATAGCGAAAAATCAGCGGGGCGGCCCGGCAGGTCGATCAGCCCGAAATCGTCGGGCATGGCCACCCCGACCCCCACCAGCAGCGCCGGATCAATCCCTGCCTGCGCCACCAGTTCTGCGGCGCAGGCGCGGTAGTGATCACGCACATCCTCCGGCTTTGGAAAAGCGATGGCGCGTGTGGCCAGCGCCTGCACCTCGCCCGCGAAATCGACCAGCACGATCGTCACATGATCGCGGTCGATGTTGACGCCCAGTGCGTAACAGGCCGCTTTATTGAGCGCCAGTTTGGTGGCCGGTTGGCCGCGCCCGCCGCGGATTTGTCCGGCCTCCTTGATCATGCCTTCTGCGGCAAGGCGCTTGGTAATATTGGCGATGGAAGGCGCCGTCAGCCCGGTGATCCGCGCCAGATCGACCTTGGTGATCGGCCCGTTGACGCGGATCGCATGCAGCGTCACGCGTTGGTTATGGTCGGCCGCGCGCTCCAGATTGGTGCCCGAAAGACGGATCGGACTATCGCTCACGCGCGGGCGATCCCTTTGAAAAGCGGAGAACACGCGCGGGCCATGATCCAAAAGTCCTTTCAATGGCCCGCGCATGCCAAGTGCATGGGCTGCCCCTCAACGCCTCTGCTTTGCCACAGGCATTGGCCGCCCACAAAGGATTAATTCAAACGTTTTTCTTTATTTCCGGCACATCTATTGCCCCTGCAGCATGGCCGCCAGCATGGTCTGCCAAACCGCCAGGCAATCGCTCCCTTCCATGCGCGCGTTGCCCTTGCCGATCATCGCCTCGCTGGGCTCCATGATTGCCATCATGGCCACGCGCACATTGTCCCGGTAGAGTTTGCGCATGGGTTCCGCGTCGGGATCGTGCCACTCCCAGTCAGGCTGCACATTGTCATACATCGCGCGGGCGGCGCGTTCGAGCGGGGTCAGGTTAAGATCGGTCATCGCGCAAGGCCTTAGCCTGTGGGCGCGCCATGGTGAAGATCCAGCAGTGTGCTTCAATTCCCCAACGGCAATTCGGTCGTGCGCTTGATGCGGTCCAGCACCACGCTGGAGCGGACGCTGGCCACATCGCCATGGCCCAGAATGTCCTGATTGATCCTTTCCGAAAGGCCGCGCAGATCGCGCGCCAGAATGCGCAGCAGATAGTCCGAATCGCCCGTGGTGGCGCAGCAATCCAGCACGCCGTCGATGGCCAGCATCCTTTCATGAAAGCCGGTGATCGTTTCGGGTGCATAGAAACTCATCGTCACGGCGACAAACGCCTCGACCTGGAGCCCGAGAATGTCCTCGTCGAGCAGCGCCACCTGTTTGCGAATGATGCCGTCCTGTTGCAGCCGGGCGATGCGGCGTGAGACCTGCGAGGCGGAGAGATGCACGATCTCGCCGATCTGGGCATGGGACAGGGAGGCGTCGGCCTGAAGCTGGGTCAGGATTTTGCGGTCGAGTTGGTCCATGCGCCAATTATGCATCCGATGCCTTATAAGCGCAAGAACGGCGCATAATATGGCGATTATTCCTTCAAATTCGCGCGGATCACGCATGCTATTTGGCGTAAAACCGTGGCCAAGGGCCGCCGCATGGCTGCCCAACCAAATGTGGAGAGAAAGCCATGGCCGACAGCGCCCCCACCGCCGACCTGTTCGACAACCCCCTCGGCCTCGACGGGTTTGAATTCATCGAGTTTTCGGCGCCGGAAAAGGGCCTGCTCGAACCCGTCTTTGCCGCCATGGGCTTTACCCATATCGCCAACCACCGCAGCAAGGATGTGCAATTGTGGCGTCAGGGCGGGATCAACCTGATCGCCAATTACGAGCCGCGCAGCCCCGCCGCCTATTTCGCCGCCGAGCATGGGCCGTCGGTCTGCGGCATGGGCTGGCGGGTGCGCAATGCTGCCCATGGCTATGCCACAGCCATTGAGCGCGGGGCCGAACCGGTGGAGGTCAAGACCGGGCCGATGGAACTGCACCTGCCCGCGATCCGGGGTATCGGCGGCTCGATCATCTATCTGATCGACCGCTATGGCGACGAATTGTCGATTTATGACATTGATTTCGTCTACCTGCCCGGCGTTGACCGCCATCCGGTGGGCGCCGGTTTCCACACGATCGACCACCTGACGCACAATGTCTATGGCGGGCGCATGGCCCATTGGGCGCATTTCTATGAACGTGTCTTCGGCTTTCGCGAGATCCGCTATTTCGACATCAAGGGCGAATATACGGGCCTCACCAGCCGGGCGATGACCGCGCCCGATGGCAAGATCCGCATCCCCTTGAACGAAGAGGGAAAGGCGGGCGGCGGCCAGATCGATGAATTCCTGCGCGCCTATAATGGCGAAGGCATTCAACATGTCGCGTTCCGCTGCGACGATCTGATCGCGGGCTGGGACACGCTCAAGGGGCTTGGCACGCCCTTCATGACCGCCCCGCCCGCCACCTATTACGAGATGCTCGACGAACGCCTGCCCGGCCATGGCGAGCCGGTGGCGGAATTGCAAAGGCGCGGCATTCTGCTGGATGGCAGCACGCAAGAGGGCGATCCGCGCCTGCTGCTCCAGATCTTTTCCGAAACGGTGATCGGCCCGGTCTTTTTCGAATTCATCCAGCGCAAGAAGGACGAAGGCTTTGGCGAGGGCAATTTCACCGCGCTGTTCCAGAGCATCGAGCGCGACCAGCTGCGCCGGGGCGCGCTGAACGTGACGGAGAAGGCATAATGACAAACGCTCCGCAACTGCAACGCATCCACCATGTCGCCTATCGCTGCCGCGATGCCAAGGAGACCGTGGAATGGTACGCCCGCGTACTGGGCATGACCTATACCACCGCCTTTGCCGAGGATCATGTGCCCTCCACCGGGGCCTTCGATCCCTATATGCATGTGTTCCTCGATGCAGGCGGCGGCAATGTGCTGGCCTTTTTCGAATTGCCGGGCCAGCCCGAGATGGGCCGCGACCCCAACACGCCCGCATGGGTCCAGCATCTGGCCTTTGAAGTCGCCGATGAGGCCGCTCTGCTCTCCGCCAAGGCGCATATCGAAGCGCAAGGGATCGACGTGCTGGGGCCAACCTATCACGGTATTTTTCGCTCGATTTATTTCTTCGACCCCAATGGCCACCGGCTCGAACTGGCCTGCAACATCGGTACGCCCGAGCAATATCGCGAATTGCGCGAACTGGCCCCGGTGATGCTGGAGGAATGGAGCCGGACCAAACGCGCGCCACGCCATGCGCAATGGCTGCACCACGAACCCGACGGCGAGGGAGATCGCGCGTGATCGACCACACTCATGATGCCGCCGCGTCAAGCTGGGTGGAGGGCGCGGATGACCACGCCGATTTTCCGGTGCAAAATCTGCCGCTGGGGGTTTTTTCGCTCGCATCGGGGACGCGGCACATCGGATCGGCGATTGGGAATTATACGGTCGATCTGGCCGGGCTGGCCGACGCGGGCTTGCTCCCCGATGCCTTGCGCCCGGCTCTATGCGCGCAAACCCTCAACGCCCTGTTTCGCCTTGATGGCGCCACGCGCCGGACCCTTCGCCATGCCCTGTTTGCGCTGCTGACCGATCCGGCGCAGCGTGCTGCCGTCAGCCCATGGCTGCACCCCATGGATCAGGTTGACCTGCATCTGCCCTTTGCCATCGGCGATTACAGCGATTTCTATGTCGGCATCCACCACGCCACCAACATCGGCAAGCTGTTTCGCCCCGACAGTCCGCTGCTGCCCAATTACAAGCATGTGCCCATCGGCTATCACGGCCGGGCCAGCTCTGTCCGCGTATCGGGCACCCCGGTGATCCGCCCCAAGGGACAGATCAAGGCGCCCGATGCCGATCAGCCGACCTATGCCCCGTGCCGCCGCCTCGATTACGAACTCGAACTGGGCATCTGGATCGCCGGGGATCATGCCCTTGGCGAAACCATTCCGATCACCGACGCTTGGGACCGGATTGCCGGGTTCAGCCTGCTCAACGACTGGTCCGCGCGCGATATTCAGGCGTGGGAGTATCAGCCCCTGGGGCCGTTCCTGTCCAAGAGCTTTCATTCCACCATCTCGCCATGGGTCATTACCGCCGAGGCGCTGGCCCCGTTTCGCGTGGCGCAACCGGCGCGGGCGCAGGGCGATCCGTCCCCCCTGCCCTATCTTTGGGACCAAGCCGATCAGGCACGAGGGGCACTGTCCATCACCCTCTCGGCCACTTTGGCCAGCGCGGCCATGCGCGAAAGCGGCATGACCGCTCTGGAATTGAGCCGGGGCACAGCACGCGCGGCCATGTACTGGACCCCCGCCCAGATCGTCACCCATCAGGCCGCAAACGGCTGCGACCTGCACTCCGGCGACCTGCTGGGCACCGGCACGCTTTCCGGCCCGACGCGGGGCAGCGAAGGCAGTCTGATGGAAATGTCGCAAGGTGGCAAACATCCCATCCGCCTGCCCACCGGCCAGGAGCGGTGCTTTCTGGAGGATGGCGACGAACTGATCCTCTATGCGCGAGCGGAGCGCGACGGTTATCGCAGCATCGGCTTTGGCCCGTGCAGCGGCATTGTGACACCCTCCCGGTCCTAGTGGCTCTGCCGTGAGGCGCTAGTCCTGCACCATCCGCTGCGCCATGACGCCTGCCGACCATTGCGTAAGGCGGCTGATGAACCACACAATGGCGGGATCATTGGCCCGGGCGCGGTGGCATTGGATGGCCTCATGCATATCGGGAATGGCCACCGGCAGCGGCCAATAGCGGATGGGCAGATGCTCGGCCGCCTTGCGGGCCAGCGATTCATGCAGGATCGCCAACCGCCCCGTGCCCACCAGCAATTGCGGCACCACGCCAAAGGTCGTCGTCGTCAGCGCATTTTTGATGGTGATGCCCTGAAGCGCCAATTGGTGATTGGCAAAGGATGAGGTGGCCGAGCGCCCGATCAGCGCCGATATGAACCGCGCGGCCTGCAAATCATCCAGACCGGGCGCGCTCTGGACCAGAGGATTGTCCGCCCATCCCGCCACAACATGGCGCTCCTGAAAGAAATTGACCGCAGGGTGACGGTCACTGACATAATCGCTGGGGGTAATCAGCAGATCGAGTTCCCCCGCCTCCAGCATGGGAATCGCATCATCCTGCGGCGAAACGATGTCGAGGCGGATATGGGGCGCTTCCTGCTCGATTTGCGGCAGGAGATCGCCCAAAACCGCAACCAGAATGAAGTCCGAAGCCATCACCCGGAACTGGCGCGTGGAGGTGGCCGGGTCGAAATGGGCGGGCGTGTTGACCAGCGCCTCCAATTCGCCCAGCACGGATTTGACGCCGGGCTGGAGGCGCAGGGCAAAGGCGGTGGGAATCATGCGTTTGCCATGCTGGACCAGCAAGGGGTCCTCGAAATGCAGCCGCAGGCGGCTGAGCGCCGCGCTGATCGCGGGCTGGCTGACATGCAGCAATTGGGCGGCACGGGTGACGCTGCGCTGCTCGATCAGCACGTCGAGCACCTGCAGCAGGTTGAGATCCAGACCCTTGAAACGCATCGAATGATTTGCTTTCGTTATTCATTCGATAAATACAAAATATTTCCTTTATGCAAAGGCCTTTGCCATCCTCTCCCCACAAAAAACACATGGGGAGACGATTATGTATCTGAAATATATGCTGATGGCGTCTGCCTTGATCGCCGGGCCGGCGCTGGCCCAGACTCAGCCTCCAGCACCCACCGGCGGCGAGACCACCGGATTGCAGGACATTGTGGTCACCGCCCAGCGGCGCGAGGAAAATCTGCAAAAGGCCGCTCTGGCCGTCAGCGCTGTTGCCGGTGACACGCTGGTCAAACAATCGGTGACGCAGGCGACCGACCTGTCGCGACTGGTGCCCGCCCTTCAGGTGGCCCCTGCTTCCTCCTTCACCCAGATCTATATGCGCGGCATCGGCAGTTTCGGCGCCAATGCCTTTGCCGAACAGGGCGTGGCCTTCAATCTTGACGGCATCTATCTCTCGCGCCCCGCCGCGCCCGCCGCGCTGTTTTACGACCTTGAACGGATCGAGGCGCTCAAAGGCCCGCAGGGGACGCTCTATGGCCGCAATGCCAGCGGCGGTGCGCTCAATGTCATCACCGCCAAGCCCAAGCTGGGCGAAACCAGCGGTTTTGTGAATGCCGAGTATGGCAATTACAATGCGTTCAAAACCTCGGCTGCGATCAACCTGCCGCTGGGCGAACAATGGGCCGCGCGCCTTTCGGGCCAATATGCCCGCCATGACGGCTATATGAGCGATGGTTATGACGATGAGCGCACCGGCGCTCTGCGCGGCCAGTTGAAGTTTGACAGCCGCGCCGGGATCAACGCCACGCTGATGCTGGATTACGGCCATGTCGGCGGCAAGGGTTCGGGCGGCACGATCATGCCGTTGATCGGCAATGGCCGTCTGGGCGCCAGCGATCCGGCGGTGGTCGCGGCCTATCTGGCGCAAAGCCCGACCGCGCCTGTGCCCCAGATCACGGCCAAGGGCGATGGATTCCAGAACAACAATTATTACGGCGCGGCTCTGACCGCCAATGCCGACCTTGGCTTTGCCACGCTGACCGTGATCCCGGCATGGCGCAAGACCGACCTCGACTTTCAATCCTATGCCTCCTCCTTCCTGATCCGCGACATCGAGAAATCGCGGCAGGGTTCGGTCGAGGCGCGTCTGGCCAACCGCTCCGGCCCGGTGAACTGGGTGGCGGGCGTCTATTGGTTTGACGAACATGTCGATGCCCAGCAAGGCTATGATCAAGGTAGCAACCGGCTCCAGATCAACTCGCTGCTCGACACCAGAAGCCTTGCCGCCTTTGGTCAGGCAACCGTGACGATGGCCCCCTCCTTCCGCGTAACGGGCGGCCTGCGCTATACCGATGACCACAAACAGCAATTGACCAATTTCACCAACATGCCCTTTGTTGGCTTTGTCAGCCCCGGCACCGGCAATTTCACTCCGATTTTCGCCAATATCCCGGCTGTGGCCACATCGGACGTGCATTTCCGCAAGGCGACGTGGAAGGCGGGCGTGGAATATGATGTCGCGCCGCGCAGCCTGATCTACGCCTCGGTGGCAACCGGCTTCAAATCGGGCGCGCTTTTTGCCGCGACGGGCCAAAATTATTCCGCGCCGGAAAATCTCACCGCCTATACCATCGGGTCCAAGAACCGCTTTCTTGACAACCGGCTTCAGGTCAATGTCGAAGCCTTCTGGTGGGATTACCGCAATCAGCAGGTGTCGCATCTGGGCCCGGTGCAGGTGGCCACCACGCCCGGCGGGCCGGTCTATGCTCCGGTTTTCCTGACCGAAAACGCGGGCGCGGCCAAGCTCTACGGCATCGAGGCCGAAGTACTGTTCAAGCCGACCAGCGATGACCTGTTCACCGCCGACATCCAATGGCTGCATGCCCGGTACAAGAGCTTTGGCTATCTGGCCTATTCCTCATCGGGGGCCACCCCGGCGGCGGGCTGCGCGGTCACGCCCACCTCGCGCCTTGCGGCCACCGCGGGCGCGGCCATTTTCAACGTGGATTGTTCGGGCCGCCCGGTGGTCAATGCGCCCGACTGGACGGTCAATCTGGCCTATGAACACAAATTTGCGCTCAAGAGCGGGGCCAGTGTCACATTGGGCGCGGACACGCGGGTGCAGAGCGCCAGCTATGTCTCGATCGACTATCTGGCCGGCGGGCGTCAGGGCGCCTATATGGCCAGCAACGCCAGATTGCAGTTCGAACCGGCGGGCGGGCGCTATTCGCTGACCGCCTTTGTCAACAATCTGGAAAACACCACCATCTTTGCCGCCAGCTTCCAAAGCCCGGTCAAGAACGGTGTGCTGTACAACCAACTGCGCCCGCCCCGCACCTTTGGCGTGCGCGCCTCGATGCGCTTCTGATCCTGCTGACCAGCCCTCAGGATCACGGTCCGGGGGGCTGGTTCCCCTATTGCGGCATGACATCACGACCGCAAAAAATGATATCGCATATACCAAATGGTTGATGCGCCCGCTCTCGACACGCATCACTATCAACCCGGCGGCGATTCATGAAAGTCATGCCGCAGGGAGATGGATCACGATGACTTTTGCATTTCGTCTGGCCGTGGGCGCGGTGGCCGGTCTGCTGGCGGGGCCGACAACGGTTTATGCCCAGCAGCAACTTCCGGCCCAATTGAAGGGCGAGGTCCGCTCCGATGTGCCCGTGGCCACGCAGGTCATGCGCTGGCACATGAATGACGCGGGTGTGAACTCTTTCGCCTTCCGCAATATGGATCAGCTCTTTACCACCCGCACGGTCGGCCATTCGGGCGCGCCCTCGCCGCTGCCCAAGGTCGAGCGGGCGATGGATTTCACCTATTCCTTCGGCGGCAGGACATGGACTGCACAGGACGCGCTGGAGCGCACCTATACCAACGCCTTGCTGATCATGAAGGACGGGCGGATCGTCACCGAGATCTATCGCAACGGGTCGAACGAACGCACGCGCTTCATGGGCTGGTCGATGACCAAGTCGATTACCTCGACGCTGATCGGGGCGGCCCTGGCCGATGGGCTGATCGCCTCGCTCGATGATCCGATCACGCGCTATCTGCCCGAACTCAAGGGCGGCGGCTATGATGGCGTGACCATCCGTCAGATCCTCCAGATGCGCTCCGGCGTTGATTATGAGGAACGCTACGACTTTGCCAATCCCGGCATTGCGGCCAGCAACCATATCAACGCGCTGGTCAAGAACGTGGTGCGCTTTGCCGATGCGGCGCGCACGATCAAGCGCAAATCCAAGCCGGGTGAGGTCTTTGCCTATAAGACCATCGACACTGCCGTGCTGGGCTGGCTGATCGAGCGGGTCAGCGGCGGATCGGTGGCGGCCTATACCGCGCGAAAGCTGTGGGAACCGCTGGGCACCGAGGCGGACGGGTTCTACATCATGGACGGCGAACCGGGCACCGGGCGCGAATTCAGCGGCGCGGGTTTCAACGCCACGCTGCGCGACTGGGCACGCTTTGGCCAGATGATGCTGGACGAAGGCGTCATCAACGGCAAGCGCGTGGTCAGCGCCGATTGGGTCAAGGCCGCACAGGCCCCGGCAGGCCCGGAAACCGGCAACACCACCGGCCCGGAAGGCGGCTATGGCTATCAGTGGTGGACCATGGCCAATTCGCCCGCCTACTCGGCCATCGGGCTGCAGGGGCAATATGTCTATATCGACCCGGCAAGCCGCACCGTGGTGGTCAAGCTGAGCTATTTCCCGCCGCTGGAAGGCGATGTGGGCAAGGAGACGCTCGCATTTCTGGCCGCCGCCTCGGCGTGGAAGCCGCAGAACTGATATAATATAAAACGGGAGGGATACATGAAACTTCACCTTATGGTGGGGGGAGCGCTGGCGCTCGCCCTCGCCATGCGGCCCGATGCCGCATGGGCGCAGCAAACAGAAGCCGCCAGTCAGGGCGTGGGCGACATCATCGTCACAGCCCAGCGGCGCAAGGCAAAGCGGCAGGAGGGCAACGGACGCCTGACCGCGATGGGGAAGCCCGGATCGATTCGGGCCCGCCTTGAACTCTGATGAGGACCATCCACTCCGGCCTTTTCTAAAGCCGCGCGAGGGACTGGCAGACCTGCCGGACAAGATCGGCTTGGCGCCCCACACCCGTCTTGCCCAGAGCGCTCTTGAGCTGCATCCTGGCCGTACCCTCGGCAATGCCGCGATGGGCGGCAAAATCTTTGACCGTCATGCCGCCCACCAGATGCGTGGTCAGCAACGCCTCGGCCATGGTCAGGCCGAACA
Source organism: Novosphingobium sp. KACC 22771 (assembly GCF_028736195.1). Taxonomy (GTDB): domain Bacteria; phylum Pseudomonadota; class Alphaproteobacteria; order Sphingomonadales; family Sphingomonadaceae; genus Novosphingobium. Next base: position 445,440 of record NZ_CP117882.1, on the reverse strand, counting down.
GATCGGCGACCTCTGCCGGATTGATGCTGGGCGCGGTTCCGGGCGAGCAAAGCGCGATCAGCGCAAGGCTGTTGCCGGGACGGCGCCGGTCGGCGGCATCGCGGCGCAATACGCGCAGATGCAAAACCTGCCCCGGTTCATCCCCGGCAATCCGGCAAGTGTCGCCCCTCTGGCCCCACACGGTATCGCGGACAAGCCGATCAGCATCAGCTGCGCGCAACCGCAACGTCGCGCCATGCCGCGCGATCTGGGGCAAGGCGTCGATCAACCTCTCGCCGGCGGCATTCATCCATCGCAGGCGCATATCGCAGTCACAGGCCATAAGCGCGAGGCTGGTCGAATCCATGAAGGCCTCGGTCACGGCAAGGCGCGCATCATACCCGGCCATTTGCACGAGCAGACGCGAGACTTGCTGAAAATGGGGCAAAAGCTGGGTCAGAAAATCCAGATCGCCCTGCGTCATGTCGCGCCCATCGCCCGGATGGCGGTGGAAAATCATCGTCATATGTTCGCCCGGCCCGGTTTTGCACCCCATCCAGAACCCCGGCCCCAGTCCGCAAGCGGCCAGCCCATGACGCAGCACCTCGCGGTCGGCGGCGGAAAAGGCAAGGCTGCGCTGATCACTTTCGATCTCATCCTGCCCCTGCGGTTCGGTATCGCGGCGAAAGCGGGGGTTGAGCGGCGAATTGGCCCAGGCATCGTGGCGCGCGGCCTGCTGCGTGGACCAGCTATCGCGGCGACAGACAACCGGAACCAGATCCTCCTTGTCGGCAAACAGGCTCTGAAACACCGCGCTCGCCACGCCCAGCCGCATTTTCAGCGCGTCAAGCACCGCAGTCCAGCGCCATTCCTCGCCGACCGCGCCATACATCGCAGCGATGAGTTGGTTGTCATCCACCGGCCAAGCCGCTCCTCTCCCCCGTCGCGGCGCTCTGCGGGCCGCTTACGCGGCATGCTACTCCCATTTTGCGAACAAGGCGAGGGGCGGGGGCGATCAGGCCCGGATCAATGGACGCCCCAACAGGACCGTCAGCCCGCCCAGCACCAGAGCCGCCAGCAGATGGGCCACAAAATCGGCCACCGACATTTCCGCCGGATGGCAAAAAGCCAACAGGCCGAAGGCCATGAACGCCACCCCCGCCCCGGCAACGGAGAGCGAAGCCCAAGGCTTCAACGCGCGCGTTCGTCGCAAGGCGGCAATCGCCACCACGACCATCGGCGCGCCCGCAGTCAGCACAAAGGTAAAGCAATAGCTGCCCACGCCTCTTTCCACCGCGACCGGCCGGGGGTGCAGGGCCATGCTGACCACGGCCAGCACCAGCCAGGCCGCCGCCCCGCCCACAATCCAGCCCTTGCGCCGGACCCGCCCGCCCGCCACGCTGATCGAGAGCGATGCGGCAAACATCGCCAGCCCCAGTGTCAGCGACAGGGCGACATTGGCCGCCGAGATCGCCGCATGCGCCCCCGACCAGTCGGTGGCGAACCGGCGCAGCAGGCGGGTGGCCAGCACTCCCAGCCCCAGCGCCAAGGGTCCCCACATCATCACCCGCCGCCACACCGGCGCCACACGGCCCACCGGCCGCATGTCCTGCACCAGCCTGTCAATCAGGGTTTCGGAATCGCGCATATCAGGCATTCCCATCCTCGCGCAGCCGGGCAAGGGCGCGATGAAGCAGCGATTTGACCGCCGAAACAGAGGTCCGGCTTGCCGCTGCCGCATCATCAAGGCTCATCTCTTTCAGCTTGACCATTTCCACCATCATCCTTTGCCTGTGCGGCAAACGGCCCAGCAAAAGGGCCACTTCGCGTTCATTCCCCCATGTCTCGGCGGGATCGGCGGCGTTGTCGGGGGCGGCCGCCATGGCCTCGTCGTCGACAATCTCGAACCGGCGGGTGCGGCCCGATCGGCGCAGCACGTCAATCGCGCGCGTCGCCGCAATCGCCCCCACCCACGGCATCAGCGGGCGCGACGGATCATAGGTGTGGCGCAGGCGATGGATCGTCATCAACGTGTCCTGCACCGCATCCTCGACCAGCGCCTCATCAAAGATCCGGCGCGCGGCAATGCGGCGGATCGCGGGCACCATCGCGCGCAGCACCATGCGATAGGCCGCATGGTCGCCATCCTGCGCCCGCCGCATCCATTCGGGCCATTCGCTTTCGGGGGGCTTGTCGTCGCGCACGCTGGGCCTACCGCCTCGCTGGGCATGCCATGGGGTCAGCCTTTGGCGCGCGCGGCGGTTTCCAGCGCCTTGATCGCCAAATCCCCGGTCAGCACCTGCGGCAGGATCACCGGTTTGCCCCCGCCCGCCGGATAGACGAGGTATAGCGGCAATCCGGTTCGGCCAAGTTCGCTCATCGCTTTTTCGATTCCCGCATCATAATTGGTGGAGTCGGCAATCATAAAGGCTGTATCGGTGCGCGCTATGGCTTCCTTGAAGGCAGGCGTCGACAGCACGGCCTTTTCATTGACCTTGCACGTCAGGCACCATGCGGCGGAAAAATCGACGAACACCGGTCTGCCCGCGGCGGTCTGACGCGCGACCTGTTCTGGCGACCAGCGGATCGGGCCTTCATTGCGGGCCACGCGCGGGGCTTTTTGCGTTTCAAACGCCGCGCCCGGCATGGCAAAGGCCCCGCCAATCACCGCCAGCCCCAGCATGGCCACCGCCGTCAGGCCGCGCGCCGGTTTGCCCGCCATGGCGCGGCGCTGGGCCAGACCATAGATCCACGCGCTGAAGGCCAGCAGCAACGCGCAGCCCAGAATGAGCGGCAGGCCCGCCGAACCCGTCTGGGCATCGAGCACCCAGACCAGCCATGCCGCCGCCGCCAGCATCGGAAAGGCGAGCGCATGTTTGAGCGTGCCCATCCACGGCCCCGGACGCGGCAGCCGCCGGGCCAGAGCGGGCGAAAAGGACAGCGCGGTAAACGGCGCCGCCACGCCCAGCGCCAGCGCGGCAAACACCGCCAGGCCCACCAATGGCGGCTGGACCAGCGCATAGCCCAGCGCCCCGGCCATGAACGGCCCGGCGCAAGGCGTTGCCACCACCACCGCCAGCGCGCCGGTCAGCGCGGCCCCGGTCAACCCCTCGCGGCCGCTCGCGCCCTGCCCGGCGGCCTGCAGGCCAAGGCCGATTTCAAACAGGCCCATCAGATTGAGCGCCGAGCCTATCATCACCAGCGCCAGCACTCCAACGATCACCGGCGATTGCAACTGGAAGCCCCAGCCTACCGCCTCGCCCCCGGCACGCAGCGCCAGCAGAACGCCTGCCAGAGCCAGCATCGCCAGCAGCGACCCGCCCATGAAGGCCAGACCTTCACGGCGCAGAAGGGCCGGATCGCCCCCCTGCCGCACGAGGCCGAACGCCTTTAACGATATGATCGGAAAGACGCAGGGCATGCAATTGAGGATCAGCCCGCCCAGAAAGGCAGAAAGAATGGCAACAAGCATCAAAAGCCTCGTAACGACAGAGAGGGGGATCCGGTCAGCGATCAGCCGTGCTTGGCTTTCCATTCGCGCACGGCGGCCATGGTCTTGTCGATATGCGCCTGCGGATTGCCGTCGGTATAGCTGAGCAGGATCTTGCCATCAGGCGCGATGACAAAGGAGGTGCGCTCGGAAATCAGACGGTCCTTGAAGGTCATGGTCGTCTTGTATTCAGCGGCGATCTTGGCGCCCGGATCGGCGGCAACGGCGAATTTGTCGCGGCATTCGACCTTGGAAAATTCGGCCACGCGCTCAACATTGCCCGCCGTCACGCCCACGACCGTCGCACCCATCTTGCGGAAGCTGTCGGTGGCCTCGGCGAACAGATGGGCTTCGACCGTGCAGCCGGGGGTAAAGGCCGCCGGGAAGAAATAGAGCACGACCGGCCCCTTGCGCAGCGTCTGATTGAGCTGGAAATTGAAGGTCTTGCCGGCCTTGGCGGCTTCGAGCGTGAAATTGGGCGCAGCCGCGCCCTGCGGCAGGGCAGCAATGCCCGAGGTCGGAAGCGAGGCGGCCAAAAGCCCAAACGCCAGCGAAACGGCAAGGTTCTTACGGAATTTCATCTGCTCTGCTCCAATGCGAAATCGGTTGATGAGGATGGGTCTTCCCTGCCCCCCTCACCTTCGCTTTCGCTGGGGTGTGGCAAAAGGTTGCGGAAAAAATCGTGTGATGGAAAAATTTTTTCGCGCTTTGCAGAAGAGCAGATCGCACAGGCCGCCCGACGGCGAAAAGCGGCTTGCGCAATCCTTTGCGCATGGTAATTTGCGCGACATGAAATCGCCCCCGAAATTCGCCGCCCGTTGCTATGCGCTAGCCTCGATCCTGCCATTGCTCGCCATGGGCGCGGCGCCCGCCCATGCGGCGACCCCGGTCAACGCAGCAAAGGGGGCTGAGCAACTGTGCGGGGGCTTGGACCAACGTGCTCTGGCCGATCTGGTGATCGAAAGCGTGCAGCCCCATGCCGCAGGCCCCGGCCCCGTTGCACCTGTGCCGCCGGGCATGACGCCGCCGCCCGCGCCAATCCTGCCCGCCCATTGCGAGGTGATCGGCCACACCGAACAGCGCGTGGGCCGTGATGGCCAGAATTACGCCATCCGCTTTCACCTGCGCCTGCCCGAGGCTTGGAACGGCGGCTTTTTCTTTCAGGGCGGCGGCGGCAGCGATGGCGATCTGGGCGATGCGGTGGGCGCCATGGGGGTTTCGCCCCCGGCGCTGGCGCGCGGCTATGCGGTGCTCTCGCAGGATTCAGGCCATGACAACACCACCAACTTCGATCCCAAGCGCGGCGGCACGCTGGCCTTTGGCTTCGACCCGCTGGCGCGCACCAATTACGGCCATGCATCGCTGCAAAAATCGGTGCTGGCCGCGCGCAAGGTGATCGCGGCCCGCTATGGGCAAGCGCCAAAGCACAGCTATTTTGTCGGCTGCTCCAAAGGCGGTCAGGAAGGCATGGCGCTGGTCCAGCGCTATCCCACCCTGTTTGACGGGGTGGTGGTGACGGCGCCGGGCATGTCCCTGCCCCGCGCCGCGATCGGCGAGGCCTGGAACACCAAGAGCTTCAGCTTTTCGGCCGCAAACGGCCATGGTCCGCTCACCCCGCTCAGCATCGCGCAAGGGTTTTCCGACGGCGATTTCGCTCTGGCCCGCAAGGCGATATTGCGCGCCTGTGACAAGCTGGACGGGCTGGCCGATGGCATGATACTGGCGGTGGGCCAATGCACCTCGGCGCGGGTTCTGCCCGCCTTCAACGCCCTCCGGTGCAAAAGCGCCAAGACCAACACCTGCCTGACCGGCGAGCAGATCACCGCTTTGCAGCGGGTCAACAGCGGCCCGCGCAACAGCCGGGGCCAGAGCATTTATCCCGGCTTCCCATGGGACGCCGGATGGGGCGCGGCGGATTGGCGCATCTGGCAATTGGGGACGGCGGACGGGCGGGTTCCCTCGCTCAACATGCTGATGGGGGCTGGCGCGCTCGCCTCGATCTTCTCGGTGCCCCCGCAGGCTTTGGCGCCGGGCGCCGAGGGCGGTCTGGCCTTTCAGATGGCGCTTGATCTGGACCGGGCCGAACAGGGCATTCTGGCGCGCGGCGGCGATTTCGCCACATCGGGCTGGGATGACGTCTCGGCCCGCTCGACCGACCTTTCTGGCTTTCTGGGTCATGGCGGGCGGCTGATGGTGCTGCATGGCGGCTCGGATCCGGTCTTTTCGATTGCTGACACGCTGGACTGGTATCGCGCGATGCTGGCGCGCAATGGCGTTGCGGCGCAGACCAACACCCGCTTTTTCGCCGTGCCCGCCATGAACCATTGCACCGGCGGCCCCGCCACCGACCAATATGCCGCCTTTGACGCCATGGTCGCATGGGTCGAACAGCACAAGGCACCCGAAAGGATCATCGCCCGCGCAGGCCCCGCATCGCCCTTTCCGGGGCGCGAACGCCCGCTTTGCGCCTTTCCCAAAATCGCCCGCTATCGCGGCGGCGACCCGGAAAAGGCGGAAAGTTTCATCTGCAGTTGACGGTTAGCGCGCCCGGTAGAAGCGGATCACCACCGAGGGATGCGCGGCATCCTTGCCCCCTTCCAACCGGCTGATCCAGGCGCCATGGTTGAGCCAGCCATAGCGCCCCATCGGCGCCTCAAACCTCGGCTGGGTGAAGGCGGGCGTGAAAGACTGGCCCTTTTCGAGGCAGAACTGGCCATGGTTGACCACGTTGAACATCACGCCATCATCGGTTTGCAGGAAATAGTCGGCATGCAGGCTGCTGCATCCCGCCGATGTCTGCAATTGCCAGTCCCATCCGCCGGGCACCACCTTGCCCTTGATGGCGGGGCCGGAAAATGTGCCGCCGATGATGGGGATATAGCCGCGCTGGCCAAAGGCGGTGCCGCCAACCTCGACACGCGGGGCCAGCAGGACTTCGGCCTCAAACATGAATTCCATTTGCGGCGCGGGCGGAGCACTCTGCGGCGCGGGCGGCGCGCTTTGCGCCCCAGCAGCCACCGGCGCCAGCGTAAGGGCCAAAGCGGCGGCGATTTTCAGAACAGGCACGATTAGAGTCTCCCAACAGCTGTGATTGTCGGGTAGGGTAAAGCAAACGTTTGTGCATTCCAAGGATGACCGAGATGGACAAGAACATTTTCGCCACCGATCGCCGCGCCGCTTTACGTCTGATGGCGGGCGCGGGCGCCGCCCTGCTGCCGGGCGGATCGCTGTGCGCCAAGGAAGCGGGCGGGGTCGCCGGTCTGCCCTTTGTCGATCCGGAACTGCGCGATGCGGCCAAACAGATCATCGCCATGACCAGCGGGTTCTATCCGATGGGGCCGTCCAAATTGCCCATGCTGCGCGGGCCGATTGCCAAGGCCGCGCTTCCCGACCATCCCGCCGTGCCGATCCGCACCGTCATGGCGCCTGTCGGCAAGGGGTTGGGCGAGGTCAAACTTTATGTCCTGAATGAGAAGCCCGGCGGCGCCCCGCGCCCTGCCATCCTGCATACCCATGGCGGCGGCTTCATCACCGGCTCGCCCTTGCTGGAAATCGGCGGGCTGATCGATCTGGCGCGTGAGCTCGATTGCGTCATCGTCTCGGTCGAATATTCCCTTGCGCCCGAAGCGCCATGGTCTGTCTCGATGGAGCAGAATTATGCGGGCCTGCTCTGGCTGCATCATCAGGCCGCCGCGCTGGGCGTGGACCCGGCGCGGATCGCGGTGGCGGGCGAAAGCGCGGGCGGCGGCCATGCCGCGCTCTTGGCGCAGACCGCGCGTGATCGGGGCGAAGTGCCGGTCGCGTTTCAATGCCTGATCTATCCCATGCTGGATGATCGGACCGGATCGACCTGGCATCCCGCACCGGGCCTGGGCTGCATCGGATGGGACAGCGATGCCAACAGCTATGGCTGGCGCGCTTTTCTGGGCCAAAAGCCGGGGACGGCGCAGGTCCCCCGCCGTGCCGTTCCCGCCCGCGCCGCCAGCCTTGCGGGCCTGCCGCCCGCCTTTATCGCTGTGGGCTCGATCGACCTCTTCGCCCGCGAAGACATCGCCTATGCCGAGCGCCTGACCGCCAGCGGCGTGCCTGCCGAACTGCTGGTCGTGCCCGGCGCATTTCATGGGTTTGACAAGGTGATGCCCGGCGCCTGGGTCTCGCGGCAAGTGCTGTCGGCGCGCGCGGCCGCCTATCGGCGCGCATTTGGGCTATAATCCCGGTTTTGCTTGCCCGATCCGGGCGCCGCGATAGAACGACAGGCATCAACAGGGAGCCGATGGATTGAACAGCCCGACCAATATTAAGCAACTGGCCGATCTGGCCGGGGTCTCTGCGGGCACGGTTTCACGCGCGCTTTCCGGTTCGGGCCGGGTCAGCCCCAAAACGCGCGAGCGGATCATCACTCTGGCGCAAAAGTTGGGCTATCAGCCCAATCTGCTGGCGCGCAACATGCGGATGCGCAAGACCAGCACGGTGGGCATGCTGGTGCCGCTGGGCCATGATGATCTTCAGCATCTCTCCGATCCGTTTTTCAACACGATGAGCGGCTATCTGGCCGATGCGCTGGCTGATCAGGGCTATGACCTGCTGCTCTCGCGCGTGATCCCTTCGGATGAGCGCTGGATCGAGAATTACGCGCGTTCGGGCCGGGTCGATGGCGTGCTGATCATCGGCCAGTCCAACCAGCTGGCCGTGATCGAGGCCACCTCGCTGGCCTATCATCCGATGGTGGTGTGGGGCGGTCAGGTTCCGGGCCAGCACCATTGCTCGGTGGGGTCGGACAATCGCGCAGGCGGGATGCTGGCCGCGCGTCACCTGATCGAGCGAGGATGCCAACGCATCGCCTATCTGGGCCCGGTCGAGGGACCGGAATTCGGCGCGAGGCTCGATGGCGTGCGACAGGCGCTGGCCATCGCCGGGCGGGGCGAGGAATTGCAGATCATGCCCTCGCATTGCGAACCGGCGGCGGCCTATGATGACGCGCTGGCTCTGTTGCGCGCCTTGCCGGTGATGCCGGACGGCCTTGTCGCGGCATCCGACGTCACGGCGATCAGCGTGATCCGCGCCCTGGGCACGATGGGCCTGCGTGTACCTGAACAGGTCAAGGTGGTGGGCTATGACGGACTGCCGCTGGGCGAACTGGTCTCGCCGCCGCTGACCACGATTGACCAGCAATTGCGGCATGGCGCGCGGGTGATGGTCGATCTGCTGCTCAAACGCATGGCGGGCGAGCCGACCAGCAGCGTGCTGATCGACCCGCAATTGATTCAGCGTGAGTCGAGCTGAATCCGGCTGGAGTCGCCTTCCAGCAAGAGGGTGAACCATGGCGCGGGGCTGCCGCCAAAGGCACGGCGGCGCCCTTCGGCATCCGACGGCGCGGCATCCGGCGTAACGCCGGGCCAGTCGGCAAAGCCGGTCACGCGGCAGTCGCCCAGCACCCACCAACTGTAGGCCTGCCAAGGGGTTTCCTCCGGGTTGCCCGCCACCAACGTGTCGCCATTGATCGGACGGAACGGCCCCAGCGGCCCCTCGCCCACCACGCCGTAAAGGCCGGTCGGCCCCTGCGCCGCATCCGCAACGAACACCTTGCGCTGCGTGGACCAGAACAAGTAATATTGGCCGCCGAGATAGCGCATATGCGGCCGTTCGAGTTCATTGTTCAGACCGTCGGCATCCACCACCGGAGGGAGCAGGCGCCAAGGGCCATGCGCCCCGTCGAACGAATGGGCCACGCCGATCACCCCATTCCACGACGAGGTGGAAGCCGCCTTTGAAGCGGTAAAGAACAGGAAATGCTCGCCGCTGCGCGGGTCCTGAAAATAAAACGGGTCGCGGAAAGCCTTAATCGTTCCCGCGCCGCCCTCGCTGCCGCGCACTTGCAGATAGATCTCGCCATCGGCGCTGACGGCCTCGGCGGGATCGCTCCACCCCTTGATCACGGGCTTGTCGCCATGCCATTGCAATGTGCCCTCGCAAAGGAACAGGCGCTGTTCAAAGCTGGGGCTTGCCTCATTGCGGCGACCGGCGGCGGTGAACCAGCACAGCACGCGGTCTCCATCAGGCTGATAGAGCGCGCTGCCCGACCATTCGCGGCTGCCCGGCGTATGGCCATCGGGAAAGGCTGGACCGAAATCGGCCCAGCCCGAGCCATCCGACGCTTCGAGCAGGAGGTGGATCCGGGCGATGGCATGGCGGTCCTCGGGATCGGGCAGAACCGGCGCGGCCAGCGCCAGCCAGAGCCAGCCCTGCGCAAAGGTGTGCGCATGACCTTCGGGATTTTCCACCGGCCACATATCCCAGATATCCAGACCCGGCAGACGAGGCGCGCAGGCATCCTGCGCGAATGTAGGGATAGTGTTTTCGTCAGTTGGGCGGAGCGCCGCGATCTGATCCGCAGTCCAGCGAAAGGCCAAGGGGTGAGGCGAATCGGCCACACATTGCAAACGTTTGTTCATAGATTTCCTTCCCCTATCGTCGCACAGCAAAAATAATCTCGAATAATCCGTAATTTATTCCGGATTTCGCATCAGCCATCAGCGGAAATGCCTTAGAAAATTCCCCCTAGGCAACCAATGCTAACGATTGTAACAGATGCGCAATCGGTTGTGCAAGGGCAGCGACTCGTTGCAGCAGCCGTCAGGAGAGTGGCGCCGCCCCCGGCGCCGGAAAACACAGGTATGATCCCGGGAGGACGCCATGAAATATTCCGCCATCTTGCTCGCCAGCGCCGCGCTGTTTCCCTTGGCCACCCCTGCCCTTGCGCAGAATTCGGCGGCGGCAAGCGAACCGATCACCACCGAAATCGTGGTGACCGCGCAAAAGAGCAGCGAAAAGATCTCCAAGGCGCCGATCGCCGTCAGCGTGGTCTCACAGGCCGCGCTCGATCGCCAATCGATCACCAGCGCCGACCGGCTGGTCTCGACTGTGCCCTCGCTGCAATTGAGCCAGAACGGCTTTGCCATTCGCGGCATCGGCAGCAACAACGGCTTTTCGGGCTATTCGACCGTCGCCACCCAGTTTGACGGGATCTACAACCCCTCCTCGGTGGCGCTGGGTCTGGCCATGTTCGACATCGGCTCGGTCGAGGTGCTGCGCGGGCCGCAGGGCACGGTCTATGGCCGCAACGCCACGGCGGGCGTGGTCAACATCAATTCGGCCGATCCGGGCAAGCAACTGGGCGGCAGCGCCAGCCTGCAATATGGCCGCTTCAACGACATCCGCGCCCAGGTCGCCGTCGATCTGCCGGTCAGCGACACTTTCGGCCTGCGCGTTGCCGCCTTCCGTCAGGTGAATGATGGCTATGGCGCGCAATTGGGCACCACCCGCTTTGACAAGGCGGATCTGGGCGGCGTGCGCCTGACCGCCAAATGGGCGATCACGCCCACGCTGACATGGCGCGTGTCGGGCTCTTATGCCGAAAACAACGGCACGGTGCCCACCGTCTATCTGCGCAATTACAATTATTATCCGCAAGCCAACCTGACCGCCGGCACATTCGGCCCGGTCACGATCATCCCGACCCGCTTTGACACGGTCAATCCGGGGCTGGATCAGGTCCGCAACAACCGCCTCAACGTCAAGAGCTATGACGTGCGCTCCAAGCTGATGTGGCAGGCCACCGACAGCCTCAGCCTGACCTGGCTGGCGGGCTATTCCTCGCTGGTGAACAATGGCGTGGCGGCGGCCACAGGCGTGTTTTCGCAGGAATACATCAACCACAAGACCAACAGCTGGTCGCAGGAACTGGACGTCAATTTCCAGCGCGGCCCGGTCAAGCTGGTGGCGGGCGCCTATATCTATCAGGACGAAATCCCCTCGGGCATGCGCCTGCTGCATGCGGGCAACACCGCGCCCGCGCCCTTTGCCTCGGTTTACAATCTCTTTGGCTCGCTGGTGGCCAGCACCGGCAATCAGATCGGCACGATCAACGCCGTGGACGTGGTCAACAACTATTCCGGCGAGGGCAGCAAGTCGCGCGCCCTGTTCGGCCAAGGCACGTTCTCGCTGACCGACCGCCTGCGCGCGACAGCGGGCGTCCGCGCCACATGGGATGATGTTAACGGGCGTGAACAGCAGTTGGTCTGCCCCGGCGGAACGGTCACGCGGGCCAACATCAGCGCCACCACCTGCCCCGGCGGTTTCGCCCTTGCCTATACCGATGATCGGGGCCGCGCGGCGGCCAGCTTCAGCAAGGTCAGCTGGAAGGCCGGTCTTGATTATGACCTGACGCCGGGCATTCTGGCCTATGCCACGGTTTCGACCGGCTATCGCGGCGGCGGCCTGCAATCCAGCGGCAATCCTACCGCCTATCAGCAATATGCGCCCGAAACCGTCACCAATTATGAAGCGGGCCTGCGCGCCAAATTGCTGGGTGATCGCCTGTTTATCGGCCTGACCGGCTATCAGATGGATTACCAGAACCTTCAGGTTTCCTCGATCGTCGTTGATCCGGTGCAGGGGCCGATCGCCGTCACCACCAATGCGGCCAAGGCACGCATTCGCGGCGTGGATCTGGAAACCACGTATCGCCCGACGCGCAACGACACCATTTCGGGCTATCTGGCCTATATGGTGGCCGAATATCGCAGCTTCCCTGGCGCTTCGGACAATCTGCATTCGGCCGACACGATGTATAACATCTTCGGCCCGATCCTTGGCTATGCCGCGATCCCCTCGGCCTCGGCGGATTATTCGGGCAAGCGTTTGACCAATGCGCCGCAATTTTCCGCCCGTTTCAGCTATGCTCACAGCTTTGATCTGGCCTCGGGCGGCAAAATCACCCCTTCGGTCGATTTCTATGCCCAGTCCAAGACCTTTGCGAGCAGCGACAATGCCGTGCAGGGCCGGATCGCGGGCTATACTAAGACCGATCTCAACCTGCGCTATGACGAGCCGAGCGGCCACGCCTACATCAACCTGTTCATGAACAATGTTGAGGACCGCCGCATTGCCACCACGGTCGTCCCGGTGTGGAGTTCGACCACGGCCAGCTATGCCCCGCCGCGCACCTATGGCGTGCGGCTTGGCTTCAAGTACTAAAACCAACTTGGCAATCGCAGGCCCGTCGATCATGGTTGATCGGCGGGCCTGTCGCCGCGCCCGCCTTGTGTGACGAGAGGAATGTTTCCCTGTACTGGAACCGACGCCGCACGATTCAGGCCGGATTTGCCGCTCTTGCCGGAGCCCTCATGACCAAGCCTGCCCAAGCCGCCACGCCTTTGCTGATCCCGGAAGGCGGCGGCCCATTGCCTGCGGCATGGCAGGCCGCGCAGCGCCTTCCGCTGTGGCCCAAGGGCGCGGCCGACAAAGGTTTTACGCCCCGCGAACGCCGCGCCGATTGGCCTCAGACCTTTTTGAGCAACATCGCCGAGCCGGAATTGCGCCTGTTTCGCGCCGCCAAGCCCAATGGCAAGGCTTTGCTGGTGATTCCCGGCGGGGCGTATAATTTCGTCTCGATCCGCAATGAAGGCGTCGATGTGGCCCGCGTGTTCAACGCGGTGGGCTATCATGTCTATGTTCTGGTCTATCGCCTGCCGGGCGAAGGTTGGGCGGATCGGGCCGATGTGCCGTTGATGGACGCCCAGCGCGCGATGCGGTTGATCCGTTCGCGCGCCGCGCACGACGGGGTTTCAGACCCCGACATCGCCGTCATCGGCTTTTCTGCCGGGGGTCATCTGGCCGCCTCGCTGCTGACCGGGTTTGAGGAAAAACTGGCGCAGCCGGTCGATGCCATTGATGGCTTGGACGCGCGGCCGCATGCCGCGATCCTTGTCTATCCGGTGATCGCCATGGTGGCGCCCTATACCCATGCCTGGTCGGCCCAGACGCTGCTGGGCCCATCGCCCGATGCGGCGCTGATCGCGCGGCGTTCGCCGGTTCAGCATGTTTCGGCACAGACGCCGCCGGTATTTCTGGTCCATGCCCTCGACGATGATGCGGTGCCTTACCAGAACAGCGTGATGATGGCCGAGGCTCTGACCAAGGCGGGCCATGCGCCCGAAATGCATCTGTTCGCCGAGGGCAAGCATGGGTTTGGCATTGGCCCCGCCAATGGCTCGGCGGGGCAATGGACCGTGCTGGCGCAAAAATGGTTGGCGCGACTGGGGTAAGCGTTCCTGCCGCGCGGTTCAAGGCAAGGCCTTCCTTGCCCCCGCCGCATGGAGGACAAGGGCAATCGCCGCCAGCGCGCCGCCCAGCAGACAGACCGCAGGCCATGCCATCACCTGCCACACGGTGATGGCCAGCGCCGAGCCTGCCGCCCCGCCCAGAAACATGCCGCCCATAAACAGCGTGTTGAGCCGGGCGCGGGCGTCGGGCCGCAGCGCATAGACCAGATGCTGGTGCGAAATCAGCGCGCCCTGCACCGCAAGATCAAGCACAATACAGCCCAGCGCCAATCCGGCGATGCCCAACGGAAGCGCGGCAATCCCCATGCCGACCATCGTCAGGATCGTTCCGGCGGCAATCGCCGCGCCCGGCCCGCGCCGGTCGGCCAAATGGCCCGCCATGGGGGCGGCCAACACGCCCGCCGCGCCCACGATGCCGAACAGGCCCGCCACCGAAGGGCCATAGCCCAAATGCTGCACCTGAAGCGCCAGCGTGCTCCAAAAGGCGCTGAAAGCGGCAAAGAGCAGGCCCTGCATCAGGGTGGCGCGGCGCAGCACCGGCAGGTCGCGCCACAGGTGCCACAGCGAGGCCAGCAGATGGCGATAGGTCAGCGCGCGTTCCGGCAAGGAAATCGGCAAAGTCCTGCGCGAGAGCGCGGCGGCGAACAGCGCCAACGGCACGCCCAGCCAGAACATCGCGCGCCAGCCCGCCTGCTGCCCCACAAACCCGGCCAGCGTGCGGCTGAGCAAAATGCCGAGCAGCAGCCCCGCCATCACCTTGCCGATGACGGCCCCGCGCTGGGCGGGGGGCGCGACATGGGCGGCGAGCGGGACGATCTGCTGGGCGACGGTGGCAAAGGCGCCGACCATCAGCGACCCCAGCAGCAACGCTCCCCCCGTGGGCGCCAGCGCGGCCAACACCAGCGCCACCGACAAGGCCGCGAATTGGACAACGATCAGCCGCCTGCGCTCCAGCAGATCGCCCAGCGGGACCAGCAGAAACAGGCCCAAAGCATAGCCAAGCTGGGTCACGGTGGGCACGAAACCGGCCGCCGCGCCGGGCAGGTCGCGCTGGATCAGCCCCAGCATCGGCTGGTTATAGTAGATGTTGGCCACGGCCAGACCGGTCGCGGCAGCCATGCTGAAGGTCAAGCTGCGCGGCATGGACCGATTGGGCGCGGCGGTCATGACACCACCTCTTGCGCGGCCAATTCGGCCAGAGTGGGATAGTCGATATAGCCATGCGCGCCGCCGCCGTAAAAGGTCGTCGGGTCGGGTTCATTGAGCGGGGCATCGATCCGCAGGCGCGCGGGCAGGTCGGGGTTGGCGAGAAACGGGCGACCAAATGCGATCAGATCGCCGCGGCCATCGGCCAGCGCCTTTTCCGCATTCCACCGCGTATAGCCGCCCGCCAGAATGATCGGGCCGGAGAAGCGGGCGCGAATGTCCTGCATCAGCGCCTGCGCGCGCGGATCGGTCACGGCGGCAATGTCGCGCCCGTTCACCGCCGGTTCCACCAGATGGAGATAGGCCAGATTGCGTTGATCGAGCGCGCTGACAACATGGGCAAACAGTGCCTCGGGATCGGCCTCGTCCATGCCAAAGGCCTTGCCCATGGGCGCAAGGCGCACCCCCACCCGCGCGCTGCCGATGGCGGCGGCCACCGCATCGACCACTTCGAGCAACAGGCGGGCGCGGTTCTCCGGGGCGCCGCCATAGCGGTCGGTCCGCCAATTGCTGGCGCTGTTGAGAAACTGGTCGAGCAGGTAGCCATTGGCCGCGTGCAGTTCCACCCCGTCAAGCCCGGCCTCGATCGCATTGCGCGCGGCCTGAACATAGTCGGCGATGATCATCTGGATGCCCGCAATGCTCAATTCCTGCGGCTCGGGCACTTCGGCAAAGGTGCCCTTGCCATCCGGACCGGGGATGAAGGCCTTGGCCGGAACCGGCATCACCGTGGGGGCGACAGGGCGCGCGCCGCCCGGCTGAAACACGCCATGCGACACGCGCCCGACATGCCAGAGCTGGGCCACGATGCGCCCGCCTTCCTGATGCACGGCCTCGGCAATCCTGGCCCAGCCCGCCACTTGCGCAGGCGTGTGAATGCCGGGGGTCCAGGCGTAGCCCTGACCCTGCTGGGAAATCTGGGTGCCTTCGGTGATGATCAGCCCGGCCGAGGCGCGCTGGCGATAATACTCGACGGCCATCGGCGAAGGCACATTGCCCGCCGCAGCGCGCGAACGGGTGAGCGGCGCCATGACGATCCGATTGGACAGATCGATCGCGCCAAGACGAGCGGGGGCAAAAAGCAGGTCGGTCATCACGGGAACTCTCGGGTTGGGACAGGGCCGAGGGGCGCGTCCGGGTTGGTGCCGGAGATGTGCTCCCATTCGCAGCCTTTGATAATCAGGTGATTTTTGCGATGATCTTTGCAGAATACGCAAAGATCACAAGGCACGATCCCAATAGGGCGGCGTGCCGAAGCGCTCGGCCATGAAATCGACGAAAGCGCGCACTTTGCGCGAACCCTTGCGGTCGGGCAGATAGAGCGCGTGAATGCCGCTGTCGGGCATAATGGGCGCCCCGGGCCTGCTGATGTCCGCCTGCCACTCGGTCAGCACGGGTTGCAGGAGGCCTTGGGCCACCTCGTCGCCCACCAGCCAGGTCGGCAGCATCACCAGCCCGAAACCGGCCAGCGCGGCCTCCTTCAACGCTTCGGCCTGATTGGCGCGCAGGGGGCCTTTCACGCGGATTTGTTCAAGGCGCGAGCCCTGGGTAAACCGCCAGTATCGCTCGCCATCGGCAAAGGCAAAGGTGAGGCAAGCCATCCCCGCTATATCCTGCGGCTCGACCGGGGCGGGGTGGGCGGCCAGGTAGGCCGGGCTGGCGCAAACGATGCGGCGGTGGGGCGCAAGGCGGCGCGCGATCAGGCTGGAGGAATCGAGCGCCCCCAGCCGCACCGCGACATCGATCCGCTGTTCGACCAGATTGACCAGAGCATCGCTCATGACCAGATCAAGCTCGATGAGAGGATATTCGGCCATAAAGCGCGGGAGAAACGGCGTGATATGCATCCGCGCAAAGGAGGCGGGCAGGCTGACCCGCAAACGACCGCGCGGCGGCCCCTCCCCCTCGCGGATATGGTTGTTGGCCTCCTCCAGTTCAGCCAGCAGCCGGGCTGCACGCGGGTAATAGCTCTCGCCCGCAACGGTCAGCGAAACATTGCGCGTCGAACGGTTGAGCAGGCTGACACCGAGCGATGCCTCCAGCGCATCGACATGGCGCGTGAAGGAGGACGGCGCTTGCCCTGCGCGCCGGGCCGCAGGCGCAAACCCGCCCTCCTCGACCACCGAGACAAAGGCGCGCAAGGCAGCAAACATATCCATGCCTTGGTCATAACCCCTGCGCGCAAAAAGCCAAGCAGCATGGCGCAGACAGGCGCGAGCCATTGGCACCCGTGCCGCGAGAGTGCCAAATTCTCGATAGAAACTAGAGGCTTAATCCGATTACTCGCGCGATTTTCGACTTGACACCGGGGCGTGAAATACAAATCCTATCGGCATTGCCAAACCAACAGGGATGACCAAACAAGCAGAGGAGATCACCATATGGGCACACATGACGAATTTGCACGGCAACTGCAGGGTTATGGTCTATCGACCGCAGAAATCAGCTATTTCATGCCCGACTATCCTTCGCTGCTGCAAATATTCGTCTGGCAATTTTATGACGAGGCGCCCCATTTCCCGGAATTGCGCCGCTTTCTGGATACATGGCGGCGCGATATTGAGGCTGTGCTGCATTCTGTGCGTTTCGTCCATGACCGCCTGCTTGGCCCGCGCGTATGGCATCCCAAGGCGGGGATCATCACGGTCCAATAGGCGGGGGCGCGGCACTAGCGCATAGCCTTGCGCTCCAACGCATGGCAATCCGCATCACCGGCCAGCGGGTCCTGACGCCCGGCAATCGCCGAGCCAAGCATGTTGAGCACGCCGCCCACCGATTTGGTCTTTTGCGGCACGGAAATATCGGGCGAGCGGATGGTCCCGCCAATCGTCACCTGTCCGGGCAGGCGCAGCAGCGATGCCTTTTTGGGCGCGCCTTTGAGCGCCAGTGTCAGTCGCTCGCTGCGCAGGTTGATGGTGCCCCATACCTGCGTTTGGGCGCGCGTGGAATCGATAAGGACGGGCGCGGGCCGAGCCATGCCGCCGCGAATATCCAGCCGCGCCGCCACGCAGCGCAACGTGTCGGTCTTGTCCTTGTCCAGCGTCAGACCGCGCACGATATCCTGGCCCAACAGGGCGGCGGTGCGCGCAGGGATCTGCCCGTCGCGCGCCACCAGAGCAAACACGCCATCGCCCGCCCCGATCGCCTCGGCGATGGTATGGCCATAGCCGACAACAGCCAGACGCCCGATCATACTGCCGTCAATCTGGGCACGAGGGAAGAAATCGAGCAGACGCGCGCCTTTGAGGCCAAGGCGCAGGTCCAGCTTGGGATCGGGTTTTTTGCTGTTGGTCTGGTCAATCACCATCGCGCCATCCATGCTGCCATGGGTCATCCCAACATGCAGTGCGCTCAATTCCAAACGGCTGTGCTCCAGTGAGAGATGGGCGCTCATGCTGCGAAAAGGGCTTGGTCCGGGCCAGAGCAAGTGCTTCACCCGCAGGTCGAGCGCGCCATCCGTGCGCCCCACCCGGCTCAGATCAATGGCCGAACCGGGCAGGATGCGCGCGCCCAGACGCGCCTTGATCGCCGCCGCCCGCCGTTTGCCTTCGTCGGATGAGAGATCATCAAAATCAAACCGATCCGATTGGAGCGCGCCGTCGATCCTCGTGCGGCCATCCCGTTTGAGAATGGTGGCATGGCCCGCGATATCGGACCGCCCGATCGTCCCGCGCAGGTCCTCAATGATCCAATCAGGCTTGTCGCGCCGGATGCTGGCCGTCAGGGTAACAGGCTGGGTGCCGGGCAGACCGGCCTCGATAATGGCGTCCAGCAAGCGCAGGTCGCGGCCATGCGCGCGCGCCTTGCCCCGCAAATGGGCCAGATCCAGCGGCGAGGGCATGGTGCCGTCAAGCGCAAAACCCACCGCAGGGCCTTCAATGGCAACGCTGAAGGGCCATTCGCCCTGCGCCTGCCCATCCACCACCGCAGCGCCATGGCCGGTGATGCTGACCCGGTTGCCAAGGATGAGGCCCTGACCGTTGATCGTCAGCCCGCTGGCATCGGAGGACACCGCCACATCCATCGAACGGTCCCGCTTCTGGTCAAGATAGCGCAGTCGGCTGTCCGCCACGCGCAGCATCATGAGGCGCGCGCCGGACTTGCTCGGCCCATCCTCGCCCTTCGTGTTCTCGCCCCAATTCTTGCGGCCCTGCGCCGTGCGATAGAATTGCAGGTTGGCGCCGCGCACCTCGGCCCGCTCGACCGCATCGCGCCCGAAAATCAGCGCCCATGTCGACAAGGTCAAGTCCACCTGCCCAATCTGCGCCAGATCGCCCAGCGAAGGATCAACCCAGGCCGGTTGCGGAATGCGCACCGCGCGAAGGCGCAGGCGCGGGTGAAAGGAAACAGCATCGAGCCGCTCCATCGCCCCGATGCTGACCGTGCTGCCGATGGTCTGGCTCAACCGGCTTTCGAGCGCCCCCTTCAACATGCCCCACGGAAAAGCCGCCAGCCCCAGCACGCCAATCACCCCCAGCCCGCCCAGCACAAAGGCCAGATTGCGAAGGCGCGAAAGGGTGGTCCCAGACATCGTAACAGGGGGCAGTTTCATGGTGCGGTATCATTCCTCGCCGGTCGGTTGCATCGGTGTAATGCGCGGCGCGCCAAATGGAGCCACCTCCCCATTGCCCGATGGTCGATTGCGGGCTTCGGCGCGGCAAGGCAGGTGTGAGATCCCGGCGCGAAATGCGCAAACCGACAGCGTGCAAACGAAAGAACCCGCTGGAAAACGGCGCATGATAACGCTATCTTCGTGATAGGGCGCAAATCCGGTCCGACAGGATTGACCTCGCGCCCCGCGATTTGCTGCCCCCTTCTTGTTGCAAAATGCAGGTTTCTCATGGTCCTTCGCATGCCCCTCGCTCTGGCCGCCGCCCTATCCCTGCTGTCGCTGCCCTGCGCCGCGCGGGCGGAGGATGGCCATCAACTTTGGCTGCGCGATCCCCCCGAAGCGGCGGGACACGCGCCGGCCATTGCCGCCCCCGATGCCAGCGCTCGGCCGACGCTGGCGCTGGCCATAGCCGAACTCAGGCGCGGCCTTGCGTCACCTTTGCGTCAGGGGCGGTTTCGCCTGATCACCCCTGCCGATGGGCCATGGCCTGCGCGTTATGACCGTATGGGCGCGCAAGGCTTTGCGCTATCCAGCCGCAAGCTGGGCGGGCGCATCGAAACCAGCATTGCCGCCAACACCGATCTGGGCCTGCTCTATGGCGTGTTTCATTACTTGCGTCTTGCGCATCGCGGGGCGGATATGGCGCGGCTGGATGTGGTGTCCTCGCCGCGCATCGCGCTGCGCGTGCTCGACCATTGGGACAATCTGGATGGCACGGTCGAGCGCGGCTATGCCGGGGCCTCGATCTGGGACTGGTGGCGCCTGCCCGATTGGCGCGATCCGATCTACACCGACTATGCCCGGGCCAATGCCTCGGTCGGCATCAATGGCGCGGTGCTCAACAATGTGAACGCCAAGGCCGACAGCCTGACCGCGCCCTATATCGCCAAGGCGGCGGCGCTGGCCGATGTGTTCCGGCCATGGGGGATCAGGGTCTATCTTTCGGCGCGTTGGTCGGCGCCGATTGAGCTGGGCGGGCTGAAGACGGCCGATCCGCTTGATCCGGCGGTCGCCGCATGGTGGCGGGCCAAGGCCGATGAAATCTATCGCGCCATCCCCGACTTCGGCGGCTTTCTGGTCAAGGCCAACAGCGAGGGCCAGCCCGGCCCCGCCGATTATCACCGCACCCATGCGCAGGGGGCCAATATGCTGGCCGGTGCGCTGCGGCCTCATGGCGGCGTGGTGATGTGGCGGGCCTTTGTCTATGCCCATGACAATCCGGAGGATCGCGCCAAACAGGCCTATAATGAGTTCAAGCCGCTCGACGGCCAGTTTGCCGACAATGTGCTGGTGCAGGTCAAAAACGGCGCCATCGATTTCCAGCCGCGCGAGCCTTTCCATCCGCTGTTTGGCGCCATGCCGCGCACCAATCTGATGATGGAGTTCCAGATCACCAAGGAATATCTGGGCCAATCCACGCATCTCACCTACCTCGGCCCGCTGTTTTCCGAAGCCTTGCAGGCCGATACGAGAGCCAAGGGCGCAGGCTCCACCGTGGCGCGAGTGGTGGATGGTTCGCTGGACGGACACCGGCTGACGGGCATTGCTGGCGTGGCCAATATCGGCGCGAACCGCGACTGGTCAGGCTCGATCTTCAATCAGGCGGACTGGTATGCCTTTGGCCGTCTGGCGTGGGACCCCGACCTCTCGCCAGAGGCCATCGCGCGCGAATGGGCGGCGCAGACCTTCTCGTCCGCGCCCAAGGTGGTCGATGCCGTTGCCGCGATCATGATGCCCTCGCGCGAGGCGACGGTGGATTACATGACCCCGCTGGGCCTTGCCCATCAGATGAGCGTTTATGGCCATTACGGACCCGGCCCATGGGTCAACACGCTGGCTCGCCCGGAATGGAACCCGGTCTATTACAACCGCGCCGATGCGCAGGGCATCGGCTTTGACCGTACCGCCAGCGGCAGCAATGCCAGCGCGCAATACGCCCCGGCGATTGCGGCCCGACTGGCCCGCCCGGAAACCACCGATGATCGGGATCTGCTGTGGTTTCACCATCTGCCATGGACCTATCGCATGAAAGATGGGGCGACGCTCTGGGATGATCTGGTGCGCCGCTATGATCGCGGCGTGGCGGGGGTCGAGAAGATGCAGGCGCAATGGCAGGCTTTAAAACCCGCCGTCGATGCCGAGAGGTTTGACAAGACCCGTGTGTTTCTGACCATCCAGCGCCGCGATGCGCAATTGTGGCGTGATGCCTCCATCGCCTATTGGCAATCGCTCAACCACCTGCCCCTGCCCGCGGGGAGCGCGCCGCCGGCGCATGATCTGGGTTGGTACAGGGCGCTGACCTTTCCCTATGCGCCGGGAAATCCATAAAACAACGCCATGGCGCGAAGGGCGGCAAACCTTCGCGCCATGGCGCCATAGGGCGGGCGGGGTAAGGGCCCGCCCGCAGTTTAATCCGGCCCGAAGGGAGGAGGGGCAGGCCGGACCATCGCAACCTCAGTATTTGAAGCGTACGCCTGCGCGGAACACGCGTCCGATCTGGTCATAGAGCGCGGGATTGTTGAAGATGTAATTGCGCGCCGGCGAACGGTTGGTCACATTATCAACCTTGAAATAGGCCGTGATTTCCTTGGTCACGTTGACCGATCCGCCCGCGTCCAGATAGAAGGCCCCGGCCATGAAATTCTGGTCGATGGTCGGGTTGTTGGCGGTCGATGCCGGGCAGGTTCCCGCGCTGCACACCACGAAATTGTTGGCAAAGGTGCCGTCGCTGAACCACCGCTCCTGAACCATCAGCGAGAATTTGTCATTGTCATAGCTCTGCACCGCCAGCCATTTCCAATGTGGCGTGTTGCCAAGATTGGACCCGGCGCTGTCGACGGGGATCGTGCCGGGCAGGCCCGTGTCGGTGATATAGTTGATGACATGGGTGGCCAGCGCACGCAGCGTGAAATTGCCCGGCAGGCCCAGCGGGTTGCGCCAGCGATAGCTGGCCTCGATGTCAAAGCCCTCGGTCTTGATCGAGGCGAGGTTGAAAGGCTGAACATTGATGTAATTGCCGCCCACCGGATTGTTCAGATTGAACGAATTGCAGGTCTGGGGCAGCACGTTCTGATAGCAATATTGCACCATGTCATTGGCGCTGATCGAAGAAATCACGCCGTTGAGCTTGAGCTTGTAATAGTCAAACGAGATATTGAGCCCCGGCAGCCATGACGGATTGGCCAGCGCCACGCCAAAGGTGGTGTTGCGCGCAATTTCCGGCTTCAGGTTGGGATTGCCCACCACGCTCTGGATGACCAGTGTGGTCGTATTGTGAAACGGATCGAAGAAATTGGGCAGCGTGGTCGTGACCGGCGCGGCAAACATTTCCGACAGGTTGGGCGCGCGCACATCGCGCGATGTCACGCCGCGCAGGCGCAGGCCGTCAATGGGCAGATCCCATGTGCCGCCCACTTTCCACGCCGTGACCGTGCCCGATGTGCTGTAATTGGTGACGCGCACCGCGCCGTTCAGATTGGCATGGCCCATGGCATCGGAATTGATGACCGGCAGGTTGGCCTCGAAGAACCCTTCCTTGACGCTATAGGCCCCGCCGCCATTCTTGTAATTGCCCGCATGCCAGTTGTTGCCGCCCGCCACCAGAACGGGGTCGGCCGGATAATTGCCCCCGGCGGGCGTATTGGCAAAACCCGCGCCATAAGGATCGGCCACCACGCGATAGAATTCATGGCGGAATTCCCCGCCAAAAGCGATCGAGAGCGGCCCGGCCCACAGATCCACCGGCGAACCGGAGAAGCTGATGCTGGCCACGTCCTGGGTCTGACGGGTGCGCTGATACGGCCCATATTGCGGCACGACGTAGGAGAGCGAGGCGGCCGAAGGCTGTCCGCCCAGAATGTTGAGCGGTTGGCAACCGTTGGCCCGCGCCACCGGATCGCGGCAGACAATCGCGCCATTGAGCGAGATCGCGTCAATGGCCTGATTGAAGCGCGAAGTCAGCAGGATGTTGCGGACGTCAATATCGCTGTAATTGGTGCCGTGCTCGCCATAGATGTCGTATTTCCAGTCCTTGCCCGCCAACGTAAAGGCGCCCTTGCCGCCCAGCACGAAGCGATACTGGCGCCGCTCGGTATAGACCTGCGTATTGCCGAGTGCGGCATTGCTGGTGCCAAAGCGGAAGCTGGTGATCCCGGCATTGGTGCAGGCGTTCTGGACCATGGCGGGCACAAAGGGATTGGCGCATTGAATGGTCAGGCCCGGCTTGTTCATCCCGTTGACCGGCTGGTTTTGGGTGTTCACCTTGCCGACGTTGACGGTCAGATAGATCTCGTTGCGATTGTCGAGTTCAAGACCAATGCGGCCATAGGTGTTGAGACGTTCGATGCTGGATTGCAGCGAGCGGCCCGCATCGACATTGCCCGACAGATCGCCGCCAAGGCAAAAGCCGGGATAGCATCCCGACACCGTGCCCGCCGCATCGCGCAGGGGCACCCCGCCCGAGCCGTACTGGAACTGAAACGGATTGCCGCGCGCGTCAAAGGCGATGCCCTGGAGCGGGCCCGCCGTGATCAGGCCATATTTGGTGAAAGAGATCGATTGGGCCTGATCGCGCACGACATATTGCGGCGATCCGTCATTCAGAACGCCCCGGTTGATCTGCGCCGTCTGGGTGAACCAGTTGCGGCCATTGGCCAGAGCGGTGCCGAAATCGCCGCCACCGATACCGGCCTCGTTGCTGTATTCCACGCTACCGACCACATGCAGGCGGTCCTGCAGGAAGCTGGTGCCTCCGGCCAATTGCACCTGATACTGGGCATCATCGCCATAGGTGGTGATGCCGCCCTGCACATTGCCCTTCAGGCCCTTGAAATGGCCGTCGGTGATGAAATTGACCACCCCGCCGACGGCATCCGAACCATAGGAGGCCGAAGCGCCGCCATTGACCACATCGACCCGCTGGATCAGCAATTGCGGAAACAGGCTGATGTCGGGAACGCCGGTGACATTGGCGCCCACCACGCGCTGGCCGTCCAGCAGCGTCAGCGTGCGGATCGCGCCCACGCCGCGCAGCGAGAAAGAGCTGAGCCCCTGCTGGCCGCTCGATGTGCTGAACGTGTTGACCTGCGTGCCGGTCGAGCCCTGCAGCGAGGGCAATTGCGCGATGGTGGTAAAGACATTGGGCTGGGCATTGGCGTTCAGGCTGGACGCATCCAGAATGGTCGTGGGCGTCGGTGCCTTGAAGCCGCTGGCCGTGATGCGGGTGCCGGTGACGACGATTTCGCGGTCGAGTTTTGCGGTCTCCTGCGGCGAATCGGGCGCCCCGCTGCGTGCAGGCTGCTGCGCCAAGGCGGCGGCAGGCAGAAGGCCGAGGGCCAGCGCCGCGACGCGCAAGGCGCTGCTGCACAAAAGGATGTTGTGATGCTTGGCTGTTTTCAGGCTCATGAACCTCTCCAGGACATTTATTTTTTGCAGATGCCGAACGGGCGGACGTTTTGCGCCAGCGCCTTGGTGACGAATATTGCCCGTCTTTTTGGCCCCAACGTCGTTAACGTTAACATGATTCGTAACGCCGAAGGTCCCGCCTGTCAATTGGGCGATTTTTGGGTTGTATTCTTCAAAAAACTCTTGATAAGATGTGACGCAATCGCTGGATAGAAGGCGATATCGGGTGGATCTGAAAGAATTTATGTTTACGTTATCATGCCGCTTCGCATCATCACGCCACGCGCCGCATCAGGCGCTGTGCATCGCATCCGGAATGCAAAACACGTGACGCCCGGCAATCCCGGCAAGGCAGTTTGGCGCAAAACGCGCTGGATGGTGCTCGCGCTGTTCGTCGGCGCGATGATCATCAACTATCTGGCGCGCTCGGTGATGGGCGTGGCCGCACCGGTCGTGCTGGCCCAGCAAGGGATTTCCAACGCGCAATACGGCTGGATCACAGGCGCAATGCAACTGGGCGTCATGCTGCAACCCATCGCGGGTTTCGTATTGGACCGTCTGGGGCTGAAACTGGGTTTTGCGCTGTTTGCCATCGGCTGGTCGGTCATTACCCTGGGTCATATGCTGGCGCGCGGCTGGTTCAGCTTTGCCGCGCTGCGCCTCGTTCTGGGCTTTGCCGAAGGCTCGGCCCAGCCTGCAGGGCAAAAGCTGGTGGCCGAATGGTTTCCCGCGCGCGAACGGGGCCTTGCGGGCGGCATTTATAATATCGGCGCATCATTTGGTGCGGTGCTGGCGCCACCGCTGGTGGCCTGGGCGGTCTATGCGGGCAGTTGGCGCCTCGCCTTTGCCGTGGCAGGCGCTCTGGGGCTGGTGTGGTCGCTGCTCTGGCTGCGCTGGTATGCGCCGCTCGACCGCCATCGCGGCGTCAGCGCGCAGGAGCGTGCCACCATCGCCGAAGGGCAAGAAGCGCATCTGCAATCCGACGCGCCGCCCACCCCCATTCGCCAATTGCTGTCCCGGCGCAGTCTGTGGGGCATTGCCCTGCCGCGCCTGCTGGCCGATCCGGTGTGGGGCATGCTCTCGCTGTGGCTGCCGCTTTATCTGGCGCGCGAGCGCGGGTTTGACATGGCCCATCTGGCGCTGTTCGGCTGGCTGCCTTTTCTGGCGGCGGATCTGGGCTGTCTGTTCGGCCCGGCGGTTGCGGCATGGCTCCAGCGGCGCGGGGTGGTGCTGATTGACGCGCGGCGGCTCACCTTCACACTGGGCGCGCTGATGATGACGGGTATCGGCTTTGTCGGTCTGGTCGCCGATCCCTATGCGGCCGTGGCGCTGCTGTGCCTCGCCGGTTTTGCGCATCAAACGCTCTCGGTCACGATCATCACCATGGCCTCCGATCTCTTCCCCCGCAACGAGGTTGGCACGGTGGCCGGTTTTGCCGGCCTTTCGGCCAATCTCGGCGTGCTGATCTTTTCGCTCCTGCTGGGCAGTCTGGTCGACCGGCTCGGCTATTCCCCGTTTTTCATGCTGCTTGGCTGCCTCGATCTGATCGGCGCCGGGCTGCTCTGGACCCTGGTACGCAAGCCATCATGAACAGTTTCGCCAATCCCATCCTGCGCGGCTTCAACCCTGATCCGTCCATCCTGCGCGTGGATCAGGATTTCTATATCGCCACCTCCACCTTTGAATGGTTTCCCGGCGTTCAGATCCATCACAGCCGCGATCTGGTCCACTGGCGTCTGGCCAACCGGCCGCTGGCGCGCGCGGATCAGCTCGACATGCGCGGCAACCCCGATTCCTGCGGTGTCTGGGCCCCCGATCTGACCTATGCCGATGGGCGCTTCTGGCTGGTCTATACCGATGTGAAGCGCTACGGGCTGACCACGGTGAACGGGGCGCATGGCGCCTCGATGCGCGATTTTCACAATTATCTGGTCACCGCGCCCAGCATTGAGGGGCCATGGTCCGATCCGGTCCATTTGAACAGCAGTGGCTTTGATCCGGCCCTGTTCCATGATGATGACGGGCGCTGCTGGCTGCTCAACATGCTGTGGGATCACCGGCCCGACCGGGGGCGTTTCGGCGGCATCGTCCTGCAGGAAGTGGACAAGCAGACGCTGGGCCTGAAGGGTGAACGGCGGCTGATCTATCGCGGGACGGAGCGCGGCTTTACCGAGGGGCCGCATCTCTACAAACGCGATGGCTGGTATCACCTGCTGGTGGCCGAGGGCGGGACAGGATGGAACCACGCGGTGGTCATGGCGCGCAGCCGGTCGATCGGCGGCCCCTATGAAACCCACCCCGATGGCGCGGTGCTGACCGCCGCCGGGCAACAGGAAGGCGCGATCACACGTGCAGGGCATGGCGATCTGGTCGAATTGCCCGATGGCAGCCCGTGGCTGGCCTATCTGTGCGGGCGGCCTCTGCCCGGTCTGGCGCGTTGTCCGCTGGGGCGCGAAACGGCGATCCAGCCGATGCGCTGGTGTGAGGATGGCTGGCTGCGCAGCCTGACGCCCGGCGCGCAGCCCGACCCCCATCCGCCGCTCCCGCCTCTGCCCTCCTGCCCCTGGCCGGAGCAGCCATGGGACGGGCATTTCGCGCCCGGCCCGTTGCCCGACGATCTGCAATGGCTGCGCAGCCCCGACAGCGAAAGGTTGTGGAGCCTTGATGCCCGCCCGCAATGGCTGCGCCTGTTTGGCCGGGAGTCGATCAAGAGCCTTTTCGAACAATCCCTTGTCGCGCGCCGCTTTGAGCATTTCCGCTTTATCGCCACCACCTGCATCGATTTCGACCCGGCCCATTTTCAACAGAATGCTGGGCTGGTATGTTATTATAACAGCACGAAATTCTACTATCTTCATTTGACCCGTGATGGGGGGGCGCGTGAATTGCGCATCATGTCGGCCATTCCCGGCATGGGCGCGCATGATGTGCTGCTCGATGCCGAATTGCCCGCAGGCCCCATCGAATTATGCGCCGAAGTGGACCACCAATGGCTGCGCTTTGGTTGGCGGGCACAAGGCGCGCAGGCATGGCAATGGGCGCCCCAACGCCTCGATGTCAGCGTGCTGTCCGATGAGGTCTCCCTGCCCGGCTATCCCAATTTCACCGGTGCTTTCGTCGGTGTGGCATGTCAGGATCTGTCGGGCGCGGGGCAACATGCCGATTTCGCATGGCTGCGCTATAAAGCGCGGGCCGATGCCTGCGATCAGGCGGGCTCTGAGGCCGCCATACGCGCGGTGGAATCGCGATAGACGATCGAGTGATCGAGCACGCAGTCGCTGACCACGCCGGGCCGCAGCAAGGCCGGGCCTGCCTCCTGCGCCACATAGGCCAGAGCCTCGGCGGCCAATCGGCGCAGCGGCTGATGCACGGTGGTCAGCGTCGGCCATAGCGTGACGGCGGCGGCGGTATCGTCAAAGCCCACCACCGTCAGCGCGCCGGGCACATCGATCTGGCGCCGGTGCGCCACAGACACCACGGCGGCGGCCATATCGTCATTGCTGGCGAAAATGGCGGTGGGCGGCGATGGCGCGTCCAGCAGCAATTCGCCTGCGGCAAGACCCGAGGTATAGCTGAAATCGCCCTGCGCCACCTGCACATCGACCCCGCCGATCTCGCGCACGGCGGCATAGAACCCGGCCATGCGCTCGGCGCTGGCGGCCTGATCGGGGTTGCCCAGAATGAAGCCGAGGCGCCGATGGCCAAGATCGAGCAGGTGATGCGTCATCTCATAGGCCGCGCGGTGATTGTCGATCCGCACACACATCGCCTCCGACGTCCTGTAGGCCCCTACAGCCGCGATGGGCTTGTCCAGCGGTTCGAGCACCGAGAGAACGCGACGCGATTCACCAAGCGGCGGGGCAAGGATGAAGCCGGACAATCCGGCTGCGGCAAATTGCTCCAGCGCCTCCTTGCCGGGCGCCTTGCCCGCCTCGCCCTTCAGCAGCGAAAGGCGCACGCCCCGGATCGAGGCTTCCTCGAAAATGCCGGTCAGAAACTCGCTCATAAAGGCCGCGCTGGGGTTGGAATAGATGACGCCCACATGCAGTTCGGTGGAGGTGACGAGGCTGCGCGCGGCAACATTGGGCGTATAGGAAAGCTCGTTGATTGCCCTTTCCACGGCTTCGCGGGTTTCGGGCCGCACCCCTTCGCGGCCGTTGATCACGCGCGAAACCGTCATGGCCGAAACACCGGCAAGGCGGGCAACGTCAATGATCGTGGCGCCTGCACCGGAGCGATCAGACCTTGCCATGCCATACCTTTCCATACGCTATGCGATATTACTCTTTAGGGCCGCTTTCGGGCTTTTGATAGCCACCTTGCGCGGGCCTCGGCGCCGGTTTGGCCCGCAATTGGTTGGCCGCATTGGCCAGCTCGATCCATGCCGAACCTTCGGGAACAACATATTCATTCTCGCCCCAGAAAAAGGGCCAGTCCTCATGATTTTCGGGAAAGTCGGGCTTGATGATCAGGACACCGGGCACCACACCCCCCGCTATATAGGAGAAATCGGCCCGGTTGTTGCCATAGGCCACTTCCTTGGACACCGTGCCCACGCCCGAGACAAAGGAAATGTCCGAACCGGGATGATGGCCGGTGATAAACGCCACCCCGCGCCACACCGCATCGCGCCCCACGATGTCGGGAAACGCCTCATGCAGCGCATCGGCCACCAGCGCATAGGCCATGACCGTGCTGGACCCCGCCCATCCCCCGGTGGTGATCGGCACGCCAAAGGGGTTGGCGCGGGCGATGCGGTCGCTCTCCTCGCGCCATTGGCGCACGACCGGGATCATCGCCCGGCGATAGGCCGCAGGCATATAGGGCAGCGCGGCCACCGCCGTCTGGGCATTGGGGGCAAAAGCGCTGGCCACCTTGGGCCAGAGCGCCATCACAGCATCGGCATAGGTTTTCGCCCGCGTGGTCTTGAGCAATTCGACCGCAGCGGCAAACTGCTCCCACGCCAGCGGGCCGCCGGTGGTGTTGCCATGAGAAAACAGGTCCGGCGCATGGGACTGCTCTTCCCGCCAGACGCGCTCGGCGGTGGTCAGAGCCTTGGCCGCAAGCGCATCATCCTGTCCGCGCAGCACTCGATTGGCGGCCGCCAGCGCCGCAATCGAACCATAGTTGAGCGCCGAGGCCTTGCTGGTAAAGGCCCAGCGATCATCGGGCGTGCCGCTGCGCCCATCGCGGATTTCGCCGGGTTTGAGCGCCGGATCATAGGGCAGACCATCCGTCTTGTTCACCGCATCGCCCAGATGCGTGTATTGCGCCACATCGGGCTCGACAATGCCGTGGATCGCATGGCCCACCGCATCGAACTGGGCCAGCAATTGCAGGGTGCCATGGGCCACCTGCTGGACCACGTCGGGCACGCCGTCGGGCACATGGATCTCGACATGGCGGCTTGCCTCGTCCACGCTGACCGTATCGCGATCCAGCTCGAACCTCTCGCGCGCGGCGGCCAGCGAGCGTACCACCTGATATTGCGACTGAGTGCGGATGTCGAAATCGCCCGCATCATACCATCCGCCTACATTCAGACCCGGAATATGCTGTCCCGGCTGAAAAGGTGTGTCGGTGGTCGGACCTTGCCGATAAAGGTCGATATGCTCGTGATTGATGGGCGCCTGCCGCGCATCGTCGCGGTGGGAATCGCCATGCCATACGCGATAGGCCTCGTTGACCGAGACATGATCCATCGCCACCGGGAAATAGACATCATTGGTGGCATGCCAGGCATCGGCATAGACGTCATCGGCAATGCGAAAGGGCGCGGTGCGCACATCGCCATATTCAAGCACATAAAGGCCCGGCTGCTTCACATCGCTGAAGTCCATCTGCAGATAGTGATAGCGCAGATAATCGCCCCATTCGCGCGGCTGTTCGGACCGCACGGCGGTTTGCCCGCCATCCGCGCTAATGCGCAACAGGCGCAGCGGCGGGCGGCGCTTGTCATGGGCGTCCAATTCCACCGTGGCCAGTTTGGAGGCGGCAGGCGCATAGCCCAATTGCGAATGGGCAATGACCGGGCGGCGCAGCCATCCGGGGCTGGTCTGGGGCCGGATGGTCCATGTCAGCACCGTGCCGCTCTCGCCCGCAGGGAGTAGCGAGCGCAGGACAAACCAACCGTTCTGCGCCTGATTGCGCCCGTCATAGAGCATGATGGGCGCATCGCCTGTGATGCTCACCCGACGCGCTGGGTCTTCAGGCGCAAGGACAAAATCGCGCCCACTGGCCATGGGCAGCGGTTCGGCGCCCGGCCCCTCGCTGCGCCCGCTGGCGGCATTGCGCTGATCGGTGCGTGCCATGGCGCTCACAGGATGCAGCGGAAAGCTGCCCGCCACGCCATCGGCCATGAAGGCATGATGGAAATAGGCCGAGGGCAGGAATTCCAGATTGAACCCCGCCTTGCCGACCAAAGCGTCGGGAACCGGGCGGTCGAGCAGGATGCTGACCTCGACGCCATCGCCCTGTTGGCGGGCGCGGATCGTGTAATCCCAATCATATTCGGCATAGCGCAGGCGCGTTTCGATCACCCCCGCCGCGCGATCCACTTTTCGCGTGACCATGGCGCCGATCGGGTCCCACTGGCCGGGTGTGGGCGAGAGGCGCACATCGCCATTGGTAGCATTGCGCAGGCCCTGCTGGATGATCTCGATCCCGCTGATCTTGGAATCGGCAAACAGGCCATCGTACCAATTGGAAAAGGCCAGCACATTAAGGCCGGGCGCCTCGTAATAGCCCTTCTCGCCCAGAGTAAGTGCATCACCTGTTCCCTGAGCATAAAGCGGCGATCCAAGGGCAAACAGGCTGAGGCAGCACAGCAGGCGGGACTTTACAGACATGTCTCTCTCCGATGTTTGCGCTACCATTTATCAAAGGAGGGGCTTCCGGTCCATCTCCTGCGGATGCAAATTTGTCGCGGGGGATGGCGAATTGCGATTGCCGATTCCAAACGATAGCGCTATCACCAAGGGGTCGTGATGGTCCGCGTCAAGAGGGCCACATCAATTGAGGATGTCGAACGTGCAGGGAAAGATTTCCACCCTTGGCGTGGCCACCATGCTGGCCGCGCTGTTGCCCACCCACGCCTTTGGCGCCGAAGATGCCCCCGGCGCGCCTGCTTCGGCCTTTCGCGATCAACCGCTGGTGACCAGCATCTATA
This sequence comes from Novosphingobium sp. KACC 22771, assembly GCF_028736195.1. Lineage (GTDB taxonomy): Bacteria > Pseudomonadota > Alphaproteobacteria > Sphingomonadales > Sphingomonadaceae > Novosphingobium. The sequence goes on along the minus strand of NZ_CP117882.1, from coordinate 413,458 downwards.
CCGCCGACCCTTCGGCCCATGTGTTTGGCGGCAAGATCTATGTCTATCCCTCGCACGATATCCCGACGGACATTCCCAATGACGATCTGGGCAACCAATATGCGATGCGCGACTATCGCATGCTGCGCATGGACCGCATCGGCGGCAAGGTGACGGTCGGGCCGGTGGCGCTGGACGTCAAGAACGTGCCCTGGGCCAGCCAGCAGATGTGGGCGCCCGATGCGGCCTACAAGAACGGCACCTACTATCTCTACTTCCCCGCGCGCGACAAGGCGAAGGACAAGAACGGCCTTGGCACGTTCCGCATCGGCGTGGCCACTTCGAAAAGCCCGATGGGGCCGTTCAAGGCCGAGCCCAAGCCGATTGCGGGCAGCTATTCGATGGACCCGGCGGTCTTTACCGATAAAGACGGCAAGAGCTATATGTATTTCGGCGGCATCTGGGGCGGCCAGCTTCAGCGCTGGGCCGGCGGCAAGTTTGACCCCAACGGTTCGGACACCGACCTTGGCAAGGATGACCAGCCCGCCCTGTCGGGCAAGGTGGCGCGCCTGAGCGCCGACATGAAGAGCTTTGCCGAAAAACCGCGCGATGCCGTGATCCTTGATGAAAACGGCAAGCCCGTCCTGACCGGCGACCATGAGCGGCGTTTCTTTGAAGCGTCATGGATGTTCACGCGCGGGGGCAAATATTACTACACCTATTCGACCGGCGACACGCATTTCCTGAATTATGCGATCGGCGACAATCCCTATGGCCCGTTCAAATATATCGGCCACATTCTGAAGCCGGTTCAGGGCTGGACGACCCACCATTCGATCATTCAGGCCGATGGCAAATGGTGGCTGTTCTATGCCGACACCCAGCTTTCGAACAAGAACCACCTGCGCAATGTGAAGGTGACCGAACTGACCTTCAACCCCGATGGCACGATCCAGACCATCGATCCGATGAAGGCCCGCTGATCCCATGTTCCTTGGCATTGATATCGGCACGAGCGGGGTCAAAGCCGTCGTAACCGCCAGCGACGGGCGCGTCCTTTCACAATGCAGCGCGGCGCTTTCTGTCTCGCGGCCGCAGGAATTGTGGTCTGAACAGGCGCCTGATGACTGGGTGGATGCGACGCATCGCGCGGTGCTGGGGCTGGATGCCGGGTTGCGCCGGGCGGTGGCGGCCATCGGCCTTGCCGGGCAAATGCACGGCGCCACGCTGCTGGGCGCGGATGACCGACCCTTGCGCCCCGCGATCCTGTGGAACGATGGGCGCAGCCATGCGCAATGCGCCGCGCTGGAGGCCGCCGAACCGCAAAGCCGCGCGATCACGGGCAATATCGCCATGCCCGGCTTTACCGCGCCCAAGCTGCTCTGGGTGCGCGAACATGAACCGGAGGTGTTTGCCGCGACCCGCACGGTGCTGTTGCCCAAGGATTATGTCCGCCTTGCCCTGACCGGCGAAAAGGCTAGCGACATGTCGGATGCGGCCGGAACGCTGTGGGTCGATGTCGCCCGCCGCGCATGGTCCGAGGCCCTGCTGGGCGCGACCGGGCTGACGCTTGACCATATGCCGCGCCTGTATGAGGGGCCGCAGATCACCGGCTACTTGCGCGCCGAAGTGGCCGCGCAATGGGGCATGGAGGCCGTACCCGTAGTCGCGGGCGCGGGCGACAATGCGGCGGGCGCGCTAGGGGTGGGCGTGACGGGCGAAGGGCAAGGCATGCTCTCGCTGGGCACATCGGGCGTGATCTTTGTGGCGGGCGATGCGTTCCGCCCTAATCCGGCGCGCGCGGTCCATGCCTTTTGCCATGCCCTGCCCGGCGTGTGGCATCAAATGAGCGTGCATCTTTCGGCCGCCTCCTGCATCGATTGGGCGGCATCGGCCTGTCAGGTGGGCGGTCCGGCGGAATTCTTTGCTCTGGCCGAAAGCGCAGGGCCATGCGCGGGGCCAGAACTGTTCCTGCCTTATCTTTCGGGCGAACGCACACCGCATAATGACCCGCATCTGCGCGCAGGCTTTGTCGGCCTCAGCAACGAGACCAACACCGCCCGCCTTGCCGCCGCCGTGCTGGAGGGCGTGGCCTTTGCCCATGCCGACGGCATCGACGCCCTGCGCGAGGCTGGCACGCATATTGAGGAACTGTCCGTGATCGGCGGCGGTTCGCGCTCTCTCTATTGGGGCCATATTCTGGCCAGTGTGCTGGGCGTGCGCCTGCTCTATCTGGAGGGCGGCGAGGTCGGCCCGGCGCTGGGTGCGGCGCGTCTGGCCCAATTGGGATTGGGTGGCGATATGGCCTCGATCTGCACACGCCCGCCGATCCGCGCCACCATCGAGCCGGACCTCGATCTGGCCGCCCGACTTGCCCCCCAACGCCAGCGTTTCCAGCGCGCCACATGGGCGCTGCGCCAACTTCAGGAGAGCTTTTGATGTCTGCCGCCTATTTCGCCGAATTTGATACGGTCCGCTATGAAGGCCCCGATGCGGCCTGCGATCTTGCCTATCGCTGGTATGACAAGGACCGCATGGTTTTTGGCAAGCGGATGGAAGATTATCTGCGCTTTGCGGTCTGTTTCTGGCACACGTTCTGCTGGCCGGGCAGCGATGTATTCGGCGCGGGCACGTTCAACCGCCCATGGTTGCAGGGTCCGCAGGATGAGGCCGCCGCCCGCGCCAAGCGCGAGGCCGCGCTCTCCTTCGTCGAAAAGCTCGACCTGCCGTTTTACTGCTTCCACGATGTGGACGTGATGGCCCCTGCCGAAAGCATCGGTGATTTCCGCAAGAGCTTTGCGCTGGCCGTCGATCATCTCGAAGAGCTTCAGGCCCAGCATGGCCGCAAGCTGCTGTGGGGCACGGCCAATCTGTTCAGCCACCCGCGCTATCTGGCGGGCGCCGCCACTTCCCCACGCCCGGAAGTCTACGCTTGGGCCGCCAGTCAGGTGCGCGATGCGCTGGAGGCCACGCATCGTCTGGGCGGCGCGAATTATGTCCTGTGGGGCGGGCGTGAAGGCTATGACACGATCCTCAACACCAATCTGGCGGTGGAGCAGGAGAATTTCGGGCGTTTCCTGCAACTGGTGGTTGAGCACAAGCACAAGATCGGCTTCACCGGCACGATCCTGATCGAGCCCAAGCCGCATGAACCCACCAAGCACCAGTATGATTTCGACACCCAGACGGTGTACGGCTTCCTCAAGCGCTTTGGCCTTGAGGGCGAGGTGAAGGTCAACATCGAGGCCAACCACGCCACGTTGTCGGGCCATACGTTCGAGCATGAAATCGCCATGGCGGGCGCGCTGGGCATCCTTGGTTCAATCGATGCCAATCGCGGCGATCCCCAGAATGGCTGGGACACCGACCAGTTCCCCAATTCGGTCGAGGAACTGACGCTGGCCTGTATCGAGATCGAGCGGGCGGGCGGTTTCACCACCGGCGGCTTCAATTTCGACGCCAAGGTGCGCCGTCAATCGGTGGATGCGGCGGACCTGCTGCATGGCCATGTCGGCGGGGTGGATGTCATCGCGAAATCGCTGTTGCGGGCCGAAGCGATCATCAAGGACGGCCGCCTCGATGCCTTCCGCGATGAACGCTATGCCGGTTGGAACGGCGATCTGGGCCAAACCATTAAGGGCGCCGATCTGGCCGGGATTGCCGATCTGGCCGTGAGCGGCGATCTGGCACCCCAGCCGGTTTCCGGGCGTCAGGAATGGCTGGAAAATCTGATCAACCGCTTCTGATCGCGGAACAGCCAAGACGAGGGAAAGGGGGCCGCGCGCCCCCTTTTTCTTGCCCGGAATTTATACGAGAATTTTCATATAATCAGACGATATCCATTTGGACCGGCACCATCAAAGCTGAATGAATATCCAGTTATGCCTGACTGAACTTGCGTCTCCATTTTCAGAATTCCACTTTTCAGCGCACAAAATGATAGCGCAAACATCGATTCTCTGGCATTTAATCAGACTAATAAAAGAGCCTTTCCCAGAGGATTGCCATGCCCCGAATATCCCCAGCCGCCCTGCTTGGCGCCGCGCTTTTACTCGCCCCCCTATCAGCGCGCGCGGCCACGCCCGCGGCCTCGCTTGCCCCTTATTTCACCCCCGTCACCACCCCCACGGCCCGCCCTGATCAGGATGGCTTCCTGCGCCGCTGGCTGGTGCTCGAACCCATCGCCAAGCCCAACCGCAGCAATCAGGGCTTTACCAGCGCCTATGTTCGCGACGCTTTTTCCAAGGCCGCCTTGCCCGGCGGGGCAAAGGCCATCCCGCGCGATGCCCAGACAATACGCGTGGATGGGCAAAGCCTGCAATGGCATGCGCTGGATGCCGGCCTGTTCGACGCCAAACTGTTCTATCTGGCCCAGGGGCTGGGCAAACCGGCCTATGGCGTGATCTTCTGGGTCACCACCATTGTTGAAAGCGACCGCGAGATCGCCGACGCGCATCTGGCGGTGGGCTCCAATTCGGCCTCGATGTGGTGGCTGAACGGCGCGGAAACCACCGCCCTGTTCGGTGACCGACGGATGGTGATGGATGATGCCGTCTCGCCGCGCGTCACGCTGCATAAAGGGCGCAATATCCTGCGCGGGGCAATCATCAACGGGCCGGGGCTCAGCGATTTCTGCGCCCGCTTTGTCGATGATGCGGGTCGCCCGATCACTGATCTGCGGATCACGACGCGCTGAAGCTTCAACCGCTGATCGCCCCCTTTTTCTCACGGAATAATCGTCATGAAGAAACACCTGATCCCCGCGCTCTGCCTTGCCGCGCTGGCCGCAAGCGGCGCCAAGGCCCAGCTTGAGGGCGAACCCTTTATCCACGACCCCTCGACCATCGCCTTTTCCGATGGCCAGTATTACACCTTCGGCACCGGCGAAGGCGGGCTCGTGTCTTCCGATGGCTGGACTTGGCACAAAGGCGGCGTGCGCCCCGGCGGCGGCGTGGCCCCCGACACGATCAAGATCGGGGACCGCTATTACGTCGCCTATGCCGTGGGCGGCGGCGGCATGAACGGCGGCCATGCCAGCAATGTCAAAGTGATGTGGACCAAATCGCTCGATCCCAAATCGCCCGATTTCGCCTATCACGACGTAGGCATCGTCGCCTCCAGCGACGGCAAGGAACCGTGCGACGCCATCGACCCTGCCTTTCTCTATGCCAACGGCCATCTCTGGCTCAGCTACGGCACCTATTTCGGCTATATCCGCATGGTTGAACTCGACCCCGCAACCGGCCAGCGCGTCGCGGGCAACCAGCCGGTGGACATTGCCATCGACCTTGAGGCCACCGCGCTGATGCATCGCGACGGCTGGTATTACCTGCTGGGCACGCAGGGCACCTGCTGCGACGGGCCCAATTCCACCTATAACATCCGCGTGGGCCGCTCGCGCAATCCGCTGGGCCCCTATGTCGACAATTTCGGCGTGCCCATGCTGAAGGGCGGGGGCAAGCTGGTGTGGGGCGCGCATGGGCGGGGCCTTGGCGCGGGCCATTTCGGGCTGGTCGATCTGGGCGACGGGGTGGAGAAATTCTCCTTCCATTGGGAAGCCGACATGGACCGTTCGGGACGCAGCGTGCTGGCGATCCTGCCGCTGACCTGGAAAAATGGCTGGCCGGTGGGTCAGGAAAACCTGCGCCCCGGCACCTATGAGATCCAGTCCGAACGCGGCGGCGCGCTGGAACTGGCGGTGGACGAGGTGCGCCTGCCCTTCGATTTCCGCAAAAGCTGGTTCCGCAATCCCGCCGACGGGCCGGACAAGCCGCTGCCTGATCAGACGCTGGAGGAAAACAGCAAGGTCTGGCCCAAAGGCCAAATCGCGGTGGACATGGGTGATTACATGGTCCGCCCGCATCAGCATTGGACCATCAGCCCAGCGCCCGGCGCGGGCGGCTATATGGGCGCGCCCTATGTTAAGATCACCATTGCAGGAACCGAGCGCGCACTGGCCGCCACCCCTGCGGGCGAGGTGATCACCGTGCCCACCTTCACCGGCGCGCCCGAACAGCTCTGGCGCATCGACCAGCTTTCCGACGGCACCTATCGCATCATTCCGCGCAATACGCCCGATCCGCGCGCGCCGCTGGCGCTCTCCGCCGTGGGGCGCAGCACGGCCCGTCTGGTGCGCTTTTCGCCCGAGAGCGATGCGGGACGCTGGACCTTCCGCCTGCCCTGAAATCCGCAAGAGGCCGCAAAACAGAATGGGCCAACCAGAGAGCCCGACCAGAGAGGATGTCATGACCAAAAGCGCATCAGACAGCATCATCACGGACCGGCGGGGCGCGCTCGCCGCAGCCGGGATTGGGATCGGCCTTGCCGCCTCGCCGGCTCTTGCCAAACCGGCGGCCAAAGCCCCCGCCATCCACACCAGCGATTGTTCCACCCCACATTCCGCCATTGTTCCCACCCGCTATGGCAAGGTGCGCGGCTATGTCAGCGACGGCGTGTTCACCTTCAAGGGCGTGCCCTATGGCGACACCACCGCCGGGGCCAACCGCTGGCTGCGCCCCCAGCCGCCCAAGGCATGGGAAGGGGAATATCCCGCCCTTGCCTATGGCGCCAATTGCCCGCAGACGCTGCACAGTTTCCGCGCCATCGAGCATACGTTCATCCAGCAATGGACCGACGGTTTTCTGGGCGAGGATATGCTCAAGCTCAACATCTGGACCGGATCGCTGTCGGGATCGAAACCGGTGATGGTCTATCTGCACGGCGGGGGCTTTTCCTTCGGCTCCTCCTATGAACTGGCCTCGCATGATGGGGCGCAGATGGCGCGGCATCATGATGTGGTGCAGGTGTCGGTCAACCATCGCCTCAATGTGCTGGGTTTTCTCGATCTGGCCGAATTTGGCGGGGATGCCTATGCCGATTCCGTCAATGTCAGCATGCTCGATCTGGTCTTTGCGCTGGAATGGGTGCGCGACAATATCCGCGCCTTTGGCGGCGACCCGGACCGGGTGACGATCTATGGCCAGTCGGGCGGCGGGTCGAAAGTGACCACGCTGATGGGAATGCCTGCGGCCAAGGGCCTGTTTCATCGCGCCATCGTGCAATCGGGCGGCGGGGGCAATATTCCGTCGGCCGATCAATCGCGCTATTTCTCGCGGCAAGTGCTGCGCGAACTGGGCGTGGCGCAGGGCGATATGGCGGCGTTGCAGAAAATGGAATGGCAAAGGCTGTTCGAGGCAGGCAATGCCGTCGCCACGCGCATCAATGGCCCGATGCGCCCCGGCGTGCTGCAACCGGGGGGCAGCGCCAGCCCGACGCCCCGCGTGGGCTGGGCGCCGACGATGGACATGCGCAACATCACCTGCCGCTCGTTTCATGATGTGGCGCCGCCCGCCGCGCGCGACATTCCCGTTATCTTCGGAAATGTCAGCGAGGAAGGCACCAGCCTTGGCCGCAACCCCAGCGAGGCCGAATGGCGCGCGCAACTGACCGAGGCGCTGGGCGAGGCCAAGGCCGATGCGCTGATCGCCGCGATGAAAAAAGCCCATCCGGAAAAGGCGATCCGCACCCTTTCCTATGGCGTGGGCGGCCTGTCGGGGCGCAACAATGTGAACCGCATGGTCAAGCTGCGCCATGATGCGGGCGGGGCGCCGGCCTACCAATATCTGTTCCAATGGCAGACGCCGATCCTCGACGGCATTCCCGGCGCATGGCACACGGCCGAACTGGCCTTTTGCTTCGACAACACCAAAATCTGCGATCAGGCCACCGGCAACACGCCCGAAGCGCAAGCCATCGCCCGCAAAATGGCCGGAGCATGGGCCGCCTTTGCCCATACCGGCAATCCGAACCAGCCGGGACTGGCATGGGGCCCCAGCGATCCGGTGCATTGCCAGACCATGGTGTTCGACACCCAATGCCGGATGGAAAACGACCCCGAAGGCGCGGTGCGCCGCCTCCTGCTGACCTAGCACCGACTGGACAAAGGTGAGAAAACCGCCATAGGCTGCGCTCTGCGGGAGGGACCTTGGCGGTGAATCAAAAGCCAGTGCAGGAGTATCAGACGACGGATCGGGTGGATAAATCGCTGCGGATTCATGGCTCCATTGCCCGCGATCTGGGCATAGCCATTGTTACCGGCCATTATCCGCCCGGCCACGTCCTGCCCAGCGAGGTGGATTTTGCCCAGCAAAACAACATCTCGCGCACCGCCTATCGCGAGGCGATCCGCATTCTGGCCGCCAAGGGGCTGGTGGAAAGCAAGCCCAAGGCGGGCACGCGCATCACCGATCCGGCGCGCTGGCATATGCTGGACCCCGATGTGCTGGCCTGGACCTTTGAGGGCGAGCCGACCCAGAGCTTTATCGACGATTTGTTTGAATTGCGCATGGTGCTCGAACCGGCGGCGGCGGAACTGGCCGCGCGCCGCCGCACCGGGCAGCAATTGGCGCAAATGGGCCATGCGCTGGAGGAAATGGCGCGCCATGGCCTGGCCAGCGCCGCCGGACAGGCCGCCGACCAGAGTTTTCACAGCACCTTGCTGAGCGCCACGCGCAATGCCTCGCTGATCTCATTGGCCAGCTCGATCGGCGCGGCCGTGCGCTGGACCACGATCTACAAGCAGCGCAAACGCAAGCTGCCGCGCGATCCCGTGCCCGACCATCGCGTGCTCTTCGATGCAATTGCCGATGCCGATCCGGCCGCCGCACGCGCCGCCATGGTGCGGCTGATCGAACTGGCGCTGGAGGACATCGGCCTTTCCATCTAGGCGAGGTGCTTCTTCTCCCTATTTCGCCACCGACACGCGATAGACCATCGTGTGGGCATAGGGATGCTGGGGATCAATCCGCGCGGAACCGAAGGCGGGCTGGTTGGGCGTATCGGGGAATTTCTGGGGTTCGAGCGCGATCCCGTCGCCCATGCGATAGATATGGCCGTTCTTGCCCAGCATCGTGCCGTCAATGAAATTGCCGGTGTAGAACTGGACCCCCGGCTCGGTGGACAGCACCTCAAGCACCCGGCCCGAGGTCTTGTCGGCCAGACGGGCCAGCAACTTGGGCGTCTTGGTCAGCCCGGCGTCGATGGCAAAATTGTGATCATAGCCGCGCGCAATCGCCAATTGCTCGTCATGCCCATCGCGCAAAGATTGGCCCACCACGCGCCCCTTGCGAAAATCAAACGGCGTGCCCGCCACCGCGCGCAATTCGCCTGTGGGGATCAAAGCGGGATTGACCGGCGTGTAATGGCTGGCCGGAATGGTCAGCACCTCGTCCATGGCATCGCGCGGCCCGCCCTCACCCGCCAGATTGAACAGCGCATGATTGGTCATGTTAACAATGGTCGGCTTGTCGGTTTTCGCGGCAAAGGCGATGGTCAGATTGCCCGCTTCATCCAGCGAATAGGTGACCGTGGCGTCCAGCGTGCCGGGATAGCCGCTGTCGCCATCGGGGCTGATATGGCGCAGCACCACCGAGGCAAGTTTGCCCGAGGTTACGCTTTCGACTTTCCACAACTGGCGATCAAAGCCCTTGCCGCCGCCATGCAGGCTGTTCACCTTGTCATTGAGCGGAAGCTGATAAGTCTGGCCATCAAGTGTAAACTTGCCGCCCGCGATCCGGTTGGCATAGCGCCCCACCGTGACGCCGAAAAAGGACTGGCGCGCCTCATACGCCCCGGCATCGGCCAGGCCGATCACGATATCCGCCGATTTGCCCTGACGGTCGGGCGCCATGAATTTCTGCAACGTGGCGCCATAGGCCAGAATGCGCGCCGAAACCCCATGGCCGTTGGTCAGCGTCACCGCCTCGACCGCGCGGCCATCGGCCAGTTTGCCGCCGTCCTCGCGCCGGGCCGTCGCGGCATGGGCGCTCGACGAAAGCATTACCGCCACCACCGCAGATCCGGCCAATTTCGTCCAGTCCATCGCATACTCTCCATCGAATTTTGTCATACTTATGTATTTGCAAGGCCAGTCCGTCAGGCAAGCATCCCAAGCCATACACTCACCGTTCATCCGGATTTATCGCTGAATTTCATCTAGAAATTTTGCAGGCCCGTCAATATATAATCGGACTAAATATAAGATGGGATTACAGGATGACCTTCACCCGCCGCGAATATCTGGCCGCCAGCGCCTCTATGCTGGGCCAGCCTGCCATAAGCGCCGTTTCCCGGCAAACCGACGCCCCGACGACGCTCGGCGAACACCGCCTGTGGTACACCGATCCGGCCAAGGTCTGGACCGAGGCGCTGCCCATCGGCAACGGCCGGATCGGCGCGATGGTCTTTGGCGGCACCGGGCAGGAACGCCTGCAATTGAACGAGGATACGCTGTGGAGCGGCGGCCCCTATGATCCGGTCAATCCACAGGCCGCACAGGCTCTGCCGCAAGTGCGCGCGCTGATTGCCAAGGGCGATTATGCCGGAGCGCAAGCGCTGGCCGATGCCGCCATGATGGGCCGCCCGCTGCATCAGATGGCCTATCAGACGCTGGGCGATCTGTTGATCGACATGCCGCTCGGCGTTCCGGTCGGCTCCTATCGCCGCGAACTCGACCTTGACGCGGCCACTGCCTCCACCCGCTTTGCCGCAGGCGGCGTAACGATCGAACGCGAGATTTTCGCTTCGCCCGCCGATCAGGTCATTGCCCTGCGCATCTTTGCCAAGGGCGGCCTGCTGCCCGCGATGACGCTGCGCCTGAAAAGTCCGCACACCACCGAGGCGGCGGCGCAAGACGACACAATCCTGCTTTCGGGCCAAAACGGCATGGCCGAGGGCATCCCCGGCGCGCTGCGTTTTTCCGCCCGTCTCCGTATCTTCGCTCCGCAAGGCACATGGCGCGCGCAGGGCGATGCCCTCCATGTCGATCCCGCGCGCGAGGTCATCCTGCTGCTGGCCATGGCAACCAGCCATCGCGGCCCCAAAGACGTCTCGGGCGATCCGCAGGCCATCACCGCGCAACAGATTGCCGCGGCATCCGCCCTGCCCTTTGCCACCTTGCGCCAGCGCCATCTGGCGCAGCATCGCCGCCTCTATCGCAGCGCCTCGTTGCAACTGACGCCGGGCGAGGGCGCAGCGCTGCCCACAGACCAACGGATTGCCGCCAATGAGAGCGAGGATGATCCTGCACTGGCCGCGCTCTATTTTCACTATGCGCGCTATCTGCTGATCTGTTCGTCGCGCCCCGGATGCCAACCGGCCAATCTGCAGGGCATATGGAATGACAAGACCAACCCGCCCTGGGGTTCGAAATATACGATCAATATCAACACCCAGATGAATTACTGGCCCGCCGATCCGGTGGGGCTGGCCGAATGTTTCGAACCCTTGCTGCGCCTGACGCGGGAATTGGCGCACTCGGGCCGGGAAACCGCGCAGCGGATGTATGGCGCGCGCGGCTGGATGGCACATCATAACACCGATCTGTGGCGCGCTGCCGCGCCCATCGACGGCGCGGCATGGGGCCTGTGGCCGATGGGCGGCGCATGGCTGTGCAACATGCTGTGGGACCGTTGGGATTATGGGCGCGACCGGGCCTATCTCGCGGCCATCTATCCGCTGATGCACGGGGCCTGTCTGTTCTTCCTCGACACGCTGCAGCCTTCGGCCAAGGGTCTGGTCACCTCCCCTTCGATCTCGCCGGAAAACCCGCATCCCTTCGGCGCCTCGGTCTGCGCCGGGCCGGCGATGGACCGCCAGATCCTGCGCGATCTGTTTGACCGCACGGCCGATGCGGCGCGGCAATTGGGCAAGGACGCCGATTTCGTCGCGCAACTGGCCAAGACACGCGCGGCTCTGGCGCCCGACCGGATCGGTAAAAGCGGGCAATTGCAGGAATGGCTGGAGGATTGGGACGATGCCGCGCCCGAGGCGCACCATCGCCACGTCTCGCATCTCTACGCCCTTTATCCCAGCCAGCAGATCGCGCACGACACCACGCCCGATCTGGCCCGCGCGGCCCGTGTCTCGCTGGAAAAGCGCGGGGATGAATCGACCGGTTGGGCCACGGCATGGCGCATTGCCCTGTGGGCGCGGCTGGGCGATGGCGAGCGGGCGCATCGCATTCTGCGCTTTCTGCTGGGCCGGGGGCGGACCTATCCCAACATGTTCGATGCGCATCCCCCTTTTCAGATCGACGGTAATTTCGGCGGCTGCGCGGCCATGGCCGAAATGCTGTTGAACAGCCGCGATGGGCTGATCCATCTGCTGCCCGCCCTGCCCACGGCATGGCGCGAAGGGGAGGCAAAAGGGCTGGTTGCGCGCGGCGGGGTGCGGGTTGATCTGGTTTGGCGCGAGGGCATACTCGCCGAGGTAACGCTTTCCGCTATGTACGCGCAGGATTGCACCTTGCGTCTGGGCGCCGTCTCGCGCTCATTACGGCTCGCGCCCGGACGCGTCATGCGGCTCTATGGCCCCAATCTGCGGCCGGCATAAAAAAGGAGCCGGCAGCGCGATGCTGCCGGCCCTTCAGTGCTTCCCCGGGTCGCTGGGGTGGGTCTAAGCGGAGGGGCGGGGAAATCAGAGCGCCAGATCGGCAGGCTTGGCCACATCAAACTCGCCCGAAACACTGGGCAGACCGCTGTCGGGCTGGCCGCCGCCAAGGGTGAGCTGATAATGCCCGGCAAACACCTGACGCCGCCCGTCGGCCGTCACGGCCGAAAGATCGCGGGGCGAGAGGTCGAGCGTGATCTGACGGCTTTCACCGGCTTTGAGCGAAACACGCTGGAACCCGCGCAGGGCAATGCGCGGCGCGCCGGGCAATTGCGGAACCTTGAGGTAAAGCTGCACCACCTCGTCGCCGTCGCGCGCGCCGGTGTTGCGCACCTGGGCGGTCACGCGGATGCCCTTGGCGGCGTCGCCCTCGACCGGCGCAATCTGCGGCGCGGAATAGGCAAAGCTGGTATAGCTGAGGCCATAGCCGAAGCCATAGACCGGCGTGCCGGTGAAATAGCGATAGGTGCGGCCCTGCATCGAATAATCGTCGAAGGCAGGCAAGTCCTTGACATCGCGATAGAAGGTCAGAGGCAGACGCCCCGCCGGATTGGCCGCGCCCGACAGGACATTGGCCACCGCCAACCCACCCGACTGGCCCGGATACCATGCCTCCAAAATCGCATTGGCATTGTCCTTGGCCCAGCCCAGATTGATCGGGCTGCCGTTCATCGTCACCACGGCCAGCGGCTTGCCCGCCGCCTTCGCCCTGGCCAGCAATTCGCGCTGATCGGCGGGCAGTTCGAGCGAGGTCTTATCGCCCCCGTCAAAGCCCTCGATCTTGATCGGCATTTCCTCGCCTTCCAGCTCGGCGGTCAGGCCCACTACGGCCAGTACGACATCGGCATCCTTCACCGCGCGCGCCATGTCGCCATAGGTGTCATGCGAAATCCGTTTCCAGAACATGCCGGGCGAGGCCGCGCCGCCGCCTTCCATGTCGAAATGCATCTTGTAGCGCTGGCCCTTTTTCAGATCGACATCGACAAATTCGGGCCGCTCGCCCCACAGCGAATAACGGTCGGATTTGACGGTGGGCTTGCCGTCGATCTCGATCGCGCCTTTCACCGCTGTCACGGCAAGGCGATAGGTGCCGGTGTCCGGCGCGACGAAATAGCCGTCCCACACCACCTTGTAGGTGTCGGCCACCTGTTTCAGCTCCGAAGCCTTGGTCGAAAGGTTGGTCTCGGTGCGGGTCACCACCGGCTTGGCGGCGAATTTTCGCTCGCCGCGCGGGGCGTTGGGGTCAATCGCATTGTAATAGGCCGCGCGCAGGCCCGGCTTGCCGTCGGGCGTGACGAAATGGCCATCGGGCACCAGATCGCCATCGGTGATCGAGGACGAGAAAGGCACATGGACGATGGTCGCCTTGGGGAAGGCGCGGCGCAGCCCGTCGAGCACCGAGACCGGCGGAGCGCTGGCCGCCGAGGAATAATTGCCGCGCAGCACGCGCGTGGCATCCGCCAGCGGGCCGACCACCACGATTTTCGAATTGGAACGCAGCGGCAGCAGCCCGTCATTCTTGAGCAGCACCATGCTCTGCGTCGCCGTGTTCAGCGCCAGCGCGCCATTCTGCGGCGTGCCGATAGCCTTGACGGGCACCATCGAGGGCTGGCGCGCGGCGAGGCCCGGCAGATCGCCATTGCGATAGCGGGCCGAGAACAGGCGGACCAGCGCGCGATCAAGGTCCGCATCGGTCAGCAAGCCCCGCTTGAGCGCGGCCATATAGCGGTCGCCCAGCCCCTTGGCCTCGCCGATGGTGCCGGTGTGGCATTCATTGTCGACGCCCGTGCGGAAAGCCGCAGCCACGCCCGCAGCAGGATCGGTGGCATATTTGTGATGGTCGGCAATATCGACCACCGCATCGCAATCCGACACCACATAACCCTTGAAACCCCATGCCGCGCGCAGATGGTCCTTCAAAAGATCATTGCTGGCGCAGGCGGGCTGGCCGTCGATGCGGTTATAGGCGCACATGATCGAGCCCGCGTGCCCATCGACAATCGCGGCGCGGAAGGCGGGCAGATAGGTATCCTCAAGATCATGGCGCGAGACAAAGACATTGGCCGCGTGGCGCGTGGACTCCGGGCCGGAATGCACGGCAAAATGCTTGGGTGTGGCCACCACATCGGGCAGGTCGGGATTGTCGCCCTGCATGCCCGTGACAAAGGCGACGCCCATATGGGCAGTCAGGAACGGGTCCTCGCCATAGGTCTCCTGCCCCCGGCCCCAGCGCGGATCGCGATAGATATTGATGTTGGGCGACCATGTGTCCAGCCCGGTGCCGATCTTGCCCAGATGGCCTGTCTCGCGGCCCAACGTGTGGAGCGCGCGCACCTCGACGCTGATCGTGCGCGCCACATCATGGATGAGCGGCGTGTTGAATGTGGCGGCAAGGCCTACGGGCTCGGGGAAATTGGTGGTGGGCACCGCGCCGATTGCGCCATGCAGGCTTTCCGTCCACCAGTTATAGGCCGGGATGTTCAGGCGCGGGATCGCCGGGGCGACATTGACGAGTTGCGCCACCTTTTCCTCGGTGGTCAGCTTGCCCACAAGATCGGCGGCCATCCTGTCGGCCTGCGCAACCGGATCGGCGCCCTGGGCCGATGCCGCATGGGGCAGGGCCAGCAGCAGGGCGGCGGCAAGAGTGGCGCGCGAAACGGGCACGCGCGAAGCATTCAGAAAATGGGACACACAATTCTCCCCTGAGGCATGATCGAATGGCGGGGCGCCGACATGGCGCCCACACGTTCACACCGGCTGAAGTCCGTATTGGGCGATCTTTTCAATGAGATCGCGATGACGCGGCAGGCGTGAGATCAGCTTCTGCGTCATCTCGCGGTTTTCGCGCAGCGCGCGCTGCGCATCCAGCGCCTCCGGGCGCAGATGCTCGCGCTCGACCTCGCTGCGGAAACCCATGCCATAAAGCACGTATTGATAGGAGGCGGGCGGGAACACCTCGTCCACCCGGTCAAACTCATCATGGAACCACGGCGGCTGATAACGCCACAGGTGCAGCAGATCCTGCAAACGCTGCGGAATGCTGGCCGAGTCCATGTTGTCGCGCCAGAAAGCTGTGTCGCGGCGCTGGCTCAAGACATAGTGCAGCTTGAGGAAATCAATGATCCGGCCCCAGCGGTAATGGGTCTTTTCATTGAACCTGTCGGCCACAATATCCATCACCTCGCGGTTGACCGGCATCTGTTCGGCAATCAACTTGGCCGAAAGCTCGATCAGCATGATGGCCGAAGCCTCCAGCGGTTCAAGGAAGCCTGCCGCCATGCCCACGGCCACGCAATTGCGTTTCCAGAAGGTCTCGCGATGGCCCGCACGGATCTTGAGCTTGCGCGCGGGCAGATCCTTGGCGCTAGGCCCCAGATAGGCGCGCAATTCGGCCTCGGCCTCATCGTCGCTGATATGACGGCTGGAGAACACATGGCCCACCCCGCGCCGCGTGGGCAGGCCGATGTCCCAGATCCAGCCTGCCGACTGGGCCGTGGAAATCGTCTGAGAGGCAATCGGCGCGTCGGGCGCGGGATAGGGCACCTGCACCGCCAGCGCCGTGTCGCAGAAGAGGATATGGCTGCAATCACGGAAACCAACGCCCAGCGTGCGGTCCAGCAACAGGCCATGCGTGCCCGTGCAGTCGATAAACAGATCGCCCTCGATCTCGCCCGCCTGCATGGTCACAATGGATTTGATGTCGCCGTTTTCATGCTGGATCACATCCTGCACATCGGCGGGCACATAGCGCACGCCCAGCTTTTGTGTGCAATGGCGCTGCATAAAGGGGGCGAATTTGCCCGCATCCAGATGATAGGCGTAATTGGTCAGCGCTTCATATTCGGCTGTGCTGACGGTCTTGGGCGCAAGGCCGTGATCGCACACCTGCCCCTGAGGACAAACCGCATCGCAAAAGCTCTCGTTGCTCTCCGAGGCCAGCCAATGCGGCACCATATTCAACTGGCCAAAGCGCTGGGGCAAAACGAGCGGATGGTAATAGGCGTCATCCGGCGCGCCGGTGGTCCATTTGGCAAAAAGCGCGCCCTGTTTGAAGGCGGCATCGCATTCGCGGAAGAAATCGGTTTCGGAAACGCCGACCTTTTTCAGGGTCTGGCGCATGGTGGGCCATGTGCCCTCGCCCACGCCGATGATGGGGACATCGGGCGATTCCACCAGCGTTACGGTGAAATCCCCGGGCATGCGCCCTTGATGCCGGGCCGCAATGATCGCCGCAGTCAGCCAACCGGCCGTGCCGCCGCCCACGATCACCACATTGCGCACCGCCTGAACCATTCCCCTGCTCCGATGCCTGTTATGATGGCGGGCGGCGCCGGAAAACCGGCCGCCGCCTCGCCTTATGTCCGATTAATAGTGGAAACGGGCGCCGAAAACAAACCGGCGGCCATAGGACCACGTATCAAGCGGCTGGTTCGACCAACGGCCATAGGTGCTGTAGGTCGAATTGTTGAGGTTGGTGCCTTCGGCAAAGATCGTCACCTGCTTGGTGATGTCATAGCTGGCGCTGGCATCGACCTGAACCTGCTGATTCACGTTGACAGGTTCCGCGCCAAAGGTGCCGCCCTGCGTCTGGCCCAGCGTCAGCAGATAGCTGTCGCGCCAGTTGACAGCCACACGGGCCTGAAGGCCGTGCTTGTCATAGAAACCGACAAAGTTGGCCGAATTGGCAAGGCCGGTGATCGCAAAGGCCGCACCCGAAATGTCGGATGTGTCGAAATTGCGATTGGTCTTGACCAACGTGGCATTGGCGTTGAAGCCAAAGCCGGTTTCGCCAAACACGTGCTGCAAGGCGATTTCCACGCCCTTGACCACGCCGTCCGGCCCGTTGATCCGGCCGTTGACCTGGAACTGGGCGGTCTGGCCGGTGAAGGGATCGGTCACGCCGTTGATCGACTGGGTGCTCACGCCCCCGACGATGAAGTTCGAGATATACTTGAGGAAGCCGTTGACCGCAAAGTACGAGTTCTTCTTGTAGTAAAACTCGGCCGCAACGTCGAAATTATCCGACAGATAGGGCTTGAGCGCCGCATTGCCGCCCGATGCGGCAAGGCTGCCCTTGCGCATCGTGCCCAGCGTGATGTTGGGCTTGAGATAGCTGAGCGCGGGGCGTGTGAGCGTACGCGAAGCATCGGCGCGCAGCGTCAGCTTAGGCGTCACCTCCAGCTTGGCGTCAAAGCTGGGCAGGAGGTAGTTGTAGTTGGTGGTCTTGATGATCGCCTGCTGCGGCGTATACGAACCCACCGTGATCAGCGTCGGGTCGGTCGTTACCGTAATCAGGTTGACCGGCAGCGTGCCGATGGCCGAAGCCTCAAGATGGGTGAATTCATCGCGCAGGCCCGCCGAGAAGTGGAACGGCATGCCCGCCAGATCGGCATCCATCGCCACCTTGAGCCAACCCGCATAGGTCTGCTCCTTCACGCCCAGCACGGTGCTGGGGTCAAAGGCGGGCGCCGTGCCCACGCCCGTGGGATCAAGCAGCTTGTAGACCGCATAGGGATCATACTTGATGAGCGCGGGAGCCACATTGCCCGAATAGCCGGGCATGAAGCCCGAGGTGCTGATGATGCCCTGATAGATGCTGGCGGGCAGCGGGGCGATCGAACCGGTGCGGCCCGAAGGCGCGCCATAACCGGCATAGCGGGCAAAGGTGCCGTTGACGAAGGTGTTCTGGCTTTCCTGATGGAACTTGTCTTCCGAATAGCGGACGCCAAAGTCGATCTTGAGGTTTTCCTGTTCCCACCGGCCCGCAGCTTTGAACTGCTTGACCAAGTCGGTGTAGTAATTGGCGCCGCGCACGATCACGTGGTTGCCGATAACGGCCTGGTTGGTGAAAGCCGCCGCATTGCCCGCCGGGCCGACATCATGGATGCTGGGCAGGTAATTGGCGCTGCTCCCCAGCATGGTCGCGCCGGTGTTGGCGCCCAGAATGGTGGAATAGCGGGTGCAGACGCCATTGGTGCAGGGCGTGGAAACAAACGTGCCATTGGGATCGACATTGCTGCCGCCATAGCCGATGTCCATATTGTCATTATAGCCGTTATTGCCCGGGTTCAGCACCGAGCGCGACAGGGCGGCGTCAAAGTCAAACTTCAGATTGTCGGTCGCTTCCCACTTCAGGTTGGCCCCGAACATGTTGGTCTGGTTGATCGTGCGCTGGATGCCCGCATTGAAGTCCATCGGCGTGCCGAACTGATTGAAATCGGTCACGGTGCCGTTGGAATCGAACTTCACATTGCGCAGGTCGTCGCCGTTGAACCACGCGCCATAGCCATAGCTTTGCTGATGCAGGACCTGACGGCTGAAATTGTCATCAAGGGTCAGCAGCAGCTTGTCATTGGCCTGCCACTGGAAGGCGATGCGGCCATCGATGCGCGCATCCTCTGTCGTCACCTGATTGGCGCCGATCTGCTGCGGGAACCAGCCCACCTTGGTCGGTGCCGAAGGATTGGAAAGCTGCGCGTCGGTGCAGGCGGCATTGACCTGACAGGTGTTGAACTGCTTGCCGATCCAGCCGGGGATAAAGACCTGGTTCGAGGTCGTGTCCGCGCGGCGATAGGCCACATAGCCGAGCAAGCCCACCGTATCATCGGCAAAGGTGTTGCTCAGCAGCAGGCCACCCGAAGGCACAACCTTGCCGTTGCGGTCCTGCACGGTGCCCGCAGCCTTGGCCGCCATCTGGAAACCCTTGCGATCAAACGGCTTGGGCAGATTGACATCCAGTGTAGCGCCAATGGCGCTGGAGCCCAGCGTCACGTCCGGCGTCTTGTAAACGCTCATACGGCTGACGAAATCGGAACCGATGGTAGTGAAATCGACCGCGCGGTTGCCCGATGCGGTGGAAAGATGGCGACCGTCAAACTGGGTATCGTTGAAATCGCCGCCAAAGCCGCGCACAGTCACACCATTGGCTTCGCCGCGCTGGCCGGTGCGCTGGATCGAAATGCCGGGCAGGCGCTGCAGCGAGTCAGCGACGTTGGAATCAGGGAATTTGCCGATGTCTTCGGCCGAGATCGCATCCACCACGCCCGACGCGGCGCGCTTGATGTCCATGTTGCGCTGAAGCGAGCCACGGATGCCGGTGACAATAATTTCAGCATTCGACGGATCGGCCGGTTCAGCCGCATAGGCCGGGCCAGCCATGGCCACCGCCAGGGCGCTCATGCCGCCGGCGAGCAGCCATTTTGAAACTAATGCTTTTGCCATATCCTCTCCCCTTGAAATACGTTCTGGCGATTGCCCGCCCAAGGCAACGACACCTGCACGTCTGCTCCGCCGACCATCTTGCCGGACTGCCTGCGGATTTTGCGATGAATTACAGATGGAGCCGCGGGTCGCGGCATGCCTGCAATTCCTCTCCATGCGGTGCTGTTGCGTCACCTTGCATTGCGGCTCTAGCGGAGTTAGGTAGCGCTATCAAGAGAAATAAGTCTGGGTAATTAGCGCAAGGCGGCGGTGTGGCGGAATATACACACATAAGGCAGACAAAATGGCGAAAAGCGGAAAGTGCGCTTGCTCGTCCGCCCTGCTTTCACGCATAGTTAGCGCAAACGAACGGAGAGGACATTGGTGGAAAAACTGGAAGCACTCAACAGTGTGGCGCATCGCGATCTGCGCATTCACCCGATGGCGGGAGGCCATCCCCACTTTGTTCAGATCACCTTGATCGAGGCGGAAAAGGCTGCCTCCTGCTGCCCGCTCTTCTTTGCCAAAAGCCCGGAAACGGGACAGTTCGGGCTGGGCGCGCTTTACGGATTTTCCTCTGGCGAAGTGCTGGTTGAAGGCGCGAATGAGGCAAATGCGGCGTTTTTGCCGTGCAGTATCCAGCGCCAGGGCTTCTTTGCCGATGGTGGCGATATTGTGATCGATCTGGCCGACCCGCGCTTTGCGCCGGGCGGCACGATCCCCCTGTTCGAAGCCGACGGCAGCCCCAGCGACGAGATGCGCCTGATCCAGCGCGCCGTGGGCGTCATGGTCCAGCACACCCCGCCCACGCAGGCATTTATTGAGGAAATGCTCCGCCTGCGCATCATCGAACCCGTCGATATTACGCTCAATTTCGACGATGGCGCCCGCGTGTCGCTTGAAGGGCTCTATACGATCAGCGGGGACGCGCTCAACGCGCTGGATGATATGGATATCGTCCGACTATTTCGTCAGGGCTGGCTGCAGGCCGCATGGACGATTCGCGGATCATTGCATCAGGTGGCCGTGCTGGCCCGACGCCGCAATGAGCGACTGGCGGGCGGCTGATGATGACGCGCCCTTTGCGCGAATGGGCCGCCGACGATCCGGCACTGCGCGACCCGACCGCCTTTCGGGAAAAGGTGGCGATGGGCGGAGAGCCCGTGCTGATTCGCGGTTATGCGCAAAGCTGGCCATTGTTGCAGGCGGCGCAAATTTCCGACCGCACCGTCTGTGATTATCTGCGCCGCCACGACAGCGGCAAACGGCCCCAGGTGATGCTGGGTGATCCAGCCATCGAGGGGCGCTATTTCTATCGCGACGGGCTCGACGGTTTAAATTTCGAGCGAATCGAAATGAGCATTGACGATGCCCTGGACCGAATGCTGGCTCACGCCGAAGATCCGGCGCTGCCATCCGCCTATCTGGGCTCTCTGGTGACCCCCGCCTATTTGCCCGGCCTTGTCGATGCGCATCCATGCGCGCTGGCGCCGCCCGGAGTGGCCATGCGCCTGTGGATCGGCAATGCATCGCATGTGGCATGTCATTATGATGCCTACGAAAATTTCGCCTGCGTGCTGGCCGGGCGGCGGCGTTTCACGCTTTACCCCCCCGATGCGATCGGCGACCTCTATGTCGGCCCGATTGACTTCACGCTGGCCGGCCAACCGGTCAGCATGGCCGCCGCCGACCGCGATCACCCCCAACGCTATCCCCGCTTTGCTCGCGCCGAGGCGCGCAAACTGGTGGTGGAACTGGAACCGGGCGATGCGCTTTATCTGCCCAAATTGTGGTGGCATCAGGTCGAGGCCCTCTCGCCATTCAACATCATGGCCAATTTCTGGTGGGATGCCTTTGCCATCGGGCCGGACGCGCCCATGCTGGCGATGCTGCTTGCCATGATTACGCTGGGCGAACGGCCCGAGGCGGACCGCAAGGCGTTTCGCGCCTATTTCGACCATTTCGTATTCCGCCCGGATGGTCACCCCTTGGCGCATCTGCCGCCGGAAAAGCGCGGGGTGCTGCGCGATCTGGCGGGGGGCGGCTATGGCCAGATCCGGGCGATGATCATGCGGACGCTGCGCGGGCAATAAGCAACATCTTGACAGATCAACCTTCTTATTTAGTCTGATTATAAATCGACCGCATTGGCCTTTGCCGGAGCCAGCATTGCGACGATTCGCTCCATTTATCGTCGTTCCTCGAAAATCTTTGCGGATCGGCCCAAGGCAGTATGCCGATATTTAGACAGACAAAACAGGAGAAGGCCATGAAACGCTCCGCTCTGCTGTGCTCGCTCGCGCTGATAACCGCGCCCGCGCAGGCACAGGTCAACACAGCCGCCCCGGCCGCGATCGCCGGCGCCCCGACCACCACGGTCCAGACGATCAAGGTCCACGGCGCCGCACTCGAACACGCTCTGGAAGGCGACAGCGCCGAGCGCGAAGTGCTGATCGTGCTGCCGCCCAGCTATGGCCGCGACAAAAACCGGCGCTATCCAGTGGTCTATGCGCTGCACGGCTATTCCATCGGCGCGCGCCAATGGACCGCCGAAATCCATGTGCCCCAGGTCATCGAAAACGCCTATGCCCAGGGCGCGCAGGAGATGATCTTCGTCTTTCCCGACAGCAAGACCGCGCATAATGGCTCGATGTATTCCAGTTCGGCCACCACGGGCGATTTCGAAACCTTCATCTCGCGCGATCTGGTCGCTTATATCGACGCGCATTACCGCACCATCGCCCGGCGTGAGAGCCGCGGCCTGATCGGTCATTCGATGGGCGGCTATGGCGCCAGCAGGATCGGGATGAAACATGCCGATGTGTTTGGCGCGCTTTATCTGATGAGCCCCTGCTGCCTTTCGGCGCGCGGGCTGTTCGGCGTCACGCCCGAGGCGATGCAGGCTTATGCCGCCATGAAATCCCCGGCGGATTCCGCATCCCTGCCCTGGGCCCAGCGCGGCACGCTGGCTGCCGCCGCCGCTTGGTCGCCCAATCCCAAGAACCCGCCGCTCTATCTCGACCTGCCCATGGCGGCCGGTCCTGCGGGAGACTTCAAGCCTCGCGAGGATGTGCTGGCCAAATGGGCGGCTAATGCACCGCTGTCCTTTGTGGACCAATATATCGGCCAATTGCGCCGCTACGCCGCCATCGCCATGGATGTGGGCGACAAGGACGGCCTGAAGGCCGACACCGCCCGGCTGCATGATGTGCTCGACAGCTATGGCATCGCCAACAGTTTCACCATCTATGAAGGCGATCACACCAACCGCGTCGCCTTCCGCTTTCAGGAGCAGGTCGTGCCCTTCTTCAGCCAGCATCTCGTGTCGGGAAAACGCCCGTGAAGCGCGCTGTGAAAACCGGCCTGCTGCTGGCCGCCGGCTTTGCGGCAACCGGCCTGATCACAACCGAGCTGCATGCCGCGCCCGACCCTTTGGCGCCAACCGGGCAATGGAGCGTCACCGCGCGCGGTCAGGCCCCCCTGCCCCCGATGGGCTGGAACAGTTGGAACGTCTTCAACAGTGATATTGACGAGGAAAAGCTGATGGCGGCGGCCAAGGCGCTGGTCGATACCGGGCTGGCCGCCAAGGGCTATCGCTATGTCGATATTGACGATGGCTGGTGGCTGAAACGGCGGCAGAACGACGGGCGCCTGCTGATCCGCACCGCCGCCTTTCCCTCGGCGCAGACGGGCGATGGCAACACCAGTTTTCGCCCACTGACCGACCGGCTGCATGCGATGGGACTGAAGGCGGGCATCTATTCCGACATTGGCCGCAACTCCTGCGGTCAGGCCTATACCGCCGATTTCAAGGGCCAGCCCGAAGGCAATGTGGCCGAGCGTGAAGTGGGCCTGTACGACCATATCGATCAGGACATCGGCCTGATGATGGGCGAATGGAACTTTGACCTCATCAAGATCGACGGTTGCGGCATCCGGGCCATGTCGCCGCAAAACAAGCTGGTTTCCTCGGGCCAGTATCGCGCGTTGGGGCCGCTGGTGGATTATGAAAACCTTTCGCGCACCGATATTCCTGCGGTGCGCGATCTCTATCGGCGGGTGGGGCTGGCGCTGGCGCGCACGCGGCCTGCCAATGATTATGTGCTCTCCATCTGTCTGTGGGGCGCGGCCGATGTGCGCAGCTGGGCCAAGGAACTGGGCAATATGTCGCGCACCAGCGAGGATATCTCGCCCAACTGGGAGCGGATGCTGCACAATCTCGATTCCGCATCCCGGCGCGAGCTTTACGCCCATCCCAACAGTTGGAACGACCCCGACATGCTCTATGTCGGCACCGGCGAATTCGACACCGCGCATGTTCAGGAAGCCCGCTCGCATATGGCGCTCTGGGCCATGCTCAACGCGCCGTTGATCATCGGCTATGACATGCGCAAGGCCACGCCCGAACTGCTCTCCATTCTGGGCAACGGCGCGCTGATCGCGCTCAATCAGGATGCGGGCGGCAATCAGGCAGTGCTGGCCTATGATGGCGACACCGCGCAGATTTTCGTGAAAACGCTGGCCGATGGCGGCAAGGCGGTGGCGCTTCTCAACCGCACGGGCGGGCCGATTAACGTCAAACTCACCGCCGCCCATCTCAAATTGCGCGAGGACAGCGGGATCGACCTGACCGACCTGTGGACCGGGGCGCAGAGCCACTTCACCAAGGAGGTCAACCTTCATCTGGCCGGGCATCAAACGCTGGTGTTCCGCGTTTCGGGCGCAAGGGCGCATCCGGACGGCGTCTATCTGTCGGAAATGCCGGGCAGCGTAAACCCGGCAGTCGATGGCATTGTCGAACCGATGGCCGATCCGATGGTGCATCGCGGGCTGCTGCCATGGCGGGGCACGCGCGGCGATGGCGAACATCCGATCTATGGCGGCTGGGGCGGCGCGCGCGCCGATGCCACGCCCTATGGCATGAGCCTGCGCATCGGCGGGGTCAATTTCTCCAGCGGGATCGGCGCTTTGGCCAATTCGCGGCTGGAGGTGCGCAATGCCGGTTATCGCAGCTTTGCCGCCAAAGTGGGTATCGACGATTCCGCCCTGTCGTCCGGCGCGCGGGTCCGTTTCGAAGTCTTTGCCGATGGCCGCAGTGTGGCGCGCAGCGGGTGGATGAAGCGCGGCGATCAGCCGGTGGCTCTGAACGCGGCGATCAAGGGCGCAAGCCTCATCGAACTGGTGGCGCGGGGCGAGCGCGGCGATATGCAGAATGTGACGGTAACATGGGGCGATGCAGCGCTCGACCGTTAAGCACCCGACAAAGGAAGGCCCGATGCGCAGATCGCGCATCGGGCCTTTCGCATAATTGCGGCGGCCGCAGGTGAGGGAAGCACGACCGCCGCAGGCGTGGACCCCAGATCCACGCCTTTTCTATCCTCAATCCAGCCGCACCACCGTCACCGAACGCGCGGGCAGTTCCAGCGTCAGACCGCCCGCCTTGCCCTTCACCGAAACCGGCTTGGGCGCGACAACTGCGGGTGCGTCAAACGTGTTCACACTGTCCACCTTGGGCGCGGTAAGCACATCGCCACTGGCCGATTTGTAACCCGACAAATGGATGCTGGTGGGCGCTTCGGGATCAATATTGATCAGCGAGAGCCAGAGATGCCCCTGCGCGTCGCGCGCCGCCATCGCGTCCAGTTTCGGCATGGACACCGCGCCGCGCACATATTCGCCTGCGGCAAATTTCACCGGCACAAAGCGCGCATCCTGAAACGGCACATACATGCGATAGACATGATAGGTGGGCGTCAGCACCATCTTGGCGCCGTCGGTAAAGATCATCGCCTGAAGCACGTTGATCATCTGGGCAATGTTGGCCACCTTTACCCGGTCGGCGTGGCGGGCAAAGATGTTGAGGTTGATTGCAGCCAGAATGCCGTCGCGAATACTGTTCTGCTGCATCAGGAAGCCCGGATTGGTGCCCGGCGTGGGCGTCAGCCATGCGCCCCATTCGTCCACGGCCAGAAACACTTTCTTGGCCGGATCATATTTGTCCATGATCGCGGTCTGGGTGTTGATCAACTGGTCCATGCGGAACGTATCCTTGATGACCGCCGCATAATCATCCAGCCCAAATCCTGTGGCCACCCGGTGCGGCGGCCATGCCCCGCCAATGGTATAGCTATGGAGCGAAATGCCCTCGATATCCCAGCTGTAAACGTGGTCCTTCCACGCCTTCATCACCTGTTCGGTATAGTCCAGCTTGCCGCCGTCCCAGCCCACGGCGATGCGCTTCATCTTGTCCTTTTCGCGCTGGGCAGGGTTGAAATTGCGGATGAAGTTGGTGAAACGCTTCATCTCCTCGACATAGTGGTCGGCCGACATGGCCCCGCCGCAACCCCAGTTTTCATTGCCAATGCCCAGCAAGGGCAATTTCCACGGCGCGGCATGGCCATTGGCGGCGCGCTCCTTGGCCAGCGTGGTGTCCTTTTCGGCGGTCATATATTCCACCCATGCCGAAGCCTCGGCGGGGGTGCCCGATCCGACATTGACCGACACATAGGGGTCGGCGCCGATCTGCTCGGCAAAATCCATGAATTCATGCGTGCCAAACGCGTTGGATTCGGGCACGCTGCCCCAATTCGTATTAACCTGGATGCGGCGCTGGTCGGCGCCGCCGATCCCGTCGCGCCAGTGATATTCATCGGCAAAACAGCCGCCCGGCCAGCGCACGTTGGGCACCTTGATGGCTTTCAGCGCGGCCACGACATCGGAGCGGATACCGCGCACATTGGGAATGGGCGAATCCTTGCCCACCCAAATGCCGCCATAGATGCCCGACCCCAGATGCTCGGCAAACTGGCCAAAGATATTGCGATCAATGACATCGCCCGCCGTTCCGGCGTCCACCGTCACCTCGACCGGCGCCGCAGCCATCGCCGGGCCGCCCGCCATCAGGGCCACGCCAGCACCGGCCAGCAAGGCCGAGCGCAGAGCAGCGCGCATCATGGTCTTTCGCACAAGCATTCTCCCAAAAAGAACTTCTGATTTTAAAAGCACAGCACCCAGACGGCAGGGAGTTGGGCAAACATGATGCCGCAAATGACCGCCCCACCGATTGGTCCGACTATTGATAGCGCTAACTCTAACAAAGTCATTTGCTTGTGCAAGCCCCAATTGGCCCTGTTGCGCATCTGATATTGCATTGCGCGGGCCATCGCGCCAAATATCCCGAAAGGATAAGCATGACATGAAAGAACCTCGCCTGCGCCGCCGCCAATCCGGGCGCCCGACCGTCAATGATGTTGCCCGCCTGGCCCAATGTTCGCCCATGACCGTCAGCCGCGTCATCAACGGCAGCAGCGGCGTGCGTGAAGACACCCGTCTGGCCGTCGAAGCGGCGATCAAGGAGCTGGATTATGCCCCCAACAAGGCCGCGCGCAGCCTTGCGGGCGTGTCGCAGATCCGGCTCGCGCTGCTGTATGTGAACCCCTCGGCGGCCTATCTGACCGAATTGCTGATCGGCGGGATGGATGCGGCCAGTCGCCTCGACGCGCATCTGGTGATCGAGCGTTGCGATGTGGGCGAGGACAAGGAAAGGCTGATCAACAAGCTGACCGCGAGCGGCATTGACGGCTTCATCCTGCCGCCCCCGCTTTGTGATGATCCCGAATTGCTGGCGCTGCTGCGGCGCTTGCGGGCTCATGCGATGCTGATCGGGCCGGGTCAGGCTGCGGCCCATTACGGCGCGGTGATGATCGACGACTATCAGGCCGCGCTCGACATGACGACGCATATTCTCGAACTGGGCCATCGGCGCATCGGCTTTATCATCGGCAATCCCGCCCAATCGGTCAGCGCGCTGCGTCTGGCCGGTTTTCGCGACAGCATGCTCAACGCCGGGGTGGCCATTGACGAGACGCTGATCGAGCAGGGCGAGTTTACCTATCGCTCGGGGATGGATGCGGCAGCCCGGCTGCTGGCCATGACCAACCGCCCAACCGCCATCTTCGCCTCCAACGACGATATGGCCGCAGGCTGCGTGGCGGCCGCCCACCGCATGAGGCTGGATGTCCCGCGCGACCTCACGGTCTGCGGTTTTGACGATACGGCGCTGGCCTCCACGATCTGGCCCGAATTGACCACTATCCGCCAGCCCATCCGCGAGATGGCCGAGAACGCCATCGATCTGTTGGTGCAGGATATTCGGCTGGAGCGTCAGAACCAGTCGCGCAAGCCGCGCCACGTTTCGCTGGACTATACTTTCATCCAGCGCGAATCTGACGGTGCGCCGCCCGCCTGATGGCGCGCTTTACGGCGCCACCGGCAAGGCAAACCCCGGCACCGGGATCTGGCGCGCATCGAACAGGTTGACCACCGGACTGTCGGCCCAGGCATAGCGGACCAGCGCCACCGGCTTGCCGTCCTCGGCCAGTATGACGCTGTCGCCATCGGTGTGCGCGGCGGCATAACGGCATTGGCCCGCCGCGTCGCACAGTTCAAAGCCGATCGGGCCGGACGCGCTCCACGCCTGTAATCCGCCCTCGACGCCGGAAAAGCGGATGCGCACACCGCCCGCCTCGCGCCGCGCCGCAATAGGCATCGGCATCGCGATGCCGCGCGCGGCCAGTGCCAGGCGCTTGCCCAACAGCGGCTTGTTGGCAGGATGGATATCGGTGCGCTCGCCAATATCGATAGCGCTGACGAGGGTCGCTTGCGGATCGCCGGCGGCAACGCGCCGTTGATCATCGCGCAGCGCGGCCCATGTGGATGCGCCGGGGGCGGTATGCACCGGTCCGTAATTGGCCAGTTGCACGATCTCGACCGCCAGCTTCGCGCCGAATTGCCGACGCCATCCCGCGATGAGGGCCTTGAGCCGGTCGGCATAGCCGGGCGTATCAACGTCGCTTTCGCCCTGATACCACACCGCCCCTTTCAGAGCAAAGGAGCCCAACGGGGCGATCATCCGATTGTGCATCACCCCGATGCCCGCATTGGCATCCCAAGGCGTGCGCGGCGGATTGGCCCCGGCGGTGGAAATGCTGAACCGCCATCCATCGCCCAACGGCATGGTTTCCCCGCCCGCGATACGCAGCGCCAGCTTGTCCGCGCTGCTGGCAAAGCCGCCATTGCCATAGGTGTTGGTCACGGCGACCATGATCTCATTGACACCTTCGTGCAGATAGGCAGGCGGCAGGCGATATTCGCGCTGATAATCCCAGCCGAAACTGTTGCCCACCACGCGCCCGTTCACATAGGTCACATCCATGTCATCCAGCACGCCCAGCGCCAGCACAGCCCCGGCGGCGGCCTGCGTGCGGCTCAGCGTGACCTGACGGCGCAACCAGACCGTGCCGAGCGGCTTGGCGGCCAGCGGCGTCCCTTCCCATGCCAGCCAACCCTGGATCGAGGGCACCGGCTGCCAGCTCAGCGTGTCGGGTTGCAGCCATGGCTGGCCGCCGCCGGTGGCGCCGCGATACCACGCCTCCCAGCGCGGCGAGAAAGCAGTGACGGCCCCTAGAGGATCGCTTTCAAACCGTTTGATCGAGGCCATCTCCGCGCTGCCGTATAGCGCCAGTCCGGCCTCGGAGCTCAGCCATGGACGAATTTGCGAGCCGCCCCAACTGGAATGGATCGCCCCCATCGGCACTTTCAATGCCTTGCGCAGATCGCGCAGCATGAAATAGCAGGCAGCGGAGAAGCCGGTGACGCTCTCGCGCGCAGCCGCTTGCCACGCGACGGGGCGGGAAAAGGCATCCTGCGGCGCGAAGGAAATCGCCTGCGGGACGGTCAGCAGGCGCAATTGCGGGTCGCTGGATATGGCGGCTTCAAGCCCGCCATTGAGAGCCCGCGCCACCGGAAATTCCATGTTCGACTGGCCCGAGCACAGCCAGACGTCGCCCACCAGCAGATCATGGCGCACAAGCTTTTCGCCGCCCGCCTCCACCGCCAGATCGACCGGCACTTCCGATGCCGAGCGAGCGGGGAATGTCAGTGTGAAATGGCCGGACTTGTCGGCGCGCGCCTGCGCCTCGGCATCGCCCAATATGGCCCTGACCGGCGCGCCGGGAGCGGCGCTGCCGCTGATCACCACCGGCGCATCGCGCTGGATCACGCCATGATCGCCCCAAACCGGCGCCAGCGAAAGCGTTGCCGCCTGCGCGGAGGCGGCCGATGCCAGCAGCGCAACGATCGCGGCCATCCGGCGGGATCGACGCCCCATGACCGACCGCATGAAAACCATCGACAAATCGCCCGTCACAGGCTTTGCAGGCACGTCAGACATCCATCTCATCCATTGTTATGATAGCGCTATCTTAATAAAGGCCTCTAGCTTGATCAAGCATAAAATCCTAGTTTATTGGCAATGGTCACCCTAGACTCCCGCGACGATGAGCGATAAGTTTCGACAAAACACGATAACGCTATCCATGCAAATCGAGGGAGGGAACCTTGACCAACCGGACCTGCGGCTGCGGATATTCCCGGCGAGATCTGCTGACTTCGGCTGCCGCTTCGGCGATGGTTTTTGGCCCTCTGACCAAGGGCGCTACGCCTGCTCTGGCCTCCGCTGGGCCAAGGCAGACCGCAAAAGCGCCCACCCGCCTGCGCCCCTTCGACATGGCCGATGTCGATCTTGGCGAAGGCCCCTTTCTGCATGCGCAAAAGATGACGCTGGCCTATCTCCTGAGCCTGCAACCCGATCGCATGCTGCATCAATTCCGCGTCAATGCCGGGTTGCCACCCAAGGCGCCCGCCTATGGCGGTTGGGAGTCCGATCCGCTATGGCAGGACATTCATTGCCAAGGGCACACGCTGGGCCATTATCTGTCGGCCTGCGCGATGGCGTGGCGGTCGACCGGCGATGTGCGGTTTCGCCAAAAGGTGGATTATATCGCCGCCGAACTGGCCGCATGCCAGCGGGCGTCCGGCACCGGACTGGTCTGCGCTTTTCCCGCCGGTGGGGCCTTGGTGGCCGCGCATTTGCGGGGTGAGAAAATCACCGGCGTTCCGTGGTACACGCTCCACAAGGTCTTTGCCGGCCTGCGCGACGGCGCGCTGCTGGCCCAAAGCGCCCCGTCGCGCGAGGTGCTGATCCGTATGGCCGACTGGGCCGTGATCGCCACCCGCCCTTTGACTGATTCGCAGTTCGAAACCATGCTGGAAACCGAGCATGGTGGCATGAATGAAGTGCTGGCCGATCTCTATTTCATGACCGGCAAGGAAGATTATCGCCTTTTGGCCCAGCGCTTCTCCCACAAGGCGGTTCTCAAGCCGCTGGCGGCCGGGCGCGATGAACTCGACGGGATGCATGCCAATACCCAGATCCCCAAAATCGTGGGCTTTGAAAGGGTGTATGAGGCGACCGGCGATGGCGCCTATCGCGATGCCGCGCAATTCTTCTGGCAAACGGTGGTGCACAACCGCTCCTTTGCCACAGGCGGTCATGGCGATAACGAGCATTTCTTTCCCGTCGACCAGTTCGACCGCCATGTATTTTCCGCCAAGGGTTCGGAAACATGCGGGCAGCACAATATGCTCAAGCTGACGCGGGCGCTGTTTTTGCATGATCCCAATGCTGACTATGCCGATTATTATGAAAGAACGCTCTTTAACGGCATCCTTGCCTCGCAAGATCCCGACAGCGGCATGGCCACCTATTTTCAGGGCGCGCGGCCCGGCTATATGAAATTATACCATACGCCGGAGAATTCCTTCTGGTGCTGCACCGGCACAGGCATGGAAAACCATGTCAAATATCGCGACTCCATCTATTTCCATCAGGACCGAACACTTTACGTCAACCTGTTCATCGCCTCGACATTGCGCTGGCACGCGCAGGACGCGGTGCTGGAACAGATCACCGACTTTCCGGCAAGCGCGGTGACGAAACTGCGCTGGAGATTGAAGCGGCCCACGCAACTGACGCTGAAACTGCGCCATCCGCGATGGAGCAGGACCGCAACTGTTCTGATCAACGGACAGCAGCATGTGCAGTCATCCACACCCGGATCCTATATCGACCTTGCCCGCGAATGGCGCGATGGGGACCAGATTGAATGGCGCATGACGATGGAGCATGCGGTTGAGCGCAGGGGCGCCGCGTCCGACATCGTGGCTCTGACCTATGGTCCGCTGGTTCTGGCCGGTGCCTTTGGGCGCGAGGGGATCGCGCCTGGCGCGGATCTGGTTGTCAATGAAAGGAAATATGGCGAGTATAACAACGCCCCCTTCACGCCGCCGACCATTGGCGGGGCGGCCGACACGCTGGCGCAAAGGATAGCGCCGGGCGATGGCCCGCTGGAATTCACGATCCCGTCGAGCGATCGGCAACCCCTGCGCCTGATCCCCTATTACCGGATCGCGCATGAACGTTATGCCACCTACTGGCGACTGGGGCCGGATCTCTAGGCAACATGAATGCGCGCAGGGCAGGTCATGCTCTGCGCGCATTGGAAGGGTGGGCACCGGCCATCGGGGCTCAATCGTAAATCGGCCGCAATTCGTTATCGAGATAGTAGCGGGTCATCGCCATGGACGCCAAAAGGTCGGGCGAACCGTCATATTCGATCGACATCCAGCCTTTGAACTGATGCTCTTTCAACAGGCGATAAAGGCCCTTGAGGTCAAGATTACCCTGCCCCGGCTCCCAGAACCAGCGTGTGCCGTCATCGGTGATTTCCGGGTCCTGAGCATAGCGAACGCTGTCGGGCTGGTTGGATGAGGCGGTGTCCTTGAGGTGGAAGGTGCTGATCCGCTCATGGTAGTCGCTGTAGAATTTCAGCAGGTCCTCGCCCATGATCGAGATTTGCGCCGTGTCGATACAATAATGCACAAAACGGGGGTCGGTGCTTTCGATCAACTCACGATGGTTGGGCAGGTTGATCGCGCAGAAGAACTCATTATGCAGGCCGATCTTGACCCCGTGATCGGTGGCATAGCGGCCGATCTCGTTCATGACCTTGGCGCATTGCTGCACTTCTTCGCGGCTGAGCGGGCCGGTGCCGAAATAATTCTGCGTGGGGCATGTGTTCATATAGGTGCCGCCGAAACGCACGATCGTATCCACCGCCTCGCGCCCGGAGCGCACCGCCTCGTCAAAGTGATCGGCCGCATGCGACGCATGGGCACCATGGAACATGCCGATCACCTCTACCCCGCGATCCTTGGCAAAGGCGGTGAAATTCTCGGGCGAACCGAACAGCGGCAGGATATCGGCCATGTCCCATGGCGCGATCTCAATCCCGTCAAAACCCAGCGCTGACTGGTATTTCAGGATATTGTCCCAATCGGAATAATAGGCGGCGTTCGTCTTGTCCTCATAGTAGAACTCACGGAAATTATCGATCTGCTTATAGGGAATCGATTTCCAGTGGCTCATGTTCGCATAACGGATGTTCGGCCCGATATTGGTCATTGCGGATTCTCCGTCCGGCTTAATTCTGAAACTGGTTGAGCAGGGCGCGGCTTCTCAGCAAGGCGCGAAACGGGTCGCGCGTCTGCCGGGCGCTGCAGGTGACGGGGCCTTGATAATCCAGCCGGTCCAGCAAGGCGGCGATGCCGACCAGATCAACCGAACCGGTGCCCGGATCGCGAAAAACCTGCGTGGCGCGCTGGGACGGAAACTCCGGATTGGGCGTTTTCCAGACATCGCCCGGATCGACAAAATCGCTGTCGGTCAGATGCACGCAGCCGATCCGGCCAATATGCGCGGCCAGGAAGTCCGCCGCCGAAATGCCCGCAACAAACAGATTGGCGGTATCGACATCCAGCCTGACCGTATCGGGCAGCGCGTCGAGCAGGGAAAGAACCCGCTCCCCCCCAAGCAGGCTCCAATACTCACCGCGCAAAACCAGCGTCACGCCCAGATCCGCCGCCTTGGCGGCAAGTCCGCCCAGAAGTTCGACGGTGCGCTGGGTAAAGGCTTCTTTCTGATCCTCCAGATCTGGATGATATTGCAATATGCGCCCGTAATAGGGTGAAGGACTGATCGCGAAATAATCCGCCCCCATATCGGCGGCATGGGCAAGCGCCTCGCCCGCAAAATGGCCGGTGGCGCCGAAATAAAAGCCCAGATTGTCGTTGCGCATAAACAGGTTGGGGTCGAAAGTGATGCCGGTGACGCGCTCGATCCCGCTGGCCCGCAACACGGCGCGATACTTGGTCGCGCTTTCGTATTTAGTGTTTACGCAATAGCGGTTCATCGGCACACCGCTGCGCCCGCCAAATTGCCAGACCGGCTCATAGGGAATTTCGATGCTCGAAAAACCGGAAGCGGCAATCAGCTTGTAAAGCTCCTCCCAGAAATACTTGCTTTCATAGCGATTGCGATTGGGTTCCTGATAGTGTCGATTGATCAAATCGAGGCTGATAGAGATCGCGTCTGTGTTCATGTCTGGGTTCCGTTTCCTCGGAGTGACCGGGATTATTGCGGGCTCAGAGCCGCATGGGTTGGAGTCTTGCCGCGCGCGCCGATCGGCCAAAACAACATGACCAGCGTTTGCGCGGCCAGCAGCGCGACCGCGCCGCCGCTGTAGGTCCAGCGGATCGCTTCGCGCGCGCCCTCGCTGACATGGCCGGGAACATAGCCTGATGCCCCCAGCACATAGGCAAAGCCCGCCGTGCCCAGCGCCATGCCCAGCTTGGTGGAAAGGCTGATTCCGGCCGAAAGCAGGCCTTCGCGGCGAGTGCCGAATTGGGCCTCGTGATAATCCACTGTCTCGGCAACCATTGCGAAGGCCGCCGTGATGGTGATCGATGTGGCCAGACATCCGCCAATATAGAGGCCAAGAAACAGGCCCACATGATCCTGCACAAAGGGCAAGGCCGCAAACAGCACCGCCGCCAATGCCAGCGCCCCCACCGTGCCGTTGCGAATGCCGGTGCGCGCCAGAATGGCGGGCGCGACAAAGGCCGAGAGCAGCAGCATGCCCGCCACCGCAGGCAGCATCACCGAGATCATCCACGGCCGCCCCAGCACGTCGATGGCAAAATAGGCCGTTGCCGCCATCATCATGCCAAAGCGCGCAAAATAGAGCAGGCAGGAGCCGAACACCACCAACCAGGCGCGATTGCGCAGCATTTCGCCCACGGCGGGCAGGATGGCAAAGTCGGGCGCCGCATGGTCCTCATGGCGTTCACGGCAATGGCGAAACAGCGCCGCGGTGCAGGCAAAGCCTATGGCCGCAAACAGGGCGGCCACCAGCGTAAAGCCACGCTGTTGATCCCCGCCGCCCAGCGCCCCCACCAGCGGCATGACCGTTGCCGTGCCCAACACCACGCTGACCGAAGTGCCGATCGAGCGCATCCCCGAAAGCTTGAGCCGTTCACCGCCGTCCAGCGTCATCATCGGCATCAGCGCCGTATAGGGAATGGCCTGAAAGGACATGAAAATGCCCAGCGCCTTGAAGGTGATGAACGCATAGACAAGCTGCGCGCTCTGTCCCCATGCGGGCACATGGAACACCGCGACCGAAACCAGCGCATAGGGCACCGCGACGAACAGGAAATAGATCCGCGTGCGCCCCCATCGGCTGCGCGTCTTGTCAACCGCGATGCCCACCAGCACATCGATCACCGCATCGAGCAATCGCGCAATCAGAAACACCGTGCCCACCGATGCCGCCGGCAGGCCGACCACATTGGTATAGTAAAACAGCAGGAAACCGCTGGCCATATTATAGGCCAGACTGGTCCCCATATCGCCAAAGCCATAGCTCAGTCTTTCGACAAAGCTCAGTTTTGTCTCTTGCATAGCCACATCCTCTCCCGAGCGGCGGCAGATTGCGCGATTGCTCAGCCCAGCTTTTGCCGGGTCAGCGCGAGGGATTGGTCCATGGGCAGTGTGGGGAAATATTCCAGCCCGATCGCGCCTGAATAACCCAGATCAGTCAGCGTCTGCATGATCTTGGTCCAGTCGAGGCTGCCGGTTCCCGGCTCATGGCGATCATCCATATCGGCCACCTGCACATGCGCGACCAGATGGATGCGCCCGGCCAGCACCTGCGCCATATCCTCGCCCATCACGGCGCTGTGCCACACGTCATAGAGCAGGCGCAGATTGGGGCTGTCCACCGCCTCGACCAGATCAAGCCCCAGCTTGGTGCTGACCAGATACATGGCCGAGAACAGGCGCGTGTTGAGCGGTTCGAGCAGCAGCGTCACGCCCGCTTCTTCGGCCGCATCGGCCGCCGCGCGCAGGGCCGTCACCGCATTGGCGAAATGCTCCTCCTCGCTCAATCCCTCCACGCGAAAGCCCGAAGCGACGATCAGGTCCGGCTTGCCCAGCTTGGCCGTGGCCGCGATCGTTTCGCGCACGGCGGTCACCATTTCCTCGCGCTCGGCCGGGTCGACGATCGAGCGGCGCGGATCAACGCAAACCCCGGTCAGACGCATCCCGGTTTCGTCCAGGGCCTGAGCCAGAGCATCCACCGGCTTGTCGCGCCAGAGGTGAAATTCGGCCAATTCAAACCCCGCCGCCTTGGCCGCGCGCAGACGCGCGTCAAGATCGCCGGCTTCGGTAAATTGCCATTCAATACAGGATGAAAGCGGATAGCTCGCAGACATAGGACCCTTTTCCCATTCTACGGCCCCGTGGCGCTTTTCGCGCTCGTATGCCTGGCAGGTTAAGTCCTGCTATTTTATGTGCCGCTTTCATCGCCGCATTTGCGATTCACGTCAATATGGTTTGATCATCGCATCAATCGTCGGCCTGCCCGCGCTCCCCCGCGAGGAACGCCGCCTTGAGAAAGCACAGGCCCGCCAGCACCGGCGTGACCGCAATGATCAGCATGGAATAGCGCACCGCCATCGGCCCATAGGCGGCGGCCAGACGATCATTGAGAAAGCCTACCGCGCTGGGCCCGACCACATTGCCCAGAAAGCTGGCGCCGAACAGGATGACCGAAATGGCAAGCGCCCGCTGTCCCGGCCGGACGGCATTCATCGTCGCGGCATAGATCGGCCCCTGGTGGATCAACGAGAGAAAACTGGTCGCCACAAAGCCGGAGAGCCACAGCCAGCGCTGATCCTCAAGCAGAAACAGCGCCTCGGCAGGCCCGGCCAGAATGCAGGCGATGGCCGGAATGGCAAGCCGCCAGCGGTCGCGGTGAACCGGCAGGCGGTCGATCAGAAATCCGCCCGCCAGCACCCCTGCCGCGCCCACAAAGCCGCGAACCGGACCAACCGTGCCCGCCACTTCCGCCAGCCCCATGTGATGCACGCGGGCAAAGAAGGTGGGCGTCCATGCGCCCGATGCCCACACATTGGCGCCCATCAACGTGACGCCGACAAAAATCCAGCAAAACCAGCGGTTACGGAACAGTTCTCCGACATCGGCAAGGATCGCGCCGGCAGAGGGACGCACCACATCGACCACCTGCTTTTGACGCTTGGGCTCGCCCACCGTGCCGATGAACAGCAGCGCCACCAGCAATCCCGGCGCGCCCATGGCAAGGAACATCGCGCGCCAGCCATAATGCTGGGCCACCCAACCGGCGATGGGGAAAAAGACAATGAAAGCCAGCGGATTGGCCGTGCCGAAAATCGCCATGGCCAGCGGTCGCCGCCGGGGCGGCACCAGATCGGCAATCATCGAATTGGAAGGGGGCATGGCGCAGGCCTCGCCCGCGCCCATCAGAAAACGCGCCATGGCCAATTGCCACACCGAACCCACAAAGCCCGTCAGCGCCGTCATCAGGCTCCAGAAAGCAAGGCCGAAGGTGATGATATTGCGCCGATTATAGCGATCCGCGAGCCAGGCAATCGGCACGCCCAGCACCGAATAGAGCAGCACAAAGGCCACACCCGTCACCAGCCCAAGCACGGTATCGGACGCGCCAAACTCGCGCTTGACCAAGGGCAGCGCCAAGCCGAGCAGGGAACGGTCCAGATAGTTGAACACCGCGATCAGTGTCAGCAAGGCCAGCGGCCAACTCGCTTTCCATGGCCATCGGTTGTCCTGTGGCTGCGCGATGGCTTCATTCATGGCGATGCTTTCTCCCATTGGCTTGTTATCTTGTGATCTTCATCCATCCTGCGCCCCAATTCAACCAGCGCGGGATCGGCCCTTGCCGCGAGTATCGAACGGATCCACAGCCGAAAGAGCAGGCGGGGCCGGTCTTCGCGATCGACAAACGGCATCCGCCCGTGCAGCCAGCTCCAATTGTGCCAGAAGAGCATATCGCCGGGGATCAGGTTGAACAGCGTCTGGTCCGCCAATCGCTGGGCAAGGGCATCGAAGCGGGCAAGAACATCGGCTGCCGCCTCGCCGCCCCGGCGCAGGAAATAGCCGTTATAGGCCACTTGCGCCCCATGCGCGGCATCGGGCGGAAACAGGATGGGCAGTCGAGGCCGGGGCCGGTTCGCGCTTTGCAG
Source organism: Novosphingobium sp. KACC 22771 (assembly GCF_028736195.1). Lineage (GTDB taxonomy): Bacteria > Pseudomonadota > Alphaproteobacteria > Sphingomonadales > Sphingomonadaceae > Novosphingobium. Next base: position 375,511 of record NZ_CP117882.1, on the reverse strand, counting down.
CGCCGGATTGCCGCCCCACACATAGGGCTTGAGCAGAACCGCCAGCAGGTCGGGCGCTTCATGCCGCACAGCCGCATAGAGGTCGCGCGCCGAGACCAGCAGGCTCTCTCCGCCTGAGGCCGCGACGCGGTGGCAGGCCAGCGCCAGAATGTCGTGCAGATCGGTGTGCGGGCGCAATTCCGCATCCGAATAAGTGCCCCTGGCGGTGGGATCGCCCGGTTTGCGTTCAACGCGCGCCACCCGCTCGCCCTGCGGCGATTGGATGGCCAAAGAGCCCAGCCAGCCCCCGATCCGCGCAAGGGCCGAGGCAAAGCGCCCCTCACCGAACAGATCCGGGTCGATGCCGCGCAGCAGGACCGCCCCCGGCCCGGCCGTGAAATTGGCGGTTATCTCTTCGCGCAGTTCCGCCAGCGCGTCCTCCCGCCCATCCAGCAAAGCCTGCACCTCCCCGGTGGTCAATGGTCGGATGGGCGGGCGCTCCGCCTGCGGAGACAGAGGCTCTGTCACAGCCGCGAAGCTCTGGTTTCCTTGGCGGTCATGAATTCCAGCAGCGCGGGTTGGCCCGCCTGCGTGGCGGCAATCCCGCGCCGGATGGCATCGCCGATCTGGGCCGGGTCGGTGATCCTCTCGCCATAGCCGCCCAGCGCCCGCGCAAAATCGGCATAATGGCCGGAAATGGCGGTGGCGTGATAGCGCTCTGTCGCCACCGGCATCTGGTCCAGCTCGATGGCCATGGCCGAATTGTTGAGCAGGATGGAAAGGATCGGCAGCCGTTCGCGTACGGCAGTTTCGAAATCCATGCCGGTAAAACCGATGGCCGCATCACCCCATACATTGATGCACAGCCGGTCCGGGCAGGCGAGCTTGGCCCCCATCGCCAGCCCCAGCCCATAGCCAAGCTGGGTGGATTTGCCCCAGCCGATATAGCTGAGCGGAGTGATCGATTTCCAGAAAGGGGTGAGTTGATCGCGGGGCGATCCGGCATCATGGGTGATGATCGTACCCGCCACATCGACCGTGCGCTGCAACTCCCACAGGACGCGATAGGGGCTGATCGGCGCGTCCCCGCTTTCCAGCAGGGGCAGCCATTGGGCGAGCCATGCCTGCTCCACTCTGGCGATTTCATCAGCGACGGGGGTCATATCGCGCGGGGATGGCACCAGCTTGCGCACCTCGGCAAGCAGCATGGCCAGCGTCAATTGCGCATCGCCAATCAAGGCCGCCTCGCAGGGCACGCCCTTGTTGATGTCGGCCGGGTCGAGCGTTGCATGAATGATCGGCACATGGCCGGGCATGGCAACGCCAAAGGCGGTCTGGGCAAAGCTGCAACCGATGCCGAAGATGAGGTCGGCGCTGTCCAGAAAATGGCGCAATTGCCCCGGTATCGCCGCCCCGCCCGAACCCAATGCCAGCGGATGTGTCTCGTCAAAGGCGCTCTTGCCCTCAAGGCTGGTGGAAACGGGCGCGGCCAGCAATTCGGCCAGTTCGCGCAATTCGGTGTAAGCATTGGCCCAATGCACCCCCTGCCCCGCATGGATCACCAGCCGGGGCGCAGCCACCAGCCTTTGCGCAACGGCGGCAACCTGCGCGGGATCAGGGCCATAGCGGGTGGAAACGACCGGGACGTAATCCAGCGTATCGCCCACATCCTCAGTCAAAACGTCCCACGGCATTTCCACCAAAGCAGGCCGCCGCCGCCCATTGCGCAGCGCGGTAAAGGCGCGACGCAGGATGGCAGGCGTATCCTGCGCGCGCAGGATCGGCTCGGCTGTCTTGGTGATGTCGCGCATCGACCGGCAGGCGTTGTAATTGTCCGGCACATGGGCCAGCGCCCGCGCATAGCCCTGCGGCAGCACCAGCACCGGCACGCTTTCGGAAAACGCCTGCGCCACGCCGCCATAGGCATTTTCGGTGCCCGGACCATGCTGCATGGCAAAGACGCCCATCTTGCCCCCCCGCGTCATGCGCGAATAGGCATCGGCCATATGCAGCCCGGTGCGCTCCTGCCGCACGATGATGGTGCGGATATCCTCCTTGGCGGCGGCCTCCAGCACCGCATTGCGCGGATAGCCGAAGAGGACATCGACGCCCTCGATCTTGAGGATACGCGCAATCGCGGTGCCTACCTTCATGCCCCTTCCCCCGCCGGGCGCGTGGCCAGATCGGCAATGCCCATGGGTCGCTCGCCGATGACGGTGGTGCGGATCAGATGGCGCCGCTCATGCTTGAAATCATGCACGCCGCGATGGAGCGTAAAGCGGTTGTCCCACACGATCAGCGTGTCTTTGCGCCATTTGACGCGGCAATGGTAATGCAGATGCTGGGCAAGGCTTTGCAGATAGTTGAGCAAAGCGCGGCTCTCCTCCTCGCTCCACCCGACGAAATGGCGGAAATAGGCGGTGGTGGCGAAAAGCGCGCGGCGTCCGGTTTCGGGGTGGACACGCACGGCGGGCTGGATGTTTTCGAGCTGGTCCTCGGTAAACCCATGGCTCTCGCGCAGGCGCAGCCGCTTTTCCGGGGGCAGTTTCTCGTTCTTGCTCCACACATCCTTTGCCGAATAAAGCACCTGCAACCCGTCGAGCAGCGCCTTCATCCCGTCCGAGAGATGTTCGTAGACCAAATAGGCGTTGGAAAAGGCCGTATCCCCGCCCCATTGCGGGCAATCGAGCGCGCGCATCACGATGCATTTGGGCGGCTGGGGCAGGAAGGGACTGTCGGTGTGGAAATGCTCAAAGCTGGGCACGACATTGACCGGCTCCCACGCCTCGCGGCGCACCTCCTGCATCAGGTTGTCGCCATTATAGGTGGGCGCCTGGGGCAATTCGGTCAATTCGCCAAAATGGCGCGAGAAAGCCTTGTGCTGCTCAGGCGTCAGGTCCTGATCGCGAAAGACGATGACGAGGAAATGCTGAAAGGCCAGCATGATCTCGTCGAGCACCTCGGGCCGCAGGGGCTGGCGCAGGTCGACCCCGCCAATCTCGCAGCCGCAGGCGCCGCTGATCGGTTCGACCGTGATATGGCGAAATTCGGGCATGGGCAGCCCGGCGACAATCGGTACGCCAGAGACCGCGCCAGATGCCGTTGGGCTGGAAAAGGAAGTGGCCATGAGGGATCCTCCCGCAAAATGGGATAAAGGGATGGGGGCATAGGATGACGGGGCGCCAAACAGGGCGCCCCGGCGTCAGAAGCGGCGCTTGACCGTCACCGCCCAGGTGCGCGGCTCGGCAGGCGTACCCTGGATCGAATTGGTCGATCCGCGATTGTCGAAAATATCGGTGTAATAGAGCTTGTCGGTCAGGTTGCGGCCTTCCACGGCCAGCTCCCATTCCTTGCCCGCCGTCTGATAGGCGACGCGGGCGTTTACCAGCGTGTAGCCCGGCACCTGACCAAAGATGTCCTTGCCCCCGGTGGCGGCATCGACATTGTTGGCGTTGCGGTTGAAACTGTCGATATGGCTGACATCGACGCGCGGGGTAATGCTCCCCATGCTGCCAAGGTTCCAGTCATATTGCACGGCAAAGCTCCATTGCCATGGCGAGATATACTGGCCCTTGTCCTCAGTGCCGATGCCGGAGGTGACGGCGGCGGCGCTCACCGAGTCATATTTGAAGTCGAGATAGGCGAGCGATGCCTCCAGCGTCAGGCCGGGCATCGGTTGCAACCGCATTTCGGCCTCCAGCCCCTTGATCGTGGCGTTGCCCGCATTGAGCGGCAGGGAACAGGGCGCGGCCGGAACACCGGGCAGCGGGCAACTGGCGGCGGTCACCAGAATATCGGTGTATTTGTTGATGAAGCCGGAGAAGTTCATCCGCAGCCGGCGATCAAACAGGTCGGTTTTCAGGCCCACTTCATAGGCGTTGATGGTTTCCGGGCTATGCGGCAATGCCTGGGCCGGAAAGAAGGGACGCGGGTTGATGCCGCCGCCACGAAAGCCGGTCGAGAATTGGGCATAGCCCATCACATCATCGTTGAAGCGATATTGCAGCGCGGCGCGATAATCGACCCGGCTGCCGCTGAAGCCCCCGACCAGCCCGTTAAGCGCCGCCAGCGAAGGCGGCACCGCGCCCCCCGTTGACGACCCCGGCACACCAAAGCGGCCGTAATAAAAGGTCTTGGACTGATCCGTATAACGGATGCCGCCAATGACGGTCAGGTTCCTGATCGGGCTGATGTCGGCATTGGCAAAGACCGCCTTGGTGGTGGCAGGGATCGAATCGTCCTCGATAAAGTTGAGCGTGGTCAGCTCGATGCGGGCCTGATACCGGCTGCGCTTGTAGAAATAGAAGCCGCCCACCGTCAGATTGGCCAGATCGCCGAATTTGGCCGACAGGCGCAATTCCTGACTGAATTGCTTGTTATAAATGTTGTTGGCCTGAAGCGAAGGGTTGAGCGGCGAGCCGTCACCGGTGGAATAGACGCCGTCAAATTGACGATAGGCGGTGATCGAGGTCAGCTTCAGATTGGGCGTCAGCGTGGCATTGAGCGTGCCCGAAATGCCCCATGTGTTGAGCGCGGCCTTGAGCGGAGCCTGCCACGGGGCAGAACCGTCGCGCGGGGCGGTGTCGGTGTAATTCTCGTAATTGATATAGGGGCTGTTGCTGAACGTGTCCTGCGCAAAGGCGCCAAAGGGCGAATAGCTGATGAAGGGCGATCCGGTGGCATTGCCATAGACATTGCCGTTGAGCACATAGGCGGCCGCCACAGGGCTGGCGATCCCGGTCAGGGTCGAACCGGGATTCGCGTTGCGCCCCACATAGAGCAGGGTCGATGGCGTCGGCTCGCTGTTGTCGCGGGTGATGTCCACCGCCACATCGGCGGTCAGGAAGCTGGCAGGGGTCCAGCGGAAGGCCGCGCGGCCCGCCACATAATCCTTGCCCCCTTCGGTGCCCAATTTGCAGCTTGATCCGGTGACCGAACTGGGCACCGTGCTGCCCGGATGGGTGCAGGCGTAATCATAGCGGGTGACGTAGCCGTCCTTGTGAACCCCCACCCCGGTCAGGCGCATGTAGAGTTTGTCCGGGGCAATGGTGAAATTGGAGCCGCCGCGGATTTCCACGCGGTTGAACGCGCCATAGGTGGCCGAGATATAGGCGTCCGGATTGGCATCGGGCTTTTTGGAATAGAGCTTGATCGCCCCGCCGATCGAATTCTGCCCGGCCAGCGTGCCTTGCGGGCCGCGCAGGATCTCCACCCGGTCAAGGTCGACAAGATTGAGCAGCGAGCCATGCATCGTGGGCAGATAGACATCGTCGATATAGAGGCCGACGCCCGGCTCCAGCGCGAAATTGGTGTCGCGCTGGCCCACGCCGCGGATATAGGCGACGACCGAGGGGCCGAAACTGGCCGCCGCCGGGCGCAGCGTCACGTTGGGCGCACTGGCCCCGATATCGGCGATGTTGGTGGCGCCGCGCTGTTCCAGCATGGCCGAGTTGACAGCGGTAATGGCGATCGGCACATCCTGCAACTTCTGGCTGCGGAATTGCGCGGTAACGACGATTTCGGGCGCATTGTCCTTGGCTTTGGCTTCTTCTTCGGCCTGCGCGGCGCCCCCGAAAAGCGCCATCGCAACAGCAGCCGTCGAAGCGTAAACGAGCACCTTCCCCTTGCGGTAGTTCATTGCCCTCTCCCATTTTTCCCGACTTTTTGCGCCGGGTTACAAGGGGGCACGATAATGTTGAGCAATCAACTTTCAAGCATCTTCCACTGGGCAGAACCACAATTCCGTATTCTGGAATTCTCAAATCCCGCCGCCCTGCCCCATCGACGCCTGCGCGCTCAGGCTTTCCCCCGCCTCGCGCACCGCCAGCACCAGATCATCCTCGGCATGGAGCAGATACCGCTTTGACGGCATGGTCACGCCGATACATCCCAACACCAACCCCTCGGCGCCGAACACCGGTGCGGCGATGCCCGCGATCTCGATATCGGGGTCATAAAAGCGCGAAACACCCTCCTCGCGCACCTCTCGCAGATCCCTCTCCAATTCGCTGCGCGGATCGCGCGGGCGGCCGGTCAAAGGGCCAAAGCGCGTTTCGCGGATGATCGCCTCCATTTCTCCGCCGGAGAGAAAGGCCAGAATCGCGCGCCCCAACGAGCCCCAGGGCAGGAGAATTTCGCCGCCCCTTTCCACCGCAAACCGCAGCGGATGCGGCGTCATGACCACATCGGCAATCGTCGCGCGGCGGTCGGTGGGGTTGTAGGCGCACAGCACCGCCGTCTCGTGCCAGCGCTCGACCAGCCCTTCGAGCAAGGGTCGCGCCGAACGGATCACATCGAATCGCGCCACCAATTGCGATGCCATCGCATAGAATTCGCGCCCCGGCCGATAGGTCTGATGCGTGCCGCGCTCCACCAGTCCGGCACGCACCATCACTTGCAGCAGGCGGTGGACCGTACTGGCAGGCAGGCGCGCGCGCGCGGCCAGATCGCCCAGGCTAAAGCGATCCGGCCCATGCGCCACCAGTTTGAGCAGATATGCCAGCCTGTCTGCCCCGCCGGATGGAACCTCGCGCATCATGCCTCCCAGAATTATGTTGATCTATCAACTTAAGCGGTCAAAGATGGTTCGACAAGAAAAGGATGGGAGAGCAGATCGCCATGCAGCCAGTTGCCATCATGGAGAACTATTTAGCCGCCTTCAACCGTGGCGATGAAGCCGCCTATACCCGATTTTACGCGCCCGACGTGGAACTGCGCATCGGCACCGGCCTTCTTCTGCGCGGCGCAGAAGGCATTCTGGCGTTCTATCGCAAAGCGCGGGAGGATTTCGACCGGGTGATCCGATTGCGCGGCGCTCTGGGCGCAGATGGCGTGATTGCCGCCGCGCTGGCGTCGGTTTTTACCGCAAGGCGCGACGGTATCGAAATGTCGGGCCGGGTCATGCAGGCGGGGGATACTTATTCCATTGAAAGCATGGCGCTCTATCAGATACGCGACAGCCTGTTTCACCGGATCGAGGCCATTACCCTCTCGCGCCGCCACGCCATCGCGGGAGAAGCGGCATGAACGCGCCTGCCGCCCCTCGCCGCCGGGTTTTGCTGGTCCTGCTGCTGCTCACCTGTACGCTCAATTTTGCCGACCGGGCCGTATTTTCCGCGCTGGCCCAGACGATCAAGGCCGATCTTCTGCTCACCGATCTCCAGCTTGGCCTGTTGCAGGGACTGGTCTTTGCCGCGCTCTATGCGCTGGCAGGGCTGCCGATCGGGCTGCTTGCCGAACGCTTCTCGCGCAAGCGGATCATCGCGTCCTGCACGGTCATATGGTCGCTGGCCACGGCGGCCACCGGCATGGCAGGCAGCTTTGCCGCGCTGGCCGCCAGTCGCCTTGGTGTAGGCATGGGCGAGGCAGGTTTCGTGCCCCCCACCGCCTCGCTGGTGGCCGACATCGCCCCGCGTGAAAAGCGCGCCTCCACCTTTGCGCTGGTGATGCTGGGTACGCCCATCGGCACCTTGCTCGGCGCGATGCTGGCGGGGCATGTTGCCATGCTCTGGCATTGGCGGACAGCGTTTCTGCTTTTCGCGCTGCCCGGATTTGTGGTGGCGGGCCTGCTTCTGCTCTTGGCGCCGGAACCCGAACGGGGGCGGTACGATACCGGCGCCAAGGGCGGCAAGGCGCCCCCCGTCGGCGAGTTCCTGCGCGAGGTGGCGGCCAATCCCACCCTGCTCTGCGTGATCGCGGGGGGCAGTCTGGCGGGCTTTGGCATGACCTCGATATCGCAATTTCTGGCGGTGTTTCTGGCGCGCACCCATCATCTGGGTGTGCGCGAGGCGGCGGCCAATTTCGGGCTGATTTCGGGTCTGGCCATCACTTTCGGCCTGATCGTGGGCAGTTTCGGCACCGACTGGCTGGCCCGGCGTGATGCGCGCTGGCCCGCATGGGGCGCGGCCTTTGGGCTGTCGCTGGCGCCGCCGATCTACTGGCTGGCCTTTCATGCCGCCTCGCTGGGCGCGGCCTTTGCGCTGCTGCTGGTGGCGGGCGCGTTCCTCCTGCTGTTTTACGGGCCGACCACGGGCATGATCCAGAACCTGCTGCCCACGAGGATGCGCGCCAGCGGGGTGGCGCTCTACACGCTGCTCTATACGCTCATTGGTTCGGGGCTGGGGCCGGTCTTTGTCGGCTTTGTTTCCGACCGGGCGGCGCGGGCCGCTTATGCTGGCCAATATAGCCTGGATTGCCCCGCAGGCATGCCCGCGCGCGGTGCAGCCGAAGCCATCGCCGTCGCCTGTCGTCAGGCATCGGCGCAGGGGCTGCAAAGCGCCTTGTCGCTGGCGGTGCTGGTGTTCTTTGCGGCGGCGCTGTGTTTTCTGGCCGCCGCGCCGGGATTGCGCCGGATCGCTCAGACCAAAGCGTAATAGCGAAAGAGCGTGCGGTCCGGGTCGGACCGCCGCTCTCCTCCGCCCACGATCACCGTGCGGTTGAGCCAGTCATGCGGCCCGACCGGCACCCGGAAATAGGGCGTCAGCTTGAAGTAGGAGGGCTGATCCTCACCCGGGCGTGGGCGGACCAGATAGCCCAGATTCTGAATATAGATCATCGTGCCATCGTCGGCGCGCAGCAGGTAATGGGCGCGCAGTTCGATGGTACCGTCTTCGCGCGCGGTGGCGTAATCGGCGCCCGAATGCGGCACCACGCTGCCCGTCAGGCGCGGTCCGGTGATCGTGCCGCCGATGGCGGGCGTATAGCCCTGATGCCCTCCGCCGGGCAAAGGGCCGAACAGCGTGCGATCGGCGCCGAACAGCACCTCGATGTCGAACACATGTTCAAGGCGGCAATCGGCCCGGGTGGCGGCAAGCGTTGGTTGCAGGGTCATGGATGCTCCGATGCGGGAATGAAGGGCAGGATCAGGCGCGAAGCGATGGCCCCGCCGCCGTAAAAGACATGATGGCCCGCGTTGCGCGTATCCTGATGCTGGGGGAAAGGCAGCATGACGCCCGGCTCGGGGCGATATATGTCGCGCCCCGCGATTACCAGCCGCAAGCTCTCCCCCGCTTCAAAGCGGACCGAGAAGGGCCACAATTCGATCTCGACAGGAACGATCTCGCCCGGTTGCAGCCTTTCCTCGCGGTCGTGGCGGTGCACGGGGCGTTCGGGGGTGGACTGCGCTTCGTCTAACTCACGATGGCTGGCCCTTTGCCAGCCCAGCGCGATGGGGCCGTTTTCATAAAAGGCGTAAAAGGTGAAGCCCACCTCCTGCCCCGCCGCATCCAGCTTTTGCAGCGCAATGAACAGGTCGGCATCATCGCTGCCCTCGGCCTCCATCCAGAGGCGCAGGGCGGCGTGGCCGGTGATTTCGGCGGGGTGGTCAAAAGTGACGGTGAAATGGGCCTCGCCCTCCGCCGCGTCCTGCCGCAGGCTGGATGGCGGGGGCGCGGCCTCGCACAGAGCGCCCCGCGCCGGATCGAGAAAGAATTCCCGATAAGCCGTCCGCGCGGGCGGCCATGCTTGCTCGGCCCGCTCCTGCTGCACGCCATGCCTGTCGCGTATTTCGATGCGCACCGGGGGCCATGCGGCCAGAGCGGTAGGGCGATCAAACAGGAAATGCTCGAAAAAGGCGGCCTGCCGGGCGCGGCTTTCGGGGCAATAGTAATGCGCCCATTTCTTCTGGCCGTGGATGTCCAGCCACTTTTGCGGGCTGCGCATTTGGCGCCATGCCTCGATCGTGCCACGCAGATGCAGCCCCTGATCCGACCAACTGGCCACGACATAGGCAGGTTGGGTGATCGCGGCCAGATCATAGGATTTGGACAGCCAGTAATCGTCGATCAGCGGGTGGGCGCGGACATTTTCCAGCGTGTCCTCGGTCCGTCCCAGCGAGAAGCGGATATTGTCCGAGGCGCGCGGCAAAAAGCCGGTTTCAGGAATGCCGCCATGATAGGCAAATTCGCGATACCAGTCGGAAAAGCCTTCCCATGGATTGATCGCGGCCAGCGCGGGCGGATGCAGGGGCGCGACCAGATACTGGATCGCGGCCAGATAAGACACGCCCGTCATCCCCACCCGCCCGTTGCACCATGGCAAACCGGCCAGCCACTCGATGGTATCGGCGCAGTCCAGCGCCTCCTGCGCGCCATTGTGGTGAAAATCGCCGCCCGACAGCCAAGCCCCGCGCGGATCGACCACCGCCACGCCCACGCCATGCCCGGCCCAGAACACAGGATCGGGCGCCTCAAAGGCGGTGAGGTCGGAAAGCCAATCCGGGTCCACCCCGGATCGCGGCCAGAACACGCGATTGGTCAGCGCATGTTTGCCGTATGGCCCCCATGCCAGCAGGATCGGCACGCCCTGCTGCGCGCCCTCGGGCCGATAGATGTCGGCAAAGATCTCCACCCCGTCGCGCAGGCGAATGCGATGGTTGCGCTCAATGGTCAGCCCGCGCTCGTTCCATCGGGCGAAAGTGGTGGGCGGCAGGGGCGGCTTGTGCGTGGCACTGTACGGGTCAACGCCGGGGCGCATCAGGACCGGATAGGACGGCGCCAATGCCCCGCCTGTCATCTCACATCACCACGAAATAATGGATGCGATTGGCATTGGGCACTTTTTCCGCAACGCCCACAAAGACATGCTGACTGAGCCATTCATGCGGCCCGGCGGGAGCGTCAAAACGCGGGGTCACGCGCATGTAGTAATCGTCGAAACCCACAGGCTCGTTGCGGCGCATTTTTTCGGCAATTTCCGGACTGCGCGCCCAACGAAAGCCCCTGTTTTCCAGATAGATGATCGCGCCATCCTCGGCCTCCAGCAAATAGCGCGCGTCAAAGTCGATCACTCCGTTGGGGCGCGAGAGCGGATAGTCGCCGCCTGACATGGGCACTACCCGCCCGTTCAATCGCGGGCCCTCGATCACGCCTCGCGCCGCGAAAATTGCCGCGCGCGTATCCCCCCTTGCTCCGGGCGTTATCCAATAGGGCCGCGAAAGGTCGATGGAGATGGTGAAGGCATGTTCCAGCCGGGGCAAAAATGGGTGGTTTTGGGTCATGCGCTTGTCATGATCGCCATGTGTTGATTAGTCAACATGATTCCCGTTGCATTTGTTTGCCCGCTTTGGCAGCGATGAAAAGATGACATTGCCACGGACCTGGGACCTGTTTGGCGGCTCTCACCTGCCGCATCGCCTGCTGCTGCTGGCCCGCATGATGGATCGCGCCACGATGCAGCAATTGCAGGAGCATTTTGGCCTCACTCTGGCCGAATGGCGGGTGCTGGCCTTCATCTGCTCGGTGGGTCCGGCCAGCGCGGCCGACATCGGCACCGCATTTGAAGCCGATCGCGCTGAAGTCAGCAGGGCGGTTAAACGGTTGATCGATGCCGGGATGATCGAGCGCAACAACAACGAGCATAACCGCAAACGCCAGATCATCTCCGCCCTGCCCACCGGAAGGGCGATCTTTGATCGCGCCCGAAAAATGCGCGGCGATTATTTCGAGTTCATTTTGCAGGACATTGATGCGCCGACGCGCGATGCGCTGAACGACGCCTTGCGCAAGATTGCGGTGCGGGTGCGCGATCCCAAGCCGTGATCAGGCCGCCGAGCGTAATCTGAAGATGGAATCCAGCATCGACAGGCGCTTCATGGTGCCGATCGGTTGATTCGCATTCCAACCACACGCCGTTGCGCCCAACACCTCGTCCGCCAAATTGACACAATTATGAATGAGAATATTTTTCCGGCGGGTTACTGCCGCCTCACCCAAACGCCTCGCCAATGCCGGTCTGTAATGGCATCGGCATCAGGAAAATTTTAACCTCCCTGCCCGTCCTTGCGGCGCAAAAGGGCCAAATTCGGCCATTCGCGCGACCATCTGCAACCATTTTCGCGGCCAAGGAAACGGGCAGGATTTATCCAAATTTGTCCAATATATCATTTTCCAAGATCACCGAAGCCGTGAACCAACTTAGTTGAAACTTAACCAAATCTCACCTAATCCACGCTTACAGGTTGCTCCGATGGCTCGGTGAGAACCGGAGAAGGTATTGCCTGCGGTTCGCTTCAGGCGGTCATAAATGTTTTGTGGGGGCAGAGGGCGATATTTCCATACAGTGATTAAAGGCGTCAGCAGGTCCTGACCCACGCTTTGTTGCGTGGTGCCTGATCTGCCTGCAGTTCTGGTCACAAGGCTTCCTTGGCACGCGTCGGCATGCGTCGGCGCGGATGGTTTGTCGCGCCCTGTTCGTTTGGTTTTTCTCGTGAACAGGTGGATAGTTATGAAACAGCGTCGCGGATGGTTGCTTTCCAGCTCGGTCCTTGCTCTTGGCGCCATGGCCTCGGTTCCGACCGCCGCTTTGGCCCAAAGCCTCCCGGTCAATGTGACCAACGGCAATGGCGGCACAGGCTATGTTGTTTCAGGCGACACCTCGCTCCAGAGCGCCAATCCCACAAAGGTGACCGGACCGACGCTTTCGGTGGGCAGCAACAGCAGCCAGACCGTTTTCACCAATTATGCCACCGCGGGCGGCAACGGATCGGGCGGCGGTGCGGGTCTTGGCGGCGTCTTCTTCGTCGACAATGGCGCCACGCTTACCCTCAACAACGTCAGCTTTGCCAATAATACCGTCACCGGCGGCCAGGGCGGCGGCATCGCCACCTCGTCGGTTGCCCCCATCGCGTTCACGGTGACCGGCGTCACCGCCGATGCCAGCGCCGCGCAGATCTATCGCCCCTCGCTTTCCAACGGCTCGAACAGCCTCATCACCAACGTGAACGGCCAGTATTACCTGACCGGCGTGGTGGCCACCGGCGACAACCAGTTGGTCACCCAGGGCGCAGGCGTCGCCGTGGCAGGCCAGAGCAACGGCGCCAGCGTCGCCGGCACGGTCGGCTCGACCATTTCGAGCATTGCCAATGTGGGTGTCGATGCCAATGGCAACGCGCTCAATCTTATCACCTTTACCGATCCGATTGCGCTGCCCACCTCGGATCTTGTGACCGGCACGGTCGTTTTCAGCAGCACCACCGTGACGCTGGGCAGCCCGGTTCACGTTTCCATGCTCCAGCGCGGACAGCAGGTTTTCCTCTCGGACGGCACAACCGCCAGCATCGCTTCGATCACGTATGACTCAAGCGATCCGAGCAACCCGGTCATCACCGGCTTCACACTTGACCATGCGGTCAGCAACGTCACCGTCACCGCCGTTTCGGTGACCGAAGTCAACGTTGCCCGCTTTGCGACCAGCAGCACCAGCACGCTGTCCAACACGATTACCCCGATCGCGGGCATGACCGGCTTCAAAGTGGGCATGGTCATCACCGGCAATGGCGTTCCGGCCAACACGGTCGTTACCGCGGTCGATGCCAATACCGGCGCGATCACCCTGTCCAATCAGGTCGATCTGAGCCAGGTCTATTCCTTCAAGGGCACCTTCAGCCCGCTGATCTCGAACACCGGCGGCAACGCTGTGGTTCAGGTCAATTCCCTCACCGGCCTTGCCGTGGGTGAAACCGTGTCGGGCACCGGCATTCCCAACGGCACCGTCATCACCGCGATCGACACCACCACCAACCAGATCACGCTGAGCAATGTCATTGCCGCCAACGGCGTGTCGGCCATCAATGCCAGCAAGCAGATCCTCACCTTCAACCCCGTGCTGGCCATCAACCAGACCGGCGGCAGCAGCGGCGTGGTCACGGTGGGCACCACCACGGGCCTCACCGTGGGTCATCTGCTGGTGGGCGACAATGTGCCCGCCAATGCCGTGATCACCGCCATCGATCCGGTCACCAAGACGGTTTCCTATCAGGTCAACGCAGCGGCCGGCAATCTCAACACCGGCGGCTCGATGAACAATCTGGCCTATATCGGCACCGTGGGCGGCAATGGCACCGGCGGCGCGGATGGCAGCGCCTTTTCCGCGATCTTTGTCGATGGCGAAGGCTCGCCGGGCAATAACGGGCGCAATGCATCGAACGGCACCAATGCGCCGGGCGGACGCGGCGGCGTGGGCGGCAGCGGCAGCGCGGGCGTGCCCTTCAACGCCCAGGGCACGCTGGCGGTGGCCAATGATGCCTTTACCCTTGGTTTTGACATTGCCGAAGCGGCGGCGGCTCTGGCCCAGTTCACCCCCAATTTCGCCGTGTCGGCGATCAAGGTGGCGCGCGCGGCGCTTGATGGCGTGACGCTGGCCAATGATATTCTGGCGCTGGTGACGTGGAACATCGCGCTGGCCAACGGCACCGTGGCGCATGGCGGCGCGGGCGGCCAGGGCGGCAATGGCGGCAACGGCTCGACCTTCTACGGCGGCGGCGCGGGCGGCCAGGGCGGTTCGGGCGGCGCGGGCGCGCTCTCGCAGACCGACGGCGGCGCAGGCGGTGCGGGCGGCGCGGGCGGCGCGGGCGGCTTTGGCGCGGGCGGCGGTTCGGGCGGTCTCGGCGGCGCGGGCGGCTCGGGCGGCCAAAGCATCGCGGGCGCGGCGGGCGCGGGCGGCGTTGCTGGTTTCGGCGGCGGCGTGGGTTCGACCGGCACCTCGGGCGGCGGTGGCGGCTCGGGCTTTGGCGGCGCGATCTTTGTGCGCAACGGCGGTACGCTGGTGCTGCAGGGCAACGGCATTTTCCAGAACAACGCGGCGCTGGCCGGGTCGAGCAACAATGGCGGCGCGGCAGGCCAGGCGGCGGGCGCGGACATGTTCATCATGACCGGCAGCAACGTGACGCTGCAGCCGGGCACCGGCAACAAGATCACCTTCTATGATTCCATCGCGGATGACAGCGCCGCCAGCATCGGCACGGCCTCGATCGCGGCGGGCAGCGGCGCCTCGCTCAAGATCGTGGGCGGCGGCACGGTGCAGTTCTTTGGCACCAACACCTATTCGGGCACGACCGAGATTTCGGGCGCCACGCTGCAGGCGCAGGACGGCACCGGCATCAATGCCATGAGCCATATCCTGTTTGACGGGTCGGGCACGATCGGCACGGGCCTTTCGACCAGCTCGGCCGGTGTTCTGCTTTCGGGCGGTACGTTCAGCCGCGCCGTCGGCAATCAGCCCAACAACGTCTCCTGGGCGGGCAGCGGCGGCTTTGCGGCCACCTCGGACGGTCTGACCATCAATCTGGGCTCCATCAACGGCGGCGTCGGCCCTGCGCTCACCTGGAACGCGGGCGGCTTTGTCACCTCGGGCAGCACGCTGGTGTTCGGTTCGGATGCGACCGATGCCACCGGCTCGGTCAATTTCCTCAACGCCATCAACCTGAGCGGGCTGGATGGCAAGATCGCGGTGCTGCACAACAGCGGCGCGACCACCAACGGCAGCACCAGCTTTGACGCAACCATGCAGGGCGCGATTTCGGGCGGCACGCTGACGGTCAATGATGCCTATAACGGCTATACCGGCTCGCTGCTGCTGACGGGCCAGAACAGCCTGAGCGGCATCACCGTCAATGGCGGTCAGGTTTCGACCACCAATGGCACGACCAGCGGTCGCCTGATGAACGCCATTTCGGGCGGTTCGGTGCAGGTGAATGCGGGCCGCCTGGTGCTGGGCGGCGCAGAAGCGCTGACCACGGCCAATGTGGCGGCGGGCGCCATGCTGGTGGCCGCGGGCGCCACCACCGCCACCGATATCACCAATGCGGGCACCACCACCTTTGGCAACACGCTGAGCGCCAACTCGATCACCAATTCGGGCACGCTCTCGCTGCTGGGTTCGACAACGGTTGTGGGCGGCGTGACCAATCAGGCGAATGGCGCGCTGTGGCAAATGGCCAACCTGTCGGCGGCCAGCGCCAGCAACAATGCCAATGCGATTTGGGATCTTTCCGGCAATCTGACCGCTTCGGGCACGGTGACCAATGATGGCATGCTCAATGTGGTGGGCACGCTTGCGGGCAACCTGTTGAGCGAGACGGCGGCCACGCGCACCATCAACACCACCGGTTTCGGCGGCGCCGCCACCGGCAATGTCAATCTGGGCGGGCTGTATAATGCGGCCAACACGCTGGTCATCAACCAGTCGGGCAACTCGACCTACAACGGCATTTTCTCCGGCACCGGCGGGCTGACCAAGACGGGCGCGGGCGTGCTCAATCTGGCCGGGGCCAGCACCTTCACCGGGCCGCTGGCAATCAACGGCGGCACCATCAACACCGCTGCGGGCGGCACCTTTGCCGATACGCTGGATGTGACGGTGGGCGCATCGGGCGCCTATGTGGTGGGTACGAATGACACGATCCATTCGGTGACCAACAGCGGCGCGACCACGGTCAATGCCGGGCTCAACCTTGCCACGCTGACCAACAATGCCACCGGCACGGCCACGATCAACGGATCGCTGACCAGCTCGGGCGATGTGTCGAACGCGGGCACGCTGGCTTTCGCTTCGGGTTCGACCGGCTCGGTCGGCGGCGCGCTGAACAACACCGGCACGATGACCTCGGCGGGACAATTGACCGTTGCGGGCCTGTTGACCAATGACACCACCGGCATCGCCACGCTGGGCTCGGCGGGCTGGACGCTGCTTGACAGTCTGACCAACAACGGCACGCTGACGGCCTCTTCGCCGCTGACGGTGACCCATGCCGTGACCAACAGCAGCACGGGTACGCTGACCCTGAATGCAGGTTCGCAAGGGCAGTTCGGCAGCCTGACCAATGCGGGCACGGTGGGGGTCAATGACTCGCTCAACGTTTCGGGCGCCTATACCCAGAACGCGGGCACGCTGAACGTGGCCAGCGGCAAGACGATCACCACCGGCAGCTTCTCGGGCACGGGCGGCACGGTCTCGCTGGGCGGCACGGGCAATGTCTTTACCATCAACCAGTCGGCCAACGGCACCTATTCGGGCGTTGTGACCGGCACGGGCGGCGTTTACAAGCAGGGCCTGGCCACCTTGACGCTGGCGGGGGCTGCGGGCAGCTTTGCGCCGGGACAGCTCATCGTTCATGAGGGCGGTGTGACGGTTGCCAATGCGGGCATTCTGGGCGGCGCGCTGCCCGTCCGCACCGATGCGGCCGGTACGCTGTCGCTGTTGGGTGATCAGTCGATCCTCGGCCTGCTCAACAATGGCACCACCAACCTTGTCGCCGATCTGACCACGTCGAGCACCGTCACCAACAACGGCCTGATGAATGTGATCGGCACGGTTGCGGGCGATCCGACGACCGAAACGGCGGCCACCCGCACGATCAACACCGCAGGCTTTAACGGCGGCGCGGCGGGCAACGTCAATCTAGGCGGGCTCTACAATGCGGCTAACACGCTGGTCCTCAACCAGTCGGGCTATTCGACCTACAACGGGATCTTCTCGGGCGCTGGCGGGTTGACCAAGACCGGCAATGGCGTGCTTGACCTGACCGGGGCCAACACGTTTACCGGCCCGCTCAACATCAATGCAGGCTGGGTCCAGGCCGTATCGACCGGCACCTTTGCCGACACGCTTGATGCCACGGTTGCGGCCAATGCGGGCTTCTATCTGGGCGTGAATGACACGATCGGCTCGCTCAACAACAGCGGCACCACCTATGTCGCTGCCGCGATCAGCCTGAACACGCTGAACACGACCGCGACCGGCTATACGCAGGTCTATAACACGCTCAACGCATCGGGCGATGTCAGCAACGCAGGCACGACCCGCTTCAGCACCGGCTCGGTGGAAAACCTTGCGGGCAATCTCGTCAACACCGGCGACCTGCGCTCGCGCGGCACGTTGAGCGTTGCGGGCCGCTTCACCAATGACACCACCGGCACCACCACGCTCGGCTCGGGCATCTATGCCAACAACGGCACCAGCCAGTTCGGCTCGGTGCTGAACAACGGGCTGATCGACGCCTGGACGCCGCTGAACGTGACCGGCAATGTCACCAACAGCGCCACCGGCACGCTGAACCTGCATCTGGGCGCGGCGCCCACGTTCGGCAGCCTGAACAATTCGGGCACGATCAACGCTTCGGACAATCTGTCCGTTTCGGGCGCCTATGTGCAGGATGCCGGTACGCTCTCGCTGGCCGATCATCTGGTGATGAACACCGGCAGCTTCTCGGGCGCGGGCGGCTCGGTGTTGCTGGGCGACGGCACGGGCTGGGCCATTAACCAGACCGCCGACGGCACCTATTCGGGCATGATCGGTTCGCTCAGCGGGAATGCCTCGAGCGCCAACATCTTCAAATATGGCAATGCGGCGCTGACACTGAACGGCGGCGCGGGCAGCGTGATGGCCTCATTGCTTGAAGTGGCCAACGGCACGCTCAACGTCGCCAGCGCCAATGCGCTGAGCAGCAACATGGCGCTTTACGTCAATCCGCAGCAGCAGGGCGCGGCCCCTGTGCTCAATCTGCTGACCGACCAGTCCGTCACCTCGCTCTACACGAACGTGGGGGGCGTAACGAACCTGTCGGCGGATCTGTCCACCAGCTCCTATACGCAGGTTGACGGCACTCTCAATGTGCTGGGTGCGGCCACGCGCACGGTCAACACGCCCTATCTGCTGGGCGCGGCGACGGGCGTGATCAATCTGGATACCAATGGTACGCTCAACCTCAACCAGTCGGGCAACTCGCTCTATCAGGGCGTGTTCACCGGCGGCGGGGCGCTGACCAAGAGCGGGAACGGCACGCTGCTGCTGAGCGGCGCCAGCACCTTTACCGGTCCGCTGACCGTCAATGGCGGCACGATTGACACCACGCCGGGCGGCACGTTTGCCGATACGCTGAACGTAACGGTCGGCGCGGCGGGCGCGTTGATCGTCGGTGCGGCCGATACGATCGGCTCGATCAACAACAGCGGCGCCACGACCGTCAATGCGGCGCTTTCGCTGGCATCGCTGACCAACAATGCGGGCGCCGCCGCCACCATCAACAGCGCGCTGACCAGCAGCGGCGCGGTCTCGAACGCAGGCACCCTCGCCTTCGCTCAAGGCAGCACCGGCACGATCGGCGGCGCGCTCACCAACACCGGCACGCTGACCTCGCAAGGCGTGCTGCAGGTGGCAGGGCTGTTCACCAACGGCGCCTCGGCAACCGCCAATCTGGGCACGACCGGCGGCAGCAGCTTTGGCAGCCTTGCCAATGCGGGCATGCTCAACGTCAATTCGGTTCTGTTGGTCACCGGGGCCGCGACCAACAGTGCGGGCGGCACGGTCAATCTCAACGCCGGGACGCTCTCGGAACTGGGCAGCCTGAACAATGCGGGCACTTTCACCGCCTCGTCCTCGCTGCTGGTTGACCACAATGTAGCCAACAGCGGCACGTTGACGCTCAATGCTGGCAACGCCTATCAGTTCGACAGCCTGACCAACAGCGGCGCGATTGCGGCCAAGGCCGACCTCTATGTCGCCAATGCCTATACCCAGAATGCGGGCAGCCTGGTTACCAGCAACAATGCCACGCTGACCACCGGCACGCTTTCGGGCACCGGCGGCACGATCACGCTGAACGGCACCAGCACCTTCAACCTCAACCAGACCGCCAACGGCACCTATTCGGGCGTCATCAACGGCACGGGCACGGTTCAGAAGTATGGCACGGGTGTCCTCACGCTGAACGGCGGGGTCGACAGCTTTGCTCCCAGCGCGCTCTCGATCCACTTTGGCGGGGTGACGGTGGCCACGGCCGACCTGCTCGACCATGCGCTCAATGTACAGATCGACACGCCCGGCACGCTGACCCTGCAGGCCAATCAGACCATCCACAATCTGACCGGCAGCGGCGTGCTGAATATCGGCACCAACGTTCTGACGCTGGCCAATGGCGGATCGTTCAGCGGCGCGGTGCAGGGCACGGGCAATGTCGCGGTGACCAACGGCACCTTCGACCTTAGCGGCCAGACCAGCTCGACCTCGGGCACCTTTACGACGGGCACCGGCACGACCCTCAACGTCACGCCGACCGGCAGCATCGTTGCCCCGACCGTGACGCTGACCAATTCGACCGTCAACCTGTCGGGCAGCGTCGCGGCCTCCACCGTCAATGTCGCTGGCTCCCTGCTGCACATGGGCAACGGCATCGATCTGGGCCAGAGCGGGGCGACCACGGGTCTGGTGACCTCCACCAACACCTATGTCGTCAACAGCGGCGCGATCACCGGCAACGGGTCAATCACCGGCAACACCTTTGTCGGCGGCACCACGGCGGGCACGATCGCACCGGGCAATTCGCCGGGCGTGCTCACCTTCGGCAATCTGAGCTTTGCCAACAATGCGTCCGCCATCATGCAGATCGACGGCAATGCCGGGGCGGGCGCGACCGGCGGCTATGACCAGATCATCGTGACCGGCAACCTGTCGCTGTCGGGCTCTTCGGTGCTCAACCTCACCAAGTCGCTGCCTGCCAACAATTATGTCATCCCGCTGGGCTCGGGCATCCAGATCTTCAAGGTCGCGCCGGGCAAGACTTCGGGCTTCTTCGGCTCGGTGGTCACGTCGAACTTTGCCCAGCCAGTGGCCTTCAACCTGTCGAACGGCACCGTCTATGGCATGGGCAGCTATACCCCGGCCAGCTTTGCCGCCGCGGTGGCCACAACCGACAACCAGAAGGCGATCCTGAGCAAGATGCTGGTCAACACGACCGGCGGCACGGCTCAGTATTACGGCGGCAATCTGCTGGGCGCCCTTACCTCGGCGCTGGCCGCAGGCGGGGCCAACACCGCCAGCGTCTTCCAGCGCTGGTCGCCGCAGGGCTATGGCGCGATCCTGGATCAGATGCAGCTTGCCTCGCTCGACGGTCTGGCCGAGGTGGGCGGCTATCAACAGCTCAACCCCGGCCACATCCGCGCCACCGGCTCGATCGAGCGCAGCGGCATGGATGGCGTCAAGGTTGCGGGCGACAGCTGGAACCGGCATCGCGGCACGGCCTATAACATCGGCTTCTCGGGCGATCTGAAGTTTGCCCAGTTCAATGCCACCTACAGCCACACCAACGGCACCTATTCGAACGATTATCTGTCGGGTTCGATGCCGGGGGATCAGTTCGCGGCGGGCGTCTCGGCCCCGCTGACGGGCAATCAGGCCCTGCGCGTGTTCGCACGCTTTGCCTATGGCACCTACTCGGCCCATGGCAAGCGCGTGACCCTGACCGGTGCGGCCGATTACAGCACCAGCGGCGCCAGCACCACGACCTATGGCGGCGGGTTTGAATATCTCAAGGCCTATGGCCCGCTTACGGTCGACCTGAGCGCGGAATACATGGGCATGACGCAAAAGGTGAAGGGCTTTACCGAAAGCAGCCCCACGGTCAGCTCGCTTGACCAGTTCAGCATCGCGGCGATGAACCGCAATCAGCAGCTTGGCCGTCTGCGCGCCAAGTTTGATTACGGCTTCTCCAAGGTGGTGGGCGGCTATGTCGATCTGGGCTACACCCATGCCTTCGGCAATGGTCAGACGATGATTGGCGCAACGCAGGTGGCCGACCCCATCTCGTTCTCGATCAAGGGCAGCGGCCTTGCCGCCGACCGGGTACAGGCCAGCGCGGGTCTGCGCTTCACCCTCAGCCCGAATGTGCAGATCAATGCCGATGGCGGCGTGGGCAACAATGGCCTGTTCCGCTTTGGCGGCGGGGCGCGCATCGCCTTCTGATCTCGACATTGACATGACCGAAATGAGAAAGGGGTCGGCTTTCATGCCGGCCCCTTTTTCTTGGTTGGAAAGCGCCGCGCCCCACGGCAGGCCGACAGCATCCGATCAGGTGTTACGGCTCCATCAAAACACGCGGAGATCCAAGCTGGAGCACCTCGACCCTGCTGTCGAGCGCGAAGGCAAAATGCTCCACCGCCCGCGACAGCATGGCCTGCGTATGGGCCAGCAGCGAGGGGCCCATCTCGTTGGCAACCCAGTCGGCTTCGCTCGCCACGGTGGATTGCACGATATAACGCGCGCCCATGGACTGCAGCACGGGGCGCAGGGCATAATCGAGCGCCAAGGCATGAGCCAGACTGCCCGCCGTGGCCACGGGCAGCACAGCCTTGCCCGCAAGACCGAATTGGGGAAGGACGTCCAGCGCCAGTTTGACCACTCCGGCAAAGGATGCCTTGTAAATCGGGGTGGCGACGATCACGCCGTGTGCGGCATTGACCAAAGCCAGCATGCGCGCAACGCCCGGATCGGCAAGGTCGAAACTGCCCAGCGCCCTGCAATCGAGGTCAGCCAATCGAACATTTTCGATCTCAATATCAGAACCTGCCATTTGCGAGGCGATCCACGCCACCAACAGGCTGGTTTTCGACGATCCGCCTCCCCCGGCGAGTATCACGACCTTTTTACTCATCCTCAACCCTGCTCCATTTCGGAAAGACCGCCCGCCCCTTCCGCGGCCCCACGGGGCAGCGGAAAAACGCGGGGCGGGCTTACATCTTCCAGCCGAAGGTCACACCCATCCAGCGCGGGCGGGCAAAGGTGGCCTGCGCCGATCCCAGCGAAAGACTGTTATCCAGATCATAGACCCGGAAGCGCTTGTTGGTGACATTGTTGACAAAGGCCGTGATCGACCAATGGCCCAGCGTGTAGCCGATGCGGGCATTGCCCATCACATGCGACTTTTCCAGATCGATGGGCGCATTGAAGGTCGAGAAGTAGAAATCGCCATCATAGCGCCAATCCGTGCTCATATTCACGTCGCCCTTGCCCAGCGCAAAGGAATAGCTGGCATTCCAGCCCGCGCTCCAGGTAGGCGCCTGCGGCATCACGCGGTCCGTCACCCGGCCGGAGGGCAGCGCGACATTGTTGATCTTGGTGTCAAGATAGGTGGCAAAGGCGCCCAGACGCATGCCTGAAATCGGGCGAAGCGCCACCTCGATTTCCGCGCCCGTGATCCGGGCGGGCAGATTGGTAATGACCGCCGTCAGCCCCTGAATGATAAATGCCTGATAATTGCTATATTTATAGTGGAACACCGAGCCGTTGAAATCCAGCTTGCGGTCCAGAGCGGAAATCTTGAAGCCGCCTTCGTAATTGGTCAAAACTTCCTGACGATAGGGGATGGTGTTGTTGAGATAATTGCCGTTGGCATCCTGAATAAGGAAATTGGGAATATCGAAGCCGCCGCTCTTGGTGCCCCGGTTAATACCTGCGTAAAATAGCATATCCTTGGCCGGGCGGTATTCCAGCCCAACCTTGCCCGACCAGTTGCGGAAGTATTGCACGGCCAGCGGGTTGTTGGCCGGATTGAACCGATCATCCACGCCGTTCAGCGTGACAACCCCGGTGGAATAGCCGTAATCGCCCACCACCGAGTGGAAATAATCGTCCTTCTTGCGATCCCAACTGTAGCGGCCGCCCAGCGTCAGGGTAAGTTTGTCGGTCACCTTGTAGTCAAACTGGCCAAAGGGGGCGAAGCTGAGCGTTTTCTGCGGCCCGCCCGCCTGAAGGCGCCCGACAAGGAAACCCGGAATCTGGCCATCGATGGTGGCGCGCGCATCCGCGTCGATCACCAGCCCATAAATGCCCGCCACCCAGTTCAGGCGATCGGTCTTGCCCGACAGACGAAATTCCTGCGAGGCCTGCCACTGGGTCTGGTCCTGATAATAGTCAAAGACGCTTTGCGGCGTCATGTCGGTGTCTTCGCCGTAATGCTTGGTCACGTGCTGATAATCGGTGATCGAAACGAACTGGATATTGTCGTTGAGCGGCTGTTCATAGCGCGCCGAAACGCTCCAGAACGTGCGACGGAAACGCGGCACATTGTTGAAGGATTGCACGAAGGGCGACGGGTTCGTGTTGATATAACCCAGATTGTCCGGCTGCCCCGGATTGGGAACGCCCAGACCATCGGCATTGGGCTGCGCGGCCAGCCATGTATAGGGCGCGCTGGTTTCGCTGCGGTTCTGCAGATATTGCACCTTGACGCGCAACAGACCGCTGACCCCGATATCGCCCTCGATCTGACCTCGCGCGCCAAAGAAATGGCGGCTGCCCACATTGGGGCCCGACAGGTTCTGGATATAACCGCCGTAATCATCGCTGGTCACGGCCAGACGCGCACGGACGCGGTCGGAGAGCGGCCCGCTGATAAAAGCATCCACGCCCACTTCGCCATAGTCGCCAAGGGTGAGCGAGGCGGCGGCCTCCAGCTTTTTGGTCGGCTTGGCGGTGATATATTGCACAAGGCCGCCCGTGGCGTTGCGGCCAAACAGCGTGCCTTGCGGGCCGCGCAGCACCTCGATGCGCTCAAGGTCGAAATTCTGGCCGCTGATCGCCGAAAGCGCCGCGCCGTACACTTCGTCATTGTAAAAGGCGATCGGAGCTTCCTGACTGTCGGCAAAATCGTTTTGCGATACGCCGCGGATGTTGAAGATCACCGAACTGGGGCTGAACTGCTGCACCTGGAAACTGGGCAGGCGGGTGACAAGCGCAGTGGCGTCCTGATGCCCGACCGCCTTCATCTCATCGGCGCCCAGTGCGGCAATGGACAGGGGAACATCGCGCAGACTCTGCTGGCGTTTCTGCGCTGTCACCACGATTTCGCCGGCCATGGGTGCGGCGTCCGTCCCGGCCGCGTCGGCAGCGGCATTTTCGGCCGCATGCGCGGACGTGGCAAGCAGGATGGCCATGGCAGATCCCAGAATGAGATCGCGTTTGAGGCTTTGGCGGTGGTTCATCATGGTCTCCCTTTCATCAACACAGAACCCGCCGCATCACATGCAGCGGAGTTTCACCTGCGAGTCTGTCCCCTCGTTATCCGAGAGCAACGATTTGCAATTATTATTGATCATTGTTGCGTAAATGCAACCTCTAAAATTCGCCGTTACACTTTCACCAAAGAAGGGACTTGAACGCCCGGTACACGAGGGATCATTTTGATCCATACCTATGTTTTTTATCAATATTTCTTATTTTATAGACGTTGCCTTAACGCAACAGTATGCGCCTATTGACGTACTTGATTGCATTATGGCAACCTTATATCACCGTAACGAGCGACAGCGATTCGAGAGGAGTCCGAAATGTCCGCCAGCCTATCGAAAGAGGAGAGTCCCATGGGCGCGTCGTCCACTTTGGCGCAGGATCTGGTGCAGCGCGCCGCCGACATGATCCCGGTATTGCGCGAGCGCGAAGCCGAGACGCGCCGCAACGGCCAGGTCAGCGATCAGACCATTCAGGAATTTGTGGACGCCGGCTTTTACAAGGTGCTTCAGCCCAAGGCCTATGGTGGCTATGAATTGTCGCCCAAGGTCTATGTCGACATCGCCCGCCAGCTTGCGCTGGGCTGCATGGCCAGCGCCTGGGTCTATGGCGTGGTGGCGGTGCATAACTGGCAAATGGCGCTGTTCGATGATCGCGCCGCCCAGGACGTCTGGGGCGCGGACAATTCGGTGCGGATCAGCTCGTCCTACATGCCGGTGGGCAAGGTGGAACGGGTCGAGGGCGGTTATCGCCTCAGCGGCCGCTGGGCCTTTTCCAGCGGTTCGCAGCATTGCGACTGGGTCATTCTGGGCGCCAATGTGACGCGTGAGGATGGTGCGCCGGGCGTTGAGCCGTATAACTTCCTGATCCCGCGCGCCGATTACCAGATCCTGAAGAATTGGGATGTGATGGGCCTGCAAGGTACGGGCAGCAACGACATTCTCGTCGAGGGTGCCTTTGTCCCCGAACACCGCGTGATCCGCGAATTTGACATGTTCCGGATGGAATGCCCCGGCCATGCCGTCAATAAAGGCGCGCTCTATCGCATTCCCTTCGCGCAAGTGTTCAACCGCACCGTTTCGACCACTTCCTTGAGCACCCTGCAACGCGCGCTCGACACCTTTATCGAAGCGACGCGGGAAAAGCGCACCACCTATACCGGCCAGCGCATCGCGGGCGACAGCGCTATTCAGGAAACCATCGCCGAGGTGAAACTGACGCTGGATGATCTGGATATGCGGCTTAACCGCGATCTGGCAGAGATGGTCGATCGGGCCGAGCGCAATGACTGGCCCCTTGAGCGTCGCGCCGAACTGGGGGCGTCAACCACCTCAACCGTCAGCCGATGCGTGACGGCGATCGACAAGATCATGCTCTACAGCGGCGGCAAGGCCATCTATCGCGGCAATGTGGTCCAGAACGCATTTCTCGACATCCACACCGCCCGCGCGCATGTGGCGAACAATCCTGTACCCTATTTCCGCAATCTGGGGGCGATGTCTTTCGGCTTTCCCAACGATTGCCTCGATCTCTGACCAATCCTGCGGGACGCCTTGCCATGTCCCGCCAATCACCCACCCTGATGGGGCGCCGCAGCTGGGGCGCCCCCCTTTTTTCGCTCAATAGGCCTGGGTCAAGGCAATGCCCCCGCCCACGCTGGCAGCGGGGCCTTCGCGCACTTCCGAGGCGACGAAATCGACAAAGGCGCGAACCTTGGAGAGCATATAGCTGCCCTTGGGAAAGAGCAGATGGAGCGGGATCGTTTCGGTCACCAGATCGGGCAACAGCACCTCCAGCCTTCCGGCATCAATGTCATCGGCCACCAGAAAACGCGGCATATAGCTGACGCCCAGATCCTGCAGCGAGGCCTCGCGCGCCATGCGCACCGAGTTCGACGTGAGCGGTCCGCGCCCGATCGCCACCGTCACATCCTTGGAAAGCCGCCATTCGCCCAATTGCGAGAGGTGGGTTTCCGAAATGCAGACATGCTCCTTGAGATCGGAGGCTGCCTTGGGCCGCCCCACGCGGTCGAGATAGGCCGGCGAGGCCACCAGCACCATCGGATATTCGCGCAGCAACACCGAATCGAGATTGGCGTCATAAGGTTCACCGATCCAGAACGAGACATCGAATCGGCCCTTGAGCAGATCGGCCCGGCTGTCCGAGAGATTGATGAACAGGCGAATATCGGAATAGGCCTGCAGGAAACGCGGGATGATCTTGGTCAGATCGAACAGCGAGGAAACCACCGGCGCATTGACCTTGAGATCGCCGCGCGGCTTTTGCTGCATCCCGTTCATCACACGGTTGGCTTCGTTCACCTCGTCCACGATGCGGGCGCAGCGGGCGTACATTTCGCGCCCCACCGGGGTCAGCGTCACGGTGCGCGTGTTGCGCTCCAGCAGCTTCATGCCCACGCTGGCCTCAAGCCGCGAAATCTGGCGGCTGACGGCCGCTTTTGAATAGCCCAGCGAGGTTGCCGCCGCCGAGAAACTGCCGGTGCTGACCACCTCGGCAAAAGACATCATGGCGATGACGTTATTGATTTCAAGCTTGTCGTCCATCGCTCCAGATTCCCCTCTTCTGCCTTCAAGTCAAGCTGATGCCGCATATCGCCCGGGAAACAAAGCCCTCGTTTATGGCTCACCGCTTGCCGGTGGTAAACAGTGGGAGGCTACAAAGGGCCAATGTTTACCCTTGACAACAAACATCGTCTATTTACTATAACTGTTGCAGATAATAATCCCTTCACCCACGCTGGATCGAAGGGGGAGAAACCCGATGGGCAACCTTGCGGCTTGCCCTTCCCAGCCAATAGGACATGACATGACCCTGGATATTCAGCGCGCCGGAACCATCGACCAGCAAAGCCTGTTCCATCCCTTTACCGCGATCAGCGATCTGATGGCGGACGGCCCCACGATCATGGCCACGGGCAAGGGTGTGCGCATCACAGACATCCACGGCCAGGAATATCTGGACGGGATGGCGGGCCTGTGGTGCGTCAATCTGGGCTATGGGCGCGAGGAAATCTCGGCGGCCATGGATGCGCAAAGCCGCCGCCTGTCCTTTTTCCATGCGTTCAACGGCATGTCGATCGATGTGGCCGTCGAATGCGCCGAGGAACTGCTCAAGCGCGCGCCCGTCCCGATGTCGCGTGTTTTCTTTGGCGCATCGGGCAGCGACGGCAATGAAACCCAGGCCAAGCTGATCTGGTATTACAACCAGTTGCGCGGAAAGCCGGAAAAGAAGAAGCTGATCTGTCGCTGGAATTCCTATCACGGCTCGGCGGTGCTGACGGCCAGCATGACCGGCCTGCCCGGCATGCATTCGCCCTTCCTGCTGCCGATGGGGCCGATTGTGCACACCAGCGCGCCGTATTACTATCGCAAGGCCCCCGAAGGCATGAGCGAGCGCGAATTCTCGCGCCATCTGGCCAAGGAACTGGAGGAACTGATCGAACGCGAGGGCGCGGACACCATCGGCGCCTTCTTTGCAGAGGCGGTGATGGGCGCTGGCGGCCTGATCCCCCCGCCCGAAGGCTATTTCGAGGAAATCGTGCCGATCCTGAGCCGCAACGACATCCTGCTGGTCATGGATGAAGTGGTGTCCGGCTATGGCCGCCTCGGCACCTATTGGGGCGCCCAGATGTATAATGTCGAGCCCGACCTCATCACCTCGGCCAAGGGCGTGACCAGCGGCTACTTCCCGATGTCGGCCTGTTTTATCTCGCCCAAGGTGTGGGATGTGATCGAGAGCAACGCGGCGGCGGCCGGCCTGTTCGGCCATGGCTTTACCTATTCGGCGCATCCCGTCGGCGCGGCCGCCGCTCTTGCCTCGCTCCGCCTGATCGATGAGGAGAACATCCTTGCCAATGTTCAGCAGCAGAGCGACTATCTGTTTGCCCAGATGCGCGCGGCCATCGGCGATCACCGCGCCGTGGGCGATATTCGCGGCAAGGGGCTGATGGTGGGCATCGAACTGGTCAAGGACCGGGCCACCAAGGAAACGCTGCCCATGGCCGACCGCACCGGGCGGCAAGTGCTGAAAGCCGCCGCCGCGCGCGGCCTTATCACCCGCGCTTTGGGCGATACGCTGGTGTTTGCGCCGCCGCTGGTCATCAACCGGGCCGAAGTGGACGAACTGGTGGACAAATTCGCCGCTGCCGTGAACGACGTATTGCCTGCCTGATCGCGGTCAATTCACACTGGCGCTGATTTTTCTTCATACAGACTGGGCCTTGCCATGGATCATGTTTCCACCATCGAAGGACAGGCCAATCTGGGCCGCCATGCCGAAAGGCTCGGCACGGCGGGTTTGATCAGCGCCATTGTCATTGGTTTTGTCGGCGCGCTGTTTGTCTATGCCACGCCGGGCATTCTGGGCCTGATTGCGGCGCAATCG
The DNA here is from genome assembly GCF_028736195.1 of Novosphingobium sp. KACC 22771. Classification (GTDB taxonomy): domain Bacteria; phylum Pseudomonadota; class Alphaproteobacteria; order Sphingomonadales; family Sphingomonadaceae; genus Novosphingobium. The sequence goes on along the minus strand of NZ_CP117882.1, from coordinate 346,573 downwards.
GGCGTGGATGACGAACATCTGGGCTATATCGCCTCGTGGAACCTGAACGCCATGGCCGTCGCCATCGCCATCAGCACGCTGTTGCTGACGCGGCTGTCATGGCGCATGGCCATGGCCATGGCGCTGCTGCTGATTGCGGCGGGTGATATGGCAACCGGCCTGTCGCATTCCTATGGCGCGATCGCCGCCGCGCGGGCGATTTCGGGGCTTGGCGAAGGCATGGCCATCGGCTTCTCCTTTGCCGCACTGGGCCGGGCGCGCAATCCTGACCGCGCCTTTGCCTGGTATCTGGTGGTCAGCGGAATCGTGGCGGCGGTGCTGCTCTTTGCCTTGCCTGCGCTTCAGGCGCGCTATGCGCCTTCCGCCATTTTCATGGCGAGCGTGGGGCTGACCGCCCTTACGGCGCTAGGCATTGTCGCCTTTCCCGATGGGCAACGTGACGAAGCCCATTTCGATCTTTCCGGCCGGGTGGACTGGCGCAAGACGTTGTTCGGCCTGACCGCCGTGCTTTTCGTGTTCTTCGCGATCAGCGCGGTGTGGTCCTATGCCGAACGGATTGGCCATGCCTCCGGCCTTGGCGCCCAGACTGTGGCCAATGGCCTGTCGCTGGGCATGGTGGGCGGCATTCTGGGCGCCCTGGCGGCGGCGGCCTTGCCGCAAGGCTGGGGGCGCGTGTGGCCGATCCTGATCGGCGGGGTGATTGCGATCGCCGGGTTTGAACTGCTCAATGGCCATGTCGGGGCCGCCGCATTTGAACTGGGCAACTTCCTGATCTGGGGCGGGTGGAATTTTGCCCAGCCCCTGCTTTCGGGCCTCTGCGCCGATGCCGACAGCCGGGGCCGCGTGGTTTGCGCCATGGGCGCGGTTCAGACCTTTGGCATGGGCCTTGGCCCTGCGGTTGCCGCGCCCACGGTGGCGGGTGGTTCGTTTGGCGTTGCCATCACGCTCGCCTCGGTCACGATGCTGATGGGCATCGGCTGCGTGGCGGCGGAGCAGATGCTGGGCCGGGGGTCAAAGGCATGAGCGACACGCCTTTTGATCGCGGTCTTGCCATTCGCCGCGAGGTGCTGGGCGCTGATTATGTCGATGCGGCGATGGCCTCGGCGGATGACTTCATGCGCCCGATGCAGGAACTGTCCACCGCCTATTGCTGGGGCGAGGTATGGTCGCGCCCCGGATTGGCGCGGCGCGACCGCAGCCTGATCAACATCGCGATGATCGCCTGCCTCAACCGGTCGCAAGAGTTTCGCCTGCATATTCGCGCCGCTCTCAACAATGGGCTGACGCGCGAGGAAATTCGTGAGGTTCTGTTACAGGTGGCGGTCTATGCCGGGGTGCCTGCCGGGATCGCCTCTTTCCACATGGCCAAAGAGGTGTTTGCGGAAATGGACGCTGCGCCCGAATGACGCGAAAAGGCCGGGGTGAATGCCCCGGCCCCGGTCGATCATGCGCTGTGCAGGCTGATGGGCAAAGATTTGACGCCGTGGACATGGTTGCTGCGCAGCCGGTCCATTGGACCCTCCACCTCGATCCGCGCCACGCGCAAGGCCATTTCCTCCAGCAGGATGCGGATCTGCAACTGGGCCACATGATTGCCCAGACAATAATGCGGGCCGCCTTTGCCAAAACCCATATGCGGATTTTGCGCCCGGTCGATGATGAAGCGGTCGGGTTGGTCGAAATAGGCTTCGTCCCGGTTGCCCGAGATGAAATACATCGCCACCTTGTCGCCCACTCGGATGTTGGCGCCCATCAGTCGGGCGTCGCGCATGGCCACACGGCGCACGAAAAACACCGGGCTGGCCCAGCGCACGATCTCGCTGGTGGCCAGACGAGGATTGAGCGCCTCGGCGCGAAAGCGCGCCCATTCGCCCGGATTGTCGGCCAGAGCGGCCAGCCCATGCGAAATCGAATGGCGTGTCGTCTCATTGCCCGCCACCACAAGCATCAGGAAATAATTGCAGAATTCATTGTCGGTCAGCGGTCGGCCATCCACCGTGGCATTGGCCAAAACCGAGACGACATCATTTTGCGGCGATATCCTGCGCACTTGTGCCAATTCGCGCCCCATGGCAAAGGCGTCGAGCGAGGCCGGATGACCAAAGGGCAGCATCCGCCGCTCATCTTCCGGAAAGTCCGCATAGGCCGGATCGACGAAATCGGGGTCGTCCGAACCGATCAGCAGGTCGCTCCAGCGGATCATGTCCTCCTGCCGTTGCATCGGCACGCCCAGCAGCGAGCATAGCGTTGAAATGGGCAATTGTTTCGACAAGAGCGACACCGCATCGAACGGCCCGGCATCGATCAGCCCTTGGAGCAGGCTGACCGCCTTGGCGCGGATCGCGGATTCCAGATGGGCGATGCCCTTGGGCGAGAAGCCGGAAAAGGTGATTTTGCGCATCGGACCATGCTGGGGCGCATCCATTTCCAGCAGGGTGCGGCGCGCATCATTCTGCGCGCTGTCGAAATCGTCCAGACTGATGACACCATGGCGTGAGGAATAGGTTTCGGTATCGGCCGAAACCGCAATGATCGCCTCATGGCTGGCCACGGCCCAAAAGCCCTTGTGCCCATCGTGGCGCTCGTTCCATGCCACGGGAGCCTCGCGCCGCATTCGGGCAAATTCCTCGTAAGGCACTGCCTTGTGCCAGATCCCGGCGTCGGACAAATCAAGTCTTGTGGTGGGAATGGTGTCTTGCGCCATCATGCCGTCTCTCCCTTATGATCGCGCGCGGCCAGGCGGGCGCGGATAAAACCGATGATCCAATGCGCCACCAGCGCGGCGTCCAGCGCGCCCGGCAGGCTGTCGATGGCCTCCTGCGCGGCGGCGGGGCCTATGTCGTGATAATGGTGGCGATAAATTTCGGCGGCCTGCGCCCGGGTCATTTCCGGATGCGCCTGAATGGTCAGAACATTGTCGCCGATCGTGGTGATCGCCAGCGGGCAATGGTCATCGGCGGCCAGCACCTTTGTACCGGGTGCAGGCTCCACCACCTGATCTCGGTGCAGGGCGATCATGCGCAGTCCTCCCGCGCTTTGCGCGGCCAATTCTTGCGGCAACCACTCGGGCATGGTCTGTACGGCATAGGCATGGATGCCCACGCCCCAACTGTCATGCAGACCGACCCGCCCGCCGAGCGCGACATGCAGATGCTGATGCCCATAACAGATGCCCACCACCGGGCGCTGCGCAACCGCCTTTTGCACAAAGCGGGTCAGCGCCTGCTGCCATGGCCTGTCCTCATAAACGCTGGCCGGGCTGCCGGTCAGCAGCCACGCATCGCACAGGTCAGGATCCTCCGGCAGTTCGCCATCGACGGCGGCATAGACCCGAAAGGCGCAATCCCCATCGGCCTTCGCCAGAAGCGGGGGAAACCAGTCGGCAAAACCGCCATGTTCGGGCAGCCATCGCTCCAGATTACGCCCGCATTCCAGAATTCCTATCGTAATCATACGCTTATCCCAGTTCAAAAAAGCGGCGACGTTCGTCAATCAGCGTCTTGCCCGCGAATTGGGCGAGTTGCGCCCGGCGTGTGGCGCAATAGGTTTCGACAAAACGCACGCTCAGCCATTCGCGGGCAAAGGCGGAACCCTCGAGCGTGGCAATCGCCGCCTCCATGCCATCGGGCAGGGGAACGGCATCAGCGGGCGGCGCGGCATAACCATTGCCGACGGTCTGCTCGCCCGGTTCGATCCGGCCTGCAATCCCCGCCAATCCCGCCGCAATGGAAGCCGCCGCCACCAGTTGCGGATTGCCATCGGCGCAGGGCAGCCGGTTTTCCACCCGGATCGAGCCCGGACCATGGCCCACAACACGCAGACACGTGGTGCGGTTTTCGATGCCCCATGTGAAGGCGGGCGGCGCGAAAGTGCCGGGAGCAAAGCGGCGCCAACTGTTCACCGTGGGCGCGAACAGCAGCATGACTTCGGGCAGGAAGCGCTGCAAACCGCCGATGAAATGGCGGAAGGTGTCCGACATGCGATCAGGCCGCTGCGCATCCCAGAACAGGGGCACCCCCTCACCATCCAGCAGCGAGAGATGAAGATGCGAGGACTGGCTGTCCGCCTCAAGCGACCAGCGCGGCATGAAGCAGGCCGTCTGCCCCCGCCGCATGGCCAGAACTTTGAGGAAATTCTTGAGCAGTACGGCCTGATCGGCTGTGGCGTCGGCACGGCCCGGCCCGACACAGGCCTCCATGAAACCGCCGCCGATTTCCTCATGCATCTTGCCGAGGCGGATGCCCAGCGTTTGGGCCATATCGGCCACCTGACCATAAAATTCGGACTGAAACGCCTGATAGATGAGCAGGTCGTGGCTGGCATGCGGGGTGGCTGTGGTCAGGTCCTCGAAACCCTTGGCGGCAAGGCTGGCAGGGGTTTCATCGAACAGGGTGAATTCCAGCTCAAAACCGATGCGCGGCTGCATCCCCATATCCGCGCCGCGCGCCAACACCTTGGCCAGCAGGCTGCGCGGACAAAATTCAGCCGCCTCGCCAGTAAATTGCGCAAAATAGAGCCCGCTGTCGCAGGGCTGTTCAAAGGGCATGGTGACGCGGCTTGCGCGATCCACGGCCAACTGGCTGTCGTGGAAATCGGCGCTGTCATCGATGACGCCGGGCATGTCGAGAAAAATATCGGTGGGATCGAGTGCAAGCTGCGCGGGAGACATGCCTACTCCGTTTTCCAGAATACCGGGCAGGTCCTCTCCCGCCAGCTTTTGCCCGCGCAGCAGGCCGTTGGTGTCCACCACCGCCACGGTCACAAAACGATCACCGGATGCAATTGTCATGGATGTCCCCTTTGGGTGATCCTCGGCTGCTCTGCGCGAGGCCGCACGTGGCCGGTCACCTGTTTTCTGAATAAGGAAAACCTATCATTCACCGTGTCAATTTATTGATATTTTCATGCAGATTTTTGATACTCTGCGACATGATCTCCACGCTTCATGCGCCCGCACTGATTCAGGCCAAAGTTCTCGAAGGCATTATCCGCGCCGCAGGCGTGACCAGGCTGGAGGCATCGCGCCTGCTGGCGGGCGAAGGGTTGCGCCACAACAGCCTCTCGGGCCACAGCGGCGCTGACGGTATGCCGCCCGCCATTCCGCTTGCCACCTATATGCGCCTGTTCGAAAAGCTGGCGCAAAACATGGGCCGACCAACGCTGGGGCTGGATCTGGCGGATCGGATGGGGCCGGGGCTGGTCGGGCCGATCGGCTATGTGCTGCTTTGCTCGCCCACCCTGAGCGCCGGGCTGGAAGCTTTTTCGCACAACGTCTTCAGCATTCAGGGTGTGACCAGCTTTGCCTTTTCCCGCCAGCCCGCGCCCATGTTGACCTATACTATCAGCGATGAGGCGATGCGCCCGCGCCGCCACGACGTCGAATTCTCGCTGGCCTATGTCCACCATCTTGTCCGGCAGGGGCTTGATGGCGCCTTCGCCCCTCGTGAAGTCTATTTCGAACATGCCCGGATCGGCGACCTGAGCCATTATGAGCGCTTTTTTGGATGCCCCGTTTATTTTGAACAAAGGGTCAATGCGCTCGTCCTGGATGAGGGCGATCTGGTCCGTCCGATGGCCCGTGCCGATCCGACGCTGGCGACGATGCTGCGGCATTACATCGCGCTGATGGACCGGCGCGATGCGGCGCCCTCATCGCTGAGCGAGACGGTGGACCAGATCCTCTCGGGCATCATCGGCGCGCGGGCCGTGACGATCAGCGATGTGGCCGCCCGGCTTGATACCAGCGTCGACACGCTGCGCCGCCAGTTGCGCGGCGAGGGAATGGCATTTCGCACCATCCTGCGCAAAAAGCGGGCGGCTATGGCCTGCCGCCTGCTTCAGGATTCCGATCTTTCGGTCCTCGAAATCGCCAGCAGGCTTGGCTATGGCGAGACGGCCAGCTTTACCCGCGCCTTTATGGCCGAAACGGGCGAGCCACCTCTGGCATGGCGGCGCAGGAACCGATGGCAAGGCTGATCGGTCGGCCATCCGGGTCGCGCAGGCGCAGACCCGTCCATTGCGGGCCATCGCGCATTTCCTCCACGGCCACCCCTGCGCGGCGCCAGAGGGCCAGTCTGGCCGCGACATCCTGCATTTCGGCATCCCATTCCAGTGTGATTTCGCCCAATTCGCGTTCCGTCTGGCCCGGCGGCGCGCTGTAAAGCGCAAGGTCATGATCGCTTTGGCCAAAGGAAAGAAAGATGGCGCCCCGATAGGGACCATCGGCGCTGCGGGCGGTGATTTTCATGCCCAGCATGTCGCCATACCAGCGCGCAGAAGCCTCGGAGTCACGAACAAACAGCAGGATATGCGCAATGGCGGCGATACGGATCGGGCGGGCCGGGTCATTGCGTTTCATGGGGCAAATCCAATTGGGCCGGAACGCCGGGAAGCCATGCCATATCGGTGATCTCGCTGAATTCCCGCCGCTGTTTGATCCAATGGCGGCCGCCATCGTCGGTGATGAAAAGATGGCCGAATTTGGTGCCTGCCATCATCATCTGCGGGTCGGCGCGATGGGCGCCAAAGGCCCAGAGGCAGGAATTGGGATCGCCCGCCAGTTCGGCGCTATGCCAAGTTTCGCCCGCATCCTGCGATTGAAGGATCATCGTGGTCGTACCCGGTGTGCCATCGCCGATGCCGATGAAAACGTGCCGATCGCTGCCCGGTTTGCCCAACAGCACGCGGGCATAGCGCAGGCCCCAGGTTTCACGGGCGTGAAATCGTGTCCATGTCCGCCCGCCATCGGTCGAGCGGTAAAGCGCATTGACCACGAGGACGAGAACCACCGGCACCTCGGCATTCACAACGAAGACCGAATGTATATCGGTGTTGCCCGGATGATCGGGCCATTGCGTGTGGATCTCATGCCAGTTATCGCCGCCATCGAGCGTGCGAAACAGGCCCCCCGCCTCCACGCCCACCCAGACATCGAGCGGGTCATGCGGATTGACCGCCAGCGCCAGCATGCGCGGACGACTGACCCCGGCACAGCGCTCGGGCATCAAGAGGTCGGTCTGATGCCATGTCCTGCCGCCGTCCGTGCTGCGGAAAAAGGCGGCGCGGGTGGGCGATCCGGTGCCGGCATACATGTAATCCGGGTTGCTTTCCGAAACGGCCAGTTTCCACACCGCAAAACCGTTCAGTGCGCAATCAACCTGATGCCAATGCGCGCCGCAATCCTCGCTGCGGAACAGGCCGCGTTCGCTGCCCGCCCAGATCGCGCCGTTTTGACGGAGGTCCACGAGCAGGCAGCGCACGCAATCATCATATTCCAGATCCTGGCCCACGTTGATGCGGTACCAGTTCGTGCCGCCATCATGGCTGCGCATGATCGCCTGTCCGTCGGTCGATACCAAAAGCGTCTTTTGCATGGATAAACTCCCCCTCCGGCGGCTTACCACCGCCGGAATGGAACTCATTTGCAACAATATGCGTATTTATAAATTGATTGTTGTCAAAATGCAGAGTTAAATTCAATGAGGCGAGCTGAACAGGCTGGCCGGACTGTTCATCACCATACGGACCAGATCACTCTGTCGATGCGTGCGGGTTTTCGCCATAACCTGCTTCAATTGGGTTCGCGCCGTATGGATCGAAACACCGCGGCTCTGGGCAAAGGTGCGCAGATCCTCGCCCATGCACAGGTGCGCCAACAGTTCGGCCTCCACCCGCGTCACGCCAAACAGCGAGAGCAGTTCCCCCGGCGCGGGAGAAATCCGGCTCTCGGCATCACACCCGACAATGACGTGGCTGGCGCGTCCCAAGGGCGGCGCGATCGCACCGAAACCATCCTGCATCAGAGGCATCGCCCGGATGAGCCAGTCTCCTTGCGGTGTCGTCCAGCGCATCTCGCTGGGGCGATGAGGCGTCAGCATGCCCCGCACCGCCGCCACCAGCCGGGTACGATAGCCAGATCCGCAGCGCTCGCGCAAGGTGAGGGCGGCATTCGTCATCCACTGCTGCCCCATAGCATTGGCGGTGGTGATCCAACCGGATGCGTCGCAAAACAGCACGCACAGCCGCATCTGGTCGATCAAAAGGCGCATGCTCTCACGCCCCTGCTCGCGCTCCGCATTTTCCACTGTCAGCTTCAGCACTTCGCGGACATGGGGCATCATCGCGGTCAGCGTCGCACGGCAATCCGGCGCCAGCGTCCGGCCGCCATGGGCCGCATGCACGGCCAGACCGACCTCTCCCAATTCGCCCATGGCCATGCGCGCGCCGATGAACTGGCCGAGGCCGCTGCTTCGGAGCCTCCTTTGCCATTCGGCAACTTCATCACTCAACATATCGGGAATATGGCTGTCTTCCAGCATCACGACCCCGCTGTGCACGGGGTTGAGCGCGGCGATCGTGCGCGGGTTGATATCATCCATCGCGCCCAAATCGGCAAAATCGGTGGGCGTTTGCGAACAACCGACCATCCAGCGATGACGCAAACGATCCGCCCGGCGATGGAACCAATGGATGGTGACGCTGCCCGCGCCGGTGCGGTCGCGCAGAGCGTCCAGCACGACCGGCAGCCGTCTGGCATCATGCGCCGCGCCATAGAGACGACCGAGAATACCCGCATCATCCATCATCTGTTTCCCCCGACAGATCCGCTGCTTTCGAGTGCCTTGAGTCGTGCAGGATGGGCAGCCGCAGCATTGCGTATTGATGCAACAATTCTGTAAATATCACCATCATTTTTGCAAATATTTGTCACGCGATACCGTAAATGGGTGATGCCCGCCAGATCGCCCCGCATCACCATGGCGCCAGAGCAACAGACTCTCTGGGAGCACAAGCAATGGGGAAAACAAGCATACTGGCTTTGGCAATCTGTGCCTGCGCCGCAACGCCCGCACGGGCACAGGCAGAAGCGCCATCTGCGGATAATGGCGGCGGCCTCGAAACAATCATGGTGGTCGCGCGCAAGAGGCAGGAAAATGTTCAGAGCGTGCCCATTTCCATCACCGCCTTGACCGGCACCGGCCTTGCCGAGCGCAGCGTCAACCGGGTGACGGATCTTGTCGCCTCGGTGCCCAACATGTCGCAGGACGGCGGCGGCGCAGTGCTCGGCGCCATCGGCATTCGCGGTGTGGTCTCGCAGACCCGCAATATCGGTTTCGACAGCGGGCTTGGCGTCTATGTCGATGGCGTGCTGACCGTAAGGCCCAGCGGCGCGGATCAGGAATTGCCCGATATCGCCACGCTGGAAGTTCTGCGCGGGCCGCAGGGCACCCTGTTTGGCCGCAACACGACGGCGGGCGCAATCAACATCACCACCCGCAAGCCCAGCCTTGACCGCACCATTGCCGAGGGCAAGGTGGCCGTGGGCAATCTGGGCCTTGCCGAAGCCAGCCTGTTTGCCACCACGCCCATCGTCACGGACAAGCTGGGCATCAAGCTGGCCGGTTCGATTGCGAGCCGGGACGGCTATATCACCAATCTTTACGACCATTCCAAGGTCAACAATCTCAACCGCAAATCGCTGCGCGGCGGATTGTTGTGGCAACCTTCGCCCTCGCTTGACATCGCGCTGACGGGCAACTGGCTGAAACAGGCCGACCGCATGATCTTGGGCCAACCGGCCAGCAACACCGCAGGCGGGCTTGCGGGCCTTCCCGGCTATTATACCGATCCCTATACCGTATCGCAGGACCATCCCAGCCTGCAAAGCCGCGACATCTGGAGCGCCAATCTCAACATCGACTGGCATCTGGGTGCCTATACGATCACCTCGATCAGCGCCTATGGCGACAACCGCTCACGGCTGATTGTCGACAATGACTCGCGCCCGATCCCCCTGTCCTATTCCGATTTTCAGGATGGAGCCAAACAGTTCACCCAGGAATTGCGCCTTGCCTCGCCCACCAGCGGAAGGGCCGATTATCTGCTCGGCCTTTATTACCTGCATCAGGATGCCGATTCCAACCGTGCGACAGTGGCCTTCGGACCTCCCGGGCCGAGCGCGTTTTTCGGCGCAATTTCCAGCATTTCTACCCTCAAGACCGACGCCTTCGCCGCTTTTGCCAGCGGCAATTGGCGCCCGCTGCCGGGCCTGACCCTCAGCGGCGGGTTGCGTTATAATCTGGAAACCAAGGATCTGGTGTTCAACCAGACCAACTCGTCCTTTGTCCCCCTACCCAATCTTTCCGCCCAATTGCATCGGCGCGACACCAATGTTTCGGGCAATGCCAGCATCAGCTATCAACTGGTGGCCGATACCCGGATCTACGCCAGTATCGCGCGCGGGTTCAAAAGCGGCGGGTTCAACCCCGACATCGTGGGCGACACCAACATCAGCTTTGGCCCGGAAAACGCATGGTCCTATGAAGCGGGCATCAAGTCCGACCTGATGGGCCACAAGCTGCGCATCAATGCGGCGGCTTTCTACACCGATTACAAGGATCTTCAGGTCTCCGCTCTGGTGGGCGCCGCCTTCCAGATCCGCAATGCGGCGGCGGCCAAAATCAAGGGCTTTGAAGTGGAAGTGACCGCCAAACCGGTACGCGCGGTCGATCTCAATTTTGGTGCAGGCTATACCGATGCCACCTACGCCGATTTCCCCGGCTGTGCGCCAGCCACCAATTGCGCGGGCAATCGCCTGCCCTTTGTCCCGCGCTTCTCGCTCAATGCCGGGGCGCAGGTCGGACAGGACATCGGCGCGGGCAGGCTCACCGGGCGGGTGGATGTCAATTGGCACTCCAGCACCTATTTCGAGGCGACGAACACGCCCGACGGTAACCTGCCCGGCTATCTGCTGGCCAATGGCCGCCTTGCCTACAGCTTTGCGCAGGATCATCTCTCGGTCGCGCTCTTTGCCCGCAACATGTTCGACAAGCGCTATCGCGATTACTCCTTCTATCTCGCCCCCTTCTCCGAGCGATTGGACCGCTGGGCGCCGCCGCGCACCTTTGGGATCGAACTGGGCGCCAAATTCTAATGTACAGGGCGTGGCTTGGCGGAGCTCTCCGGCATGCCGCGCCCACCGTTTCAGGGATATTTCCATGCATTCACGTCTGATCGCCTGCGCCATGGCCGCCCTGCTGGCCACCACCATGGCCACCCCGGCCTTGGCCCAGTTTCAGGATGCCATCACGCCGCCCACCCCGGCCCCGGCCGAAACCATTTATATCAACGGCCGCATTGCCACACCCGACGGATGGCAGACCGCTGTGGCCATCGGCAAAGGCACCATTCTGGCCATCGGCAACGAGGCGCAGATGAACGCCCACCGCACCGGGGCCACACGCATGGTCGATCTGGGCGGAAAGACGGTCCTGCCGGGCCTGATCGACATGCATGTCCATGCGGTGGACGCCGGGCTGCACGCGCGCGAATGCGGCTTTGCGCAAGGGTCCGCTGCGACCACAGTGGTGGCTGCCGTCAAAACCTGCGTTGCGCAGGCCAAGCCCGGCGCATGGGTCGTGGGGGGCCAATGGGATGCCTCCTCGCTGGGCAAGGTTGCCCCGCATCGCCGGATCCTGGACGCCGTCGCGCCCCATGTCCCGGTTGTGCTGCATGACATCAGCCTGCACAGCGTCTGGGTCAATTCAGCGGCTTTGGCGGCGGCGGGCATTGACCGCAACACACAAAACCCGGCAGGCGGCGTGATTGAGCGCGACAGCAAGGGCGAGCCCACCGGCGTCCTGCGCGAAAACGCCGCCATCATGCTGCTGAACAAAGTCCCCCCGCCCGGCGACGGGGACCGTGTGGAGGCCCTGCGCCTGGCCACGCAGGCGATGCTGGCGCAGGGCATCACCGCCTATGAAGAGGCACTGATGGCCACCGCCAACGCCCGCGCCTATGCCGCCCTGTCCGATGCGGGCGGTCTGGCCCAGCATGTGCGCACCTGCATGTGGGACAGCGACCAAGGCCTGATCGCCCAGCGCCATCTTTATGCCAGACCGGGGCTGGATGTTTCCTGCGTCAAGATGATCCTTGATGGCGTGCCCACCGACTCGCACACCGCCGCCATGCATGATCCCTATGCCGATGCGGCTGCCTTTGGCGATGCGAGCCGCGCCAGAGGATCACTCATCATCGCTCCCGAAGCGATTGCGCAGCACCTTGCCCGCTATGACGCGGCTGGGCTGACGGTAAAGCTGCATGCGGCGGGCGATGCTTCGGTGCACGCCGCGCTCGATGCGATTGCCGCCGCGCGCAAGGCCAACGGCACCTATGGCCCGCATCATGAAATCGCCCACGGCAATTTCGTCCTGCCCGAGGATATCGGCCGCGCGCGCGATCTGGGCGCAACGTTTGAATTTTCGCCCTACATCTGGTTCCCCAGCCCGCCGGTTCAGGATCTCTATCGCACCGTCGGGCCGCAGCGCATGGCACGCTTTACCCCGGTGCGCGAGGCCCTGGATGCGGGGGCGCGGGTGGTCATCGGCTCGGACTGGCCGGTGGTGCCGTCCATGTCACCATGGGTGGCGATCGAAACGCTGGTCACGCGCGAAACGCCCGGCGGCGGCGCCACCGCCCTTGCCCCATCGCAAAAGGTCAGCGTGGCCGACGCCCTGCGCATGATGACGGTTTCGGCCGCAATGCAACTGGGCATCGGCGACAGGGTGGGAACACTGGAGCCGGGAAGACAGGCCGATCTCATCGTCATCGACCGCGATATTTTCGCCATCCCCCCGCGTGAGATCCATGCGACGCGGGTGCTGCGCACGGTGATCGCGGGCAAGGAAGTCTATCAGGCAAAACCATAAGGCAAAACGGGCGCCGGGGGTGATCCCGGCGCCCGCCCTGCTGCAAGCCATGAGGTCGAATTAAAGACCCATCATCGCATATTTGATTTCCATATATTCCATCAGCCCATGCGCCGAACCCTCGCGGCCAAAGCCGGATTGTTTCACCCCGCCAAAGGGCGCCACCTCGCTGGAAAGGCGGCCATCATTGATCGCCACCATGCCATATTCCAACGCCTCCATCATGCGCCATGCGCGGCCCATATCGCCCGTAAAGAGATAGGCCGCCAAGCCGTAAGGCGTATCATTGGCCAGCGCGATAGCCTCCTCTTCGTCGGCAAAGCGGATGACGGGGGCCACAGGGCCGAAGATCTCGCCGCTGGCCAATTCCATATCCGGGGTCACGCCCGTCACCACGCGCGGGGTGGCAAAGGCGGATGCGTCCGGGCCCCCGTGGGCCTGCGCGGCAACCGTGGCGCCCCGCGCCACCGCATCATCCACCAGATCCGACACGCGCCGGGCCTCCTTGGGCGAAATCAGCGGGCCGATCTGCGTATCGGCCAAAAGCCCATTGCCCACCTTGAGCGAGGACACCGCCGCCGCCAGCTTTTCGACAAAGGCGTCGTGTACGCCGTCATGGACAAGGATGCGATTGGCGCAGACACAGGTCTGTCCGGCATTGCGGAATTTGGCATCCATTACGCCGCGCACCGCGCGATCCAGATCGGCATCATCCATCACGATCAGCGGCGCATTGCCGCCCAGTTCAAGGCTGAGACGCAGCACCTGGTCGGCGGCCTGCGCCATCAGGATCTTGCCCACGCGGGTCGATCCGGTAAAGCTGAGCTTGCGCACCTTGGGGTGGGTGCAGAACAATTGCCCCACCGCCGCCGATTGGCGCGATGGCGTCACGGCGAACAAACCTTCGGGCACCCCGGCGCGGATCGCCAACTGTTCCAGCACCAGCGCCGAAAGCGGCGTGGCCTCGGCGGGTTTGACCACGATGGAGCAGCCCGCCGCCAATGCCGGCGCCACCTTGCGGGTAATCATCGCCACGGGAAAATTCCATGGCGTGATCGCGGTGCAGGTGCCCACTGGCTGACGCAGGGTCAAAACGCGACGATCCGTTGCAAAGCTGGGGATGACCTCGCCATAGGCGCGCTTGCCTTCTTCGGCATACCATTGGACATAGGCCGCGCCGTAGCGCACCTCGCCCAGCGCCTCGGCCAGCGGTTTGCCCGCCTCCACCGTCACCACTTCGGCCAGCACATCCTCATTGGCCAGGATCAGGTTGTACCATTTCATCAGGATCGTCGCACGCTCCTGCGCGGTCATGGCGGCCCATGCCGGGCGAAGCCGATCGGCCCGGTCGATGGCCCCGGACACATCCTCCACGCTCCACGACCGGATCGAGGCGACAAGTTCGCCCGTGGCAGGGTTGGCGACCTGAATGCCATCAGAATCGCGCAGGGACTGCTCAATGTAATTAATCGCCTGTATCATGTTTCTGTCTTTATAGAGGGACGCAATTACAGCATCCGGGGAAGAACATCATTGGCTTTATCGGCATCGAAAAATCGATGCTTGAGAACACCCGCAACATGCAGAGCCACCAGCCCAAGCAGCGTATAGGCCAGCACTTTGTGCAGCAGTTGAAACACGGCAAAGGCGTTGTCGTTCTTGGGCAGGAGTTCGGGCACTTCGAGGCCGAAGAAGGGAACTCCGTCGCTTTGCGTAAAGCTTGCCGACATGCCATAGCCCATCAGCGGCACGACAAAGGCCAACACCAGCATGGCGACATGCACCACATGCGAAAGATGCGCCTCCCACGGCTTCAACCCGACGGGAGGCAGCGGCAGCCGGCTTTGCAGGCGGATCGCCAATTGCACCACCACGACCAGCCAGACCAGCACCCCGAACTCCTTGTGCATCGGATAGAGCGTGGTGAACTTGATGGTGGACGTATCGGGCAGCGAGGTCATCGTGAAGCCCGCCGCAATCAGCCCAAGGATCAGCAAGGCGCGCAACCAGTGCAGCACACGCATTGCGAGAGAATAACGGCTTACTGGCTCCATGGCTGACATGCCTTTCCTTGCGTTAATCGGGTCAAAGATAAATGCCGCGCGAA